>DYLD01000129.1 GCA_020722315.1 Syntrophus aciditrophicus
CCGGTGACGCTACCGGTACGCTTAACGTTCCCTTCACTGCCGTCCAGGCGACAAAACTTGAGGTAACCCAGATCACGAATCCGGTTGCGGCGGGCACCGCCAGCAATGTTCAGGTGAAAGCCGTTAACGCCGCCGGCGTAACGGCGACCCAGTATACCGGTACCGTTCATTTCACCTCCTCTGACGCCAATGCGACATTGCCTGCGGACTATAACTTTGTGCTCGGCGACAACGGCGTCAAGCTCTTCACCGGTGGAGTAACGCTGAAGACCAAAGGCACGCATAGCGTGACCGCAACCGACACGAAGACGGCAACGATCACAGGTTCCCAGACGGGGATCGTGGTTAATGCCGGCCAGCCTGCCAAGATCAACCTGACGGCAGATCCGACCATCATCTCCTGTTCGGTGGCTTCCAAATCGACTCTGACGGCCCGGATCGTCGATGAATACAACAACCTCACCAACTCTACAGCGGCGGTGACCTTCGGTGTCGACGCGACGACCTACGGAGATATCCAGAGTGGTGAAACTACCGTCGACGCCAAAGAGGGCGTGGCGACGAGCCATGTTGTTTCAAAAGTGGGCCAGACGTGCGGGGATATCGCCGTTACGGCCACTTCTGCAGGGTTGACGAACGGCACGGCTACCGTCACGACCGCGCCCAAGATTTTGCAGAGCATCGCGATTGAAACGACGACGGGTGGCAAGGTAAACACAACATCCCCGAAGGTCGGCGAAACGGTCCAGTTCAAGGCAACCGGAACATACGAGGATCCCTCAACGCACGAAAAGTCGACTGCTGACATCACGACATACGTCGCCTGGACATCTTCGGATACCACAAAAGGGACAATCGGCTCGGCAACCGGCCTGTTTTCGGCCATTGCGGAGGGCTCGACCAATGTCACGGCGGCACTGGGAGGAAAGACCAGCAATGCCGTCGCGATGAACGTTCAGCCTCCCGCTGCCGTCGTTATTGACACCGCGGCTCTGCCGAGGGAGACCACGCTGACGACAGGAACTGTTGATGTGGGCGCGCATGTAACCGGAGGAACGGGAGACGGATTTAACTACTCCATAACGAGCGGTCCGACAGGGGGCGCGATATCGGCGGCGGGGGTTTTTACCGCCGGGGGCAACGCCGGGGAATACACGATAACGGTACAAGATAAAACTTCCCTTGCAACCTCAACCTATAAGGTCAAGGTGCCCATCACGCTGACTCCCAAAGCAGGAACAATCCTTGGAACTGCAACACAGCCCTTTACCGTAAACGGCGCCGGGACGACTTATACATGGGAGATCATGGATTCGGCAACGGCGACCGCCCAGGTAACGACACCGGCCGATTACGGGACATGGACGAAGGCAAGTCCCGTGACCGACGATAATACCAACACGTTTACACCGGCAGCAGGAATAGATCAGGTGAAGACATTCTATGTCCGCGTAACCGTAGCGGGCGATCCCGATCTGACCGAAGAAAACGGTCTCAACAAGAAAACATTCGGCCCGTTTAACATAACTCCGACGACCGACTACACCGTGAATGTCAAAAAACCCGATGGAACCGCGTTGAGCGGCGCAACGGTTAGTATTGACTACACAGGAAAGGCTCCGGTCGTAACGGGGGATGATGGAAAGGCCGTATTCACCGGCATAGCCGCGACGGGCGGGAAGTATCTCTACGAGGTTACGGCTACCGACTATGTTTCTCAGAAAGTCTCCTCGGCTGAGTCCGAGTTTGACGTGAAGATGGCGGCAAGCGATGCCTCTATCGGCGGTACTGTAACCAATGCGGCTGACAGTTCTCCGCTTGTCGGCGCCATAGTCAGCGCCTATCAGCCCGACAAGCCGACAGTTCAATATCAGGCAACTACGATTGCCGGCGGTGCCTATACGATCAACCTGCCGACGGGAGCAGCCGCAACGGGCTGGACCGTCGCGGCGTCTAAGACCGGTTTTGTCGCCGGCTCGATCACCAGCGTAAACAGTGGGGCGACGACTGCGAATATCGCGCTGAGCGCCGCAACTGCGCCAGGTTCTCCCGATACGACGACCGCAGGCGGTGGAAAAACTGTCACAGCTTCGGGACAGACAGTGGATGTCGAAGTTCCGGCCGGCGGCGTGGGAGCGAACGGTTATATCATTATTGTTCCGAAGCCCAAGGGGTCAACGCCTTCCGTTTACACCTCGGCGTCACCGACGTATGTTTGGAAAGTCACAATAACCGACGCGGCGGGCACCCCGCTTGCCGACGACGATATCAATCATATCATTATAACAATTCCGGTTGATCTTGGCGTTGTGAAACCGGGCGATCTCGAAAATGGAAAGGCCGTGATTTACCATGCCGAGACGCAGGCAGCCCTGGAGGCCGGAAGCGGCACCGCGGTTCCTGTCGGGAACATCATTTCGACCGATTACGTTGGGGATGGGCAGACTGGTTCAGTTACATTCTGGGTTGATGATCTCTCCGTCTTCGGAATCGGAGTAGGGGGAGGCGGGCTGATCGATAAGAGCGACGACAGCAGATGCTTCATCGCGACGGCGGCGTTCGGTTCCCCGTACCAGAAATATGTGGAAACTCTGCGGAAGTTCAGGAATGTCTATCTGCTGACGAACGATTTCGGACGGAAGGTTGTAGATATCTACTATAAATATTCTCCAGGGATTGCATCGGCCATTTCCCACCACGAAGGTCTGAAGGCATCTGTCCGTGTGATGCTGATGCCGATCATAGGCCTCAGCTATCTGATGCTCCATTTCGGCGCTTCATGGGTTCTGCTTGCGTTGTTTGGTCTGACTGCCGGTCTCATCACAACGGTCATCATCATCCGGAGGCGGAAGCTCCAAAAGGTAGAGGCGGCTTAAATCGAGAGTCCTGGGTGCCGGTTAAACAGACCGGCGCCCAGGGCATTTTTGCTTGACGGCAGCCTGGATGGACAGAGATGGGATTTGAACATCTGATAATATCAGCACTTTTCATGTGGGGAGGAATGCGATGAGAAAAGGATGCTTGGTGGGGTTTTTGGCCATTGCGGCAGTTTTGCTTTTTGTGGTTAATCCGGCATTGGCCGAGCAGAAAAAGACTTTTTATTTTGGTATTTCCGGTGTCTACGCGCTTGAAAGCCTGGATGAAGACCATACCAAAGCCAAATTCAGCGGACCTATCGTTATCGATTTCGACGATTCATGGGGGGCTCAGGCCCGGCTCGGCTATATCGTCAACCAATACCTGAGCGTTGAGGCGCTGGCCGAATATATCGCCCCTTTCGAGGCGGAATCGCCTGGAAACAAGGACGAACTGGACGTCGCTGTCGGAAGCGTCAACGCGAAAATCTCTTACAAGTTGTACAAGAATCTGACGCCTTATGTCGTCCTCGGGCTTGGCGCGATGAACGCCTATGAGGACATCGAGATTCCCGGCGCAGAATCAAAGACAAGCAACTGGGGTGCTTCGTTCAGGGGCGGGATCGGCGTGGATTACTTCGTGACCCCGGCTTTCTCGATCAATATCGAGGGGGCCTACAACAGAGGGTTCGGCGGCGTCGACCATGTCCGTTACTTTACAACAGGCTTAGGTTTCGCATACCACTTTTAACGGGTCTTTAAAGAAGCTGCTACCTGATTTCGGAAACCGTCTGGAGGATGTAAATCGCGTCCTCGATGCCGAGGCGGGCATCTTCATTGACGTCAAGATGCCCACAGACGGAAAGAGGACAAACAGGAGAAGCTTCGATATTCACGTTCGTTCTGAGCGCAATGATCGCGTCCTCGAGACCGACGCGGCAATTCCCCGACAGATCGCCCGGCGGCAGCATGCCGGTCAGCGCCGAAAAGGCACTGAGCCGGCGGCCCGCCGCGATTTTGTCTTCAAGGGCCGGGATCTTTTCGGCTCCGTCAAGGATAGCCTTTTTAATCTGTGCATAGCCGGCGGAGGGACAATGGCCCGCCAACAGCGCGGCAAGGCCGGAGACATGCGGCGTCGCCATCGAGGTGCCGCTCAGGTAACCGTATGGATTAGCAGATAGCTTGTTGATCAGTACAACCTGCCGGCCGACAGCGGCTAAAGCTAAAAGGGTCTCGCCATCGGCCTTTGTCACGGAAACCACCGGGACCCAATCGCCGGGATAGTAAAGCGTTCCGCCTTTCGTATCAAAATTATCATACGGGTCCTCTTCGGGAGCCTTGTCGTTATAGATAATGACTCCCGACGCGTTTTTGTCCTGCGCGTTTCGTAGCTTTTCGTAAAAGTAAAAATCCGTTCCGTCCCGGCTGCCCCTTTGAATCAGCGCGATATTCCCGGAGACGGCGTCGGGAATCTCGTCGGCGTATCCCCGGCCGCAATCGTAGAGCGTGCCAGTAATCCCGCCCTCGGGGGTAACGCCGGCGTATTCCATACCTATCGCGCCGTATTCAACCGAAGTTTCGACGGTTTTAACCGAGGCGGTCGTCCCCGTAGAAGTGAGCGGCAATGTCGAGTAAATCGCTTCGCCCGGCGCGGCGATATCGACTTCGCTCTTTCCATAGTTGCTTGAGCCTGCAAGCGTATCGCCGGAGGCGGCCGAGGCAACGGACAGGATGTTGTCGAGATCATAGCAAGCCGGATAGATCTTGTTTCCCAAATCCATATCGTCGCCGACGCTATCATTGCCGCCATTTCCCGCGGCGCAGACGGCGAGAATGCCGTTATCCCGGAGGCGGGCGAACGCATTGCGCTCCTCCGTCGTGTTTTCCGAACCGCCGAAGCTGCAGTTGACGATATCGGCGCCTTTTTCAATCGCATAATCTATCGCCTCAATAATATCGGATGACGCAAAGTCCGAACCGTCGTCGGCCTGAACCTTCAGCGGCATGATCCTGACGTTCCAGTTGATTCCTGATACGCCGATGCCGTTGTTGCCGATCGCGCCGATGATCCCCGCGACATGGGTTCCGTGGCCATTGACGTCGGTCGGGTCATTGTCTCCTGTTGCCCCATTGGTGCCAAACGCGGAACTTGCGCCGGCAAAATCCCAGCCGAAAATATCATCTATATAACCGTTTTTGTCATCGTCAATACCTGACACGCCGATTTGCTCCGCTATGTTGATCCAGATATTATCCCGCAAATCCGGATGGGTGCAATCGACCCCGGTATCGATGACGGCGACAACGACATCCCGGCTCCCCGTGGCGAAACCCCAGACGGACTCCATTCCGATTTTTTTGAGCCCCCATTGATCGGCAAAAGCCGGGTCGTTCGGCGTGACCTGCGGATAGCGAAGGGCATGGCGCTCGGCATGCTCGACAATTGCCTCACGGCGGTAAAGCTCGATGGCGTCCGCCTCGGAAAGACCGGCTTTGAGCTTTATCCTCTGTAAGCGCCGCCGGGAAAGAGACTTGATGACGACGCTCCCCAGCCTCTTGTGGAGCGCGGCGATCTGCTCCGGGCTTGCCTCTTTCCTGAATCTGACCAGCAGTTCGCCGGCCTTATAGGACGGCCTCTGTTCATGCTTGATTCCTGAAGACGAAGTTTGTTTTTGTGCCGGATCTTCGTTTGTTCCCGAGACGGCTTCTTTCTTTATGCCTGTTTCCGGCTTATTGGCTGCGGCAAGGTTTTTATTTTTCGCCTTTGCCTGCTCATTCCCCGAGGACGGCGACTTTTCACCGTTTGTCCCCGCGACCGCAAGCGCGCGCACGACGCGCCAGCCGCCGGTATCAGGTTGATATTCATAAACAATGGCGCTGTTTTGGCCTATTGCCTTCAGGACGTCCCCGATGGTCGCTGCGGTTATCTTCAGGCTTATTTTTCCGGAAATTCCGGGACCGACGGCGATATCGGTTTTTGTCTTCTCGGCCAGGGCCCGCAGCAGCTCCGCTGTCTCGACATTCCGGGCCTCAAGCGATATCAGCCCCGCGCCGCTTTCGACAAAGAGGCGGGGCGAAGTTTCCCCGTTCGCCCCCGCGCTTTCCGAAGGGAGAAAACCAAAGATGAACACTGCAAAGACAGCAACGAAAAATCGTATTTTAAAAAATTGCGGCATTGAGTGCATACTCCCCAAATTTTCAAGACTCCTGGTTGTCCTTCAGCGCCCGAATAGTAAATCCGGGGGGATTTTTTCAGGTCGGTTGAATGCCTTCGCCGGAATGACCTGTTGTCAGCATATTACGATTCAATGCCGACCGCCGTCAATGAGAATATCGAAATTGTGTGGCGGAGTAATAATGGCCTTCGCAAACGTGATGGAACCTCTCGACTGGAATTACGCAGACAGGGGAATAATATGACTCTGACCCTGGTTTAATGTTCGCAAAATATAATTTTCCAACATCCTTCGGCGTCTGATTTAATATCAGACTTTAAATTAGCCGTTTGTCAGGGGGGCACGGTAATTTTAGTTGATTTTTATGGAGTACAGGTTTATTGGAGAACATTACATCTCATTTTCCGGGTATTGCGCAGCAACGGCACCGAAGGCATGATTAACTTGCAAATTTTTGAAAGGGCGCCCGGAAGAGATGGTTTCTGCCCACGGCACTCATACGAATAACCGGCCAATTTTATAAAAAAGGAGGGGGAAGATGGGGAAAAGAAATTTGCAGTCGGCAGACAGATCGTTTTTACGTTGGTTTATATCGTTAACCGTTTTGGCGTTTCTGATGATGGGGGTCTGGGGTTGTTCGACAAGCAGCGAGCCGGCGCCACGTGCATCCACGGTGACAACGACGCGCGATGCCCAGGGCGTGCTATTTATCGCAGGCGCCGATGAGGATCGCCTCTATGATGTGTTCGAGGCGATGGGCTATGAGGTTGCGAAAGACCGCCTCTGGCAGGGGGAAACCTTCCGACGGGCGGCCCGCGGGAGACTGGCTGAGATATTCGGGGCTGCGTATGTGAGTCAGGATACCTTAGTCAGAACGACCGGCTATTCCGATCAGGAGCTGGCCGATGGTTTTGCCGCCCTCGGTCCGGAAGAGAAGGATGT
>DYLD01000010.1:0-32852 GCA_020722315.1 Syntrophus aciditrophicus
ATTTGACGAGGAGGTGTTCTATGTACAAAAAAACGGTAGGGGTCATTTTTGCAATCATTTTCATGCTGGCAAGTTTTTCGGTGGAGGCAAAGGTTATTGTTAAGTACGGTCACGTAGGTCCGCCGATCCACCCGCAACACCACGGAGCCGTTGCTTTCGCGAAATACGTAAACGAAAAGACGGCCGGAGCGATCGAGGTTCAGGTCTTTCCGCTCGGCCAGCTCGGCGGCGAGAGGTCGATGTGCGAACAGGTGCAGGGAGGAACGCTTCAGATGACCGCGGCCACCGCAGGCGTACTTGCCAACTTTGTGCCGAAGATCGGAATCATCGAACTGCCTTTTATTTATCCGGAAAGGGATACCGCTTACAGCGTTCTCGATGATAAAGAGGTCAAAGAGCGTTTTGCGAAATACTGTGATGCGAAGGGCTTTGTTTTTATCGGTTATACGGAAAACGAATTCCGGGATCTGACCAACTCGAAGCGGCCGATCAAGAAGCCGGAGGATTTGAAGGGTCTGAAGATCAGGGTCCTGGAGTCTCCGATGATGATAGATACGTTCAAGGCCCTGGGTGCAAATCCGACCCCCCTTCCTTTTCCCGAGATCTACAATGCGCTGCAGCAGAAGGTTATCGATGGGCAGGACAACCCCATCTATACGTCGATTCTGATGAAGTTTACCGAGGTGAATAAATTTGCGACGATAACAAATCATATCCTCACCGAGTGCCCCACCGTCGTCAATAAGGCCTTCTGGAATTCGCTAACCCCTGATCAGCGGAAGATTTTCAGGGAGGCGGCGGATGTGCAGATCAAGGTCAACCGGGACGGCAATGCGAAGAACAGGCTTGTCGCGTTGGAAAAGGCCAAGGCCCAAAACGTCGACGTGCATATTCTGACCGCGAAGGAGAGAGAGGCCTTTAAAAAGGCGGTTGAACCTGTTCTTAAAAAATATTCCGCCGTGTACGGGGCGGACTGGTTCGATTTTTATTTGAAGAAAATCGATTTCTACTTAAAGAAAAAATAGCGTCCCATCAGGATAATAATGATTACGGGTTGGCGAGAATGGGAGACCTTTGAAAAATGCTGCCTGAAGCGCGATTTTAAAGATTTTTCGGGGTACCCCGCCGTCGCAGCAAGGCTCTAAAGGCGTTAAGAACGCGAACGATAGAGAGCGTTTAGCCTGGAGAGCCGATGCGAGACGCCGCGGGGTCGAAAAAGATTTATGAGCAAGAAAGGCGGCGTTTTGCAAAGATCTCAATGGGTCATTTGACTCGTTAACCCGTTTCTCTTATTCAAAATGGATCAGATCATAAAACGACTCGAAAAGATCGAGGAAGGGGCGGCGGGCTTTGCCCTGCTTGGCCTTGCCGTTCTTACGGTCTTGGAAACGGCGCTCAGATACACCGTTTCCTATACGTTTAGCTGGTTCGGCGAATTTGCCAATTATACGATGATTTTTATCACCTATCTCGGCGCCGCGATAGGGGTGAGATACGGGACCCATTTTTCGATGGAGGCCCTTACCGAGTATTCCCGCGACAGGATAAGCCATCTGATCAAGGCGGCGGCGTATGCGCTATCGGGGATCGTATCTGTGCTTTTTGTCTATTATGGGACCGTCCATTTGTTGAAGATCAGGGATTTCGGCGTCAGGAGCCCCGCCATGCACCTGCCGATGTTTATTCCGTACCTGCCGATTCCGGTTTTTTCGCTCACAATGGGGTTTAGATTTTTTGCGCTTTCCTTTCGTCATTTCCGCAGTTTTTTGCAGAATCAGCCGTTCGAGAGGATCAGGAGGAAGTAGCCTGTGACGCTGACAATCGTCTTCGTTTGCTTTTTTGTTCTTCTTGTTTTCAGTATGCCGATTGCCCTTGTTCTTGCCGCGACGACAGCCGTCTATCTTTTCTTTATAGCCCATGCCCCCCTTACCTCACTGATCCAGCAGCTTTTTAACGGTCTGGACAACTTTGTGCTCCTAGGCGTGCCTTTTTTTATCCTTGCCGGCAACATAATGGCGGAAGGGGCCATTTCGGACAGACTAGTAAAGGTCATGAAACTCTTTGTCGGGCGATCCTGGGGAGGTCTCGCCGTTGCGTCGGTTGCGTCCTGCCTGTTCTTTGCCGCGATTTCCGGTTCGTCGCCGGCCACCGTGATCGCGATTGGCACGATTATGATGCCGGCACTGATAAAAGAGGGTTATGGCGAACAGTTCTCGATCGGCCTTCTCACCTCCGCCGGATCTTTAGGCATCCTGATTCCCCCGAGCATACCGATGATCCTCTATGCGCTGGTCATGAATGTCTCCGTGGCCGAGATTTTTATGGCCGGTTTTCTGCCCGGGATGTTTATCGGAGGTGTTTTGATTGTCTATTCCGTCATGATGGCGCGAAGCCACCACTGGCGGTCGGTGGAAAAATTCGACTTTGCCGAGGGTATCGGTATCATAAAAGAAGGTTTGTGGGCCCTGTTTCTCCCCGTATTGATCCTTGGCGGGATATACGGCGGCGTCTTTACACCCACCGAGGCTGCGGCGGTTTCGGTCGTCTATGCGCTCGTTGTAGAGCTTTTCGTTTACAGAGAACTGAAAGTGGCAAAGCTTTTTGCGATATGCAGGGATTCGGCCGTTTTGTCGGCTTCGTTGCTTTTCATCATCTCGTGCGCGATGACGTTTATCTGGATGCTGACCGTCGAGCAGATCCCGGTAAAGCTTGCCGAGACAATCATCGCGAATATAGAAAGCAAGTGGCTGTTTCTGCTTGCCACCAATGGAGTGCTTCTCGTTATCGGGGGGCTCATGGACATTGTAACGGCGATTGTCGTGATCTCTCCTATTATGATTGAAACGCTCAACAGGTACGGAATCGATTCGATTCACTACGGCATTATCATGATTGTCAACATCGAGCTGGGGTTTCTCACGCCGCCGTTTGGCCTGAATCTGTTTGTCTCGATGGCGATCATGAAGCGCTCTCTTGTGGAAATAAGCAGGGCCGTGCTTCCATTCATACTCCTCTTTCTGGGCTGTCTAATGATCATCACATACTTTCCGAGGCTCTCGACATTTCTCCCCGATCTTTTGCTTCACTGATGCTGCTTTGCTGTCCTGATGGAAGCGCATCGGCCGCAAAAAAACCGCCCCGGAAATGATTCCCGGGGCGATCTGTGGGGTGGCAAAGAGCCGCATTGCGGTTTTTTTGAAGAAATGCAAAAACCCTTTTTTTAAAGTTCCGCCAGCACTTTGTTCAGTTTTTCTCCGGCCTTGTCAAGTTCCTTTGCCGCTTCAAGCGCGTTTTCATAGACGGAAGTACCCCTGGTCTCTATAGCCTTTTCAATCCAGCGATAGAATTTTTCGCTGTGCTGCTGGTTGTTTTTCGCCCAGGAACTCATCAGGCTTTTCAACTTGCCCTTTTCGTCGGACGGGAATTTCTGGAGTACTGTGCTGATCATGGCTCTTATCGTACGTTCCGGGACGGCGCCCAATATTTCATCCACCTTCTGTCCATCGGCAAAGTACATCTGCATCGGGATGCTCATAATCTGATATTTCGCCGCGGTCACCTGATTCTCATCCACGTTTATTTTGCAGAACTTGAATTTCCCATCGTATTCCTCGGACAGTTTGTCGTAAATAGGACCTACCATCCTGCAGGGCCCGCACCACGGAGCCCAGAAGTCGACCTCCGTCGGAAGATCCGATCGAAGGACCTCTTCTTCAAAATTTGCGTCTGTTATTTCTATTACCTTGCTCATCCTGTCTCCTCCTCGTACGCTGCAATAGCATTTTATTTTATTTGCAATTTCGCTCGGCAGTCATGACTGCCTGCCCTGTCCAACGTCAGCGCCCTAACATAAAAAAATAGCCGAGTCAAGCCCCCTTTGAAGCCTATCAGGGTTACCCTGTCAAACAGCCTTTTTATCGAGGAGATTGATAGAAACCCGTGAAGGACCTTGAAAAACTTCCGGAGAAAAGGCTTTCCCAATCATGAAAAACGTCACCTGAGGCGCGATTTCAAGGTTTGGCCGCGCGAAAAGATCCTGCTATAGATTTGTCCCCTTCGAAAGGGTCAGCGCAATGAGAGAGGGATTCAACTCATACAGGGGGGATGCTGCCTTCATCACATCTGCCGGCGAAGAAAGCTTTGGACTGATCGCGCCTATTCCCTTGAGTTCGGCAATCAACCAGTCGGCCTTGTTACTGAAGCCGAAGTCCAGACAGGCTTTTGTGATCGAAGCTGCGCTTACGGTGTTGCCGGACGCCCTTTTTGCTATCGACGCAAATATTTGCGGGATCGAATTCCAGGCGGGGTCGCCCATTTCTTGAAAAATCCGCTTGAGCATTTCGTCCGTTCGCCACATTGCGGTTTCAAGGGCGTCTTTGACCAGACGTATAATGATATTCGGCATTTCGAAAAGCTCGCCTTCCCGGAGGATGAAAAGCCTGTCCTCCCATGCCATGCTTTTTGCCGTTCGCGAAGGGAGCAGTAGCCTCCATTCCTCTGCGGTCAGCAGGGCTTCTTCGGGATCGGCCGCTAAAAGTTCTTTTGCCTGTTCATAAAGGAGGGACCCCCTTAAGGAGGCGTATTCGAGAATCTCAGACAAATCCTCTTTTGCAATGCCCTCGGGAAGAAAGCTGCCGAGCGCCTTTGCAAGGTTGGGGGCGTTGCTTTTCATTGTGCGGGATTCCTCTCCTAATGTTATTTGGGTGCAATTTTTTTACAAGATTACAGTCTTTCGGATAATTTATTCTCGACGGCGTTGAGGAAATCGTCGGTATATTCCCATTTCTGATTCTTGCCGACGAGCAGAGCCAGGTCCTTTGTCATGTGACCGGATTCCACTGCTGCAATGCAACTTTCTTCCAGCTTTTTCGCAAAAACTACCAGGGCGGGCGTGTGATCCAGCTCGCCGCGACGTATCAGACCCCTGGTCCACGCAAAGATCGACGCAATCGGATTGGTCGAGGTTTTCCGGCCGGCCTGGTACTCCCGGTAGTGACGCGTAACGGTACCGTGCGCCGCTTCCGCCTCGAAGGCCTTTCCGTCCGCACTCAGCAGGACGGACGTCATCAATCCCAGCGAACCGTAACCCTGCGCCACGAGATCGGACATGATGTCCCCATCGTAGTTTTTGCATGCCCATAGATAGCCTCCCCTCCACTTGAGAATCGAGGCTACCATGTCGTCTATCAGGCGGTGTTCGTAGCTCAGTCCGGCCGCTTTGAATTTGTCGGCAAACTCCGTCACGAAGATCTGAGCGAAAATTTGCTTGAAACGGCCGTCGTAGGTTTTTAAGACTGTGTTTTTCGTCGAAAGGAGGACCGGGTATCCGCGCAGCAGTGCATAGCTGAAGCAGGCGCGGGCGAAACCGGAAATCGAGGCGTCGGTGTTGTACATTGCCATTGCCAGACCGTCGCCGGAGGATTTGCAAACCTCTCTCGCCGTGGTCGGACCTCCATCTTCGGGTACGAAGATCAGGCGCAATGCGCCCCTGCCCTGAAAGAGGAATTCCGCGGCGCGGTACTGGTCTCCGAAGGCATGTCGGGCAATGATAATCGGTTTGTCCCAGTGGGAAACGAGTCGCGGGATGTTCTTGCACAAAATGGGCTCCCGGAAATTTGTCCCGTCAAGGATATTCCTTATCGTTCCGTTCGGGGAGGGCAGCATCGCAGGGGAACCGAACTCTTTCATCCGGGCCTCGTCATGGGTAATCGTTGCACACTTGACAGCTACACCGTGGAGTATTGTCGCCCGGGCTGAGTCTATAGTTACCTGATCGGATGTCGCATCGCGGTTTTGAATGCCAAGATCGAAATATTTCAGATCGATGTCCAGATACGGGTAGATAAATTTCTCTTTGATCTTCGCCCAGATGACCCGTGCCATTTCATCTCCGTCCATTTCCACTATCGGATTGGCCACCTTGATTTTCTTCATCTTCTATCCCGTTTCTCCAAGAGAATCCTTTATAACTGTCAGGAACAGAGATCTTTGCAAAACGCTGCCTTCGCGCTCATAAATATTTTTCGACCCCGCGGCATCTCGCACAAGGCTCTAGAAGGCTAAACGCTCTGGGAACGCTTGCGTTCTTAACGCCTGTAGAGCCTTGGCTGCGACGGCGGGGTACCTAAGAAAAATCAATAAATTTGCCCTTCAGGCAGCATTTTTCAAAGGTCTCGAACACTGCGCAAAACCAGCGCACTTTTCGTTCTATTCTTTTTACCGGGCGGCAACCTATCATTAAAAAGGCTTTTTAGCAAAATTTTTTCCGCTGGGAAAAGGGCTCGACTACCGAGCGCGATTGGATTATACTAAAATTATGCAATACTGAGGGGGTTACAGAAACTGTACAAAACGGTGAGACCTTTTAAAAAACGCCGCCTTTCGCGCTGATGAAATCTTTTGGTGAAAATTAAGCTTCGCTTCGCGAAGTTTTCGACCCCCCGGCGTCTCTAAAAAAGGCTCTTAGGTGCTAAACACTGTGGAAGTGTTCGCGTGAGACCTTTGCAAAACGCCGCCTTTCTAAGCTGATCGGATCTTTTTCGGCCCCCCGGCGTCTCGGGACTTGGCTCTAGAAGGCTAAACGCTTCGGGGAACGCTTGTGTTTTTAACGCCTTTAGAGTCTTGGCTTTGATGGCGGGGTAGCTCAAGAAAAATCAATAAATTTGCGCTGCAGGCAGCATTGTTCAAAGGTCTCTTAGAGAAATTCGAAAGCTAGTTGCCCCGGATTTAAAAGCAGATGAGGGAGGAATTCATGGAACTGGGAATTACAGGCAGAAAGGCGATCATCAGCGGTGCAAGCGCGGGGCTCGGAGAGGCCTGTGCGATCGCGCTTGCACGTGAAGGGGCCGAGGTGACTATTGTAGCCAGGACAAAGGAAAACATCGAGGCTGCGGCGGAAAAAATCGCAACCCTTACCAAAAGCCGTGTGATCCCCGTTGCCGCTGATATCAACACCGATGAGGGCAGGTATGCGGCTTTGCGGGCCTGTCCCGATCCCGATATCATAATCAACAACTCCGGCGGCCCGCCTACCGGGGATTTCCGTACATGGGACAGGGAAACATGGTTTGCCGCGCTGAACAACAATATGCTCGGGGCAATCTTTATGATCAGAGATACGATTGACGGGATGATCGCCCGCCGTTTTGGACGGATCGTTAATATTACCTCGAGCGCGGTAAAGGCTCCGATCAGCATGCTGGGACTTTCGAACGGCGCGCGTTCGGGTCTGACAGGTTTTATCGCCGGGCTTGCCCGGGAGGTGGCGGCCCATAACGTTACGATCAATAACCTGCTGCCGGGTGATTTTGAGACGCAACGCCAGAAATCCTATACGCAGGATCTGGCAAAAATTCAGAAAAGGTCGTACGAAGAGATGAGGGCGATTCGCATTGCCGGAAATCCGGCGGGGAGGTTTGGAAGGCCGGAAGAGTTTGGCGCTTACTGCGCTTTTTTGTGCAGCGCGCAGGCAGGTTTCATAACCGGACAGAACCTTCTTATCGACGGCGGTAAATATCCCGGGACTTTTTGAATGAAACAACGAGGAGGTCTATTATGAAAATCAGCGGGGTCGCCCAGATGAGGGCTATGGACAGGAGGGCTATCGATCGGCTCGGGATTCCCGATCAGGTTTTGATGGAGAACGCAGGCCGGGCCGCTTTCGAGGTTCTTGCACGCGAGTATGGCATCGAGAAGAAACGGTATGTGATTTTCTGCGGCGCCGGCAACAACGCCGGAGACGGACTTGTCGTCTCCCGCCATATCCTTTCCAACGGAGGGATCCCTCATGTGTTTTTTGTCGGCGACCCCGACCGGTTGCAGGGCGCGGCGAAGGCAAATCTCGCTATCGCTTCGGGGCTTTCGATCAGGATAGACAGAATCGCCGACGTGTCTCAAATCCGGGAGGAAATCTTTCGCGCAGATGGAATTGTCGATGCGATCTTCGGAACCGGTCTCGATCGGGAGGTGGAAGGTACTTTCCGGGATGTTATAGAGCTGATCAACCAGTGCCCAAGGCCGGTTCTCAGCCTCGATATCCCATCCGGAGTCAATGGTGATACCGGTGCTATCCTCGGCGCGGCGGTGCGGGCAGACCACACGGTAACGTTCGGATTGCCGAAGAGAGGCAATATGCTCTATCCCGGCTACGCATTGTGTGGAAAGTTGCATCTGACGCATATCTCGTTTCCCCCTTTTTTGTACGAGGACGAAACGATCGTCGTCGAAACGAATGATGATGTCCCGCTGCCGGAAAGAGACGCAACCGCTCATAAAGGATCCGTCGGGGATGTACTGTTCATAGCCGGTGCAGCCGGGTACTACGGGGCCCCCTTTTTTTCGGCGATGTCGTTTTTGAAGGCGGGCGGCGGATACGCCCGTCTCGCCGCTCCCGCATCGATTGCGCCGTTTATTGCCGTCAACGGCAGTGAGATCGTCTTTGTTCCGCAGGCCGAAACCAATACCGGCAGTTTATCCTTCGGGAACCTGGAATCACTCGTTTCCCTGGCCGGAAGGGTTGATATGGTCGTTATCGGCCCCGGACTGACTCTTTCCGAAGAGACGGGAAGGCTGATTCGGGAGATTGTCGCCTCCGCTGCCAAACCGCTTCTGATCGACGGGGACGGAATAACGGCTGTGGCGAAAGAGCCGGATGTCTTAGCCAAAAGGGGTGCGCCGACGGTGTTGACACCCCATTTGGGCGAGATGGCCAGACTTTCAGGCAGATCGGTAGAAGAGATTGAAAGAGACAAAATCGGCGTGCTTCAGCAGACCTGTGGAAAGTTAAACGCCCATATTGTTCTCAAAGGCGCCCATTCGCTTATCGGAGCTCCCGACGGCAGGGTTTTTGTAAACATGACCGGCAATGCCGGGATGGCCACGGCAGGAGTAGGGGATGTTCTGACAGGTACGATAGCGGCAATGTTCGGACAGGGGCTGCCGTTTGAGGAGGCCGTGCGTAAAGGGGTTTTCCTGCACGGCCGCTCCGGCGATCTAGCTGCGACCGCATGCGGGCAGGACGGGATTACAGCAAGGGATGTGCTCAATTATCTGCCGGAAGCCTTGCGGCAAAACAGAAAAAAGTTTGCCGGTCAGTTCGCGGAGAAAGAGATATTTATCGACATTGTCTGATCCGACGATTGGACGCGAAACGCACTTTCTCTGAGAGACCTTTTTAAAAAACGCCGCCTTTTAAGCTGACCGGATCTTTTTCCACCCCGCATCGTCTCGAGAGCTTTGCAAAACGCCGCCTTAGCGCTCATAAATATTTTTCGACCCCGCAGCGTCTCGCTGTGGCGGCAAAGCCTAAACGCTCTCTACTGTTCGCGTTTTTAACGGCTTCGCCGCCTTGCTGCGACGGCGGGGTACCTAAGAAAAATCAATAAATTTGCGCTTCAGGCGGCGTTTTTTAAACGTCTCTCTACCGGCTAAACGCTTCGGGGAACGCTTTCGGGTTTTTAACGCCTTTAGAGTCTTGGCTTTGACGGCGGGTACCTTAGAAAAATCAATGAATTTGCGCTTCAGCCAGCATTTTTTAAACGTCTTTCTAATAGATTCACAATATCACGACCCAGATCGCTACGAGAACTATCCGGTAAATGCCGAACAGCACGAAGGTATGGTTCTTGATGAAGCCGAGAAGAAACTTGATGCTGGCCAGCGCGACGATAAACGAAGTAACAAAGCCTATCAGCAGATAGTTCAACTCGGAGAACGAAAAGGCGGCGCCGTTTTTATACAGGTCGTAAGCGGTAGCGGCAAGCATCGTAGGAACGGCAAGCAGAAAAGAAAATTCCACAATCAATCTCCTCTTCATGCCGAGAATCAATCCGCCGACGATCGTAGCCGCCGATCGCGATACGCCGGGGATCACCGCAACAGCCTGGAAGACGCCGACCCAGAAGGATTGCCTGTAGGTTAGCCCTGTAAAATCGTCCGTCGCATTGTTGCTTTCGTGATGGAGACGCTCAAAGAGGATAATAAAGATACCTCCGATAAAAAGAGACCATAGAACAACGGCCGATGAACCCAAGAGGAATTTTTTGATGGCACTGTAAAGGATAAAGCCGATGATGCCGGTCGGCACAAACGCGACGGTTAGTTTTTTGATCGTTTCAAAATCAATGAGGAGATTGCGCCAGTACAGTACGACGACGGAAAGGATCGCCCCTAATTGGATCGCGATGTCGAAACTCTTCACGAATTCCCCGGACCCGACTCCGAGCAATTTCCCGGCGAGGATTAAATGGCCCGTCGAGGAAATCGGAAGGAATTCCGAAAAGCCCTCGACGATGCCGAGCAGGATTGACGTTGTGGCGTCCATGTTTATCAATGATTAAAGATCCCGTTTTCGTAAATAATCGTTTTTTGCCCGTTTTTTAAGTAGGCCGTTACTGTTTTGGGTTCGGTATTCACGAGATCCCAATGAAGCGCGGATTCGTTGAACCCGAGCTTCCTTTTCAGCGCCGGATTCATTGCCGTCTGATCTCCCGCAAACGTATCCGTATAGGAGGCCCCGACGGCGATGTGGCAGTTGCCGTATTTCCCGCCGAAGTTTTCGTCGAAGAGGGTGTCGGCCATGAATCTGTTTATCCGCGAGAAGCGTTTATCGGTCAGGGAAAACTCGCCGACCCTTTTTGCCCCTTTATCCATCGCGAGCTGTCGCAGCGTGAAGTCCTTTCCCGTTTCGGCATCTATCCCTGTGACCTCCCCGTTATCGAACGCAAGCCTTACCCCCTCGACGTAATTGCCGCTCCGGTAGGACGGCAGGTTCGCGTAATAAATCCCGTTCGTTCCCCGCCAGTCGGGGGAAATAAACAGCTCAAAGCTCGGAATGTTATGGCCGGAGATTCCAATCCACTGTCTTTGTTCTCCCGGCGTGATCCACAAATCGCAGTGCGGTGATTCGATATGGAAGCGATCAACCTTGAGGCCGGTGAGCCACTTTTTAATTACGGAGGCGCTGCGTCGGATTTCCCTCCATCGGGAGACCGGGTCTTCCTCATCAAGGTAACAGGCCCTGACGATCTGCTTTGTATAGACCCCGAGCGTTGTTCTTGCCTGCAAGGCGAGCTCTTCGGTCGGAAGCGTGCACAGAGTCCATCCGTATCTGCCCTTCTGTTCCCGGGAGTCGAGGATGTCGCGGAGTTTTTTACGGGCTACGAGAGCCCTGCCTATTCTTGCGGAGTCTACAGCTTTCAGATGGGTTAGTGAATCCGGCGCGTGAAGGTATATCCGGCCGTGGAGGTTGTTATAGAATTCCTTTTCCCCCGGCGGCTGAAAGACAAGCTGGCGATCGTCGGCTTGTCCAAAGAAAGACCGCTCCATATCGGTGGATAAATTTACTCTCTGCACCGGGTGCATCCGCATCTGAAGTATCTTTTCATAGAGGATTTCCGCGAGACGCTGTGCCGCGCGGTCATACTGGATCAAAATGATATCCCCCTTTTTGTAGCGCCCCGTCCTGGCCGTTTTAAGTCCCCAGATCAGGACTTCAGCGTATCTTTGCAGGTATTCTTCTTTGAGGATTCCGTTCGTCTTCATTTTTCTGTTTTTGCCTTTGCAGGAATGTTGTGTCTTTATTTCGCCGCTGAATCGGGTTTGTTCTGCTGCCCCAGCATCTTTTCAATCCGGGGGATATCGGCCCCCAGGACAGCCTGGCCGTTTATCAAAAAAAGAGGCGTTCCGGTGACACCTACCTTTTTTCCTATTTCCTGATGTGCCTTCAGCAGACTTTCCGCCTCCGGTGATGTGCACCTGGAGAATTTCATGTCGTCGAGTTTGCCGGTCATTGCCTCTTCGTAGGCCTTTGCCCTGTCATCGGAGCAAAAGATATAGAGCGTCTTGGCCTTTGCGTTTGGGTGCATCGAGGCCGGCAGCAGGAAGACATAACGCGTGACGTCGCTCCTTTTTGCAAAGAATCTGGAGGCCTTTCGACAGAACGGACAGTCGGGATCGGTCATTTCTACGACCCGATGTGTCCCTGTTCCTATCCGGATGGCCTTATCGAGGGGAATACCTCGCAGTTTTGCGGAGACGATCTCCATGATACGCAGGTGGGTCAGGTTTTCACCATTTTTGTTTATTATTGCTCCCTGTATCAGGTATTCTGGCCCCGGTGCGTAATAGATAATCCGGTTTCCTGAAGTTACTTCGTAAAGGCCGGTTACTTCGGTAGGTCTTATGTCCTCAACAAGCAGCCCCGGAAAATTCTTTTTCAGGGATTCTTCAGGGGTTGCCGCCGCTAATGCAGTAAAGGATGAAATAATCAATAATCCGAGCCAGGTGGTGAAGAGTATATTTTTCATAAGAGTTCCTTATTTTGAAGTCTTCTGTGAGGTAATAATCGCGTACAAAAACGGAGACCTTTGCAAAACGCCGCCTTTCGCGCTCATAAATCTTTTTCGACCCCGCACCGTCTCTAAAAAAGACTCTACAGGCTAAACGCTCTGGGATCGTTCGCGTTTTTAACGCCTTTAGAGTCTTGCTGCGACGGCGGGGTACCCCGAAAAATCAATAAATGCGCGCTTCCAGGCAGCATTTTTCAAAGGTCTCAAACGGTGTTTTTAAGCGAATCCTTCTTAAATTCGCCTTTTTATGACATAATCGGCCACTGTGAAGAGGGCTGTTTTTGCCTCGGAATCGGCGAATAACGACAGATGTTCCTTGGCCTTTTTGACGTATTGTTTCGCCCTTTGCAGCGAGTAGCTGATCCCGTCATAACTGTTGATCAGTTCCATGATCGCTGCCGCCGCGTTGCCATCCTTGTTCTTGATACCTTTTTGGATTAGTGTTCGTTCTTCCGGCGTACACTTTTTCATCGTTCTTATCAACGGCATCGTCACCTTTCCATCGCGAAGATCCTGCCCGATTGCCTTTCCAAATTCTTCCTGCTGCCCGATGTAGTCCAGCGTATCATCCGTAATCTGGAACGCGGTACCGAGGTCCATACCGAATTTCGACAGGCTTTCAATTTGTTTATCCGTTGCACCGGCGACAATGCCGCCGATCGCGCACGCAGCCGAAATCAGAACAGAGGTTTTCTTTTCGACAATCGAGAGGTATTCATCTTCAGTTATATGTGTGTCGCCGGCCTTCATCAGTTCGAATACCTCTCCCTCCGACATCAGGTTTGTCGTCGTCGAGATAAGCTTGAGAATCGCAAGGCTCCCGTCTTCCGTCATCAATTTGAACGACTTGGAGTACAAAAAATCTCCGATGAGGACGCTGGCCTCGGTTCCCCAGATGCGGTTTGCAGAGACCCGTCCGCGCCTTGTCTCGGCGTGGTCGACCACATCGTCGTGGAACAGTGTCGCGGTATGGATGAACTCGATCACTGCCGAAAGGGGATAGCGGCGTTCCCCTTTATAGCCGCACAAATCAGCCGTCGCCAGCAAGAGAAGGGGGCGGAAGCGTTTCCCTCCGCCGCCGATCAGGTGGTGGACAATATCCGGAATGAGTTTTATCTCCGACTTCAGATAAATTTCCATATAATCGCCCACCCGTTTGAGATCGTTTCCGAAATAGGCGAATACATCCTGTATCTGCATTTCCCTTTCCTTATTTTCAGAAGCCATTGTTTTTTCCATAATCGATAATAGTCTCTTTGTAAACCCCAAATTCACAATTTTTTTTTGCTTTTGAATCCGCGCCGGGGCAAAAGTTCTTTTGCGGTCTTTGGGGAAAATAATCCTTGACACAAATTTACCTTGCTGATATGAACGCCCCGATTGTTCGTGTTGTAGAGAAACTGAATATTTTCGGATGTTTTTATAACATGCAAGGAGATGGTCTTAGAGGTTCGGTTGTTTTTGTATTTCCTGCCTATTTTCTGATCGACTCAGATACGGAAAGATTATCGGTGGTGTTCAGGTCTTATCTGCATCTCCATCCCGGGCGTTCCGTTTTGCAAATGATCAGTTCCCCGGTCCATAAAGTTCATGCAGTTGTAGTTCTTTGTCTAAGAAGTATCAGCAGGTACGTCTTACCTCGATTGAAGGTTGAGGTTCTAACGGAGTTTACTAATACAGAAAGGAGATAATTTATGGCGAAGGTGGCAGGTTTGGATCCAAGAAAGTATGCAGACTGGCAAATTGCGGAAGAGGCGGAAAAGAAGATGCCGACGCCCGATGAGTGGCGGGAGAAGCTCGGCCTGAAAAAGGACGAGATGATTCCGATGGGCAAACTCGGGAAACTCGATTACATGAAGATCCTTGACCGTTTGAAAAACAAGAAGGATGGAAAGTATATCGAGGTTACCGCAATCACCCCGACACCGCTCGGTGAGGGCAAAACGACGACTGTTATGGGGTTGATTGAAGGGCTCGGCAAGAGGAAGCAGAATGTCGGAGGTTGCATCCGTCAGCCGTCCGGCGGCCCGACGATGAATATAAAGGGTACGGCAGCAGGCGGAGGAAAGTCGCTGCTCATCCCGATGACGGAATTTTCCCTTGGCCTCACCGGGGACATCAATGACATCACCAATGCCCACAACCTGGCGATGGTCGCGCTGAACGCCCGCATGCAGCACGAAAGAAATTATGATGACGCGGAGCTTGCGAAGAGAAAGCTGAAACGTCTCGATATCGACCCGACGAATATAGAGATGGGCTGGGTCATGGACTTCTGCGCCCAGGGCTTAAGAAACATCATTATGGGCATCGGCGGGAAGATGGACGGCTTCCTGATGCAGTCGAAGTTCGGTATAACCGTCAGTTCGGAGCTTATGGCGATTCTGGCCATCGTCCGTGATTTGAAGGATCTCAGAGAGAGAATTGGGAAGATCGTTGTCGCCTATGATAAGAAGGGCAAGCCGGTAACGACCGAGGATCTTGAGGTAGCCGGTGCGATGACCGCCTGGATGCGCAATACGCTCAATCCCACATTGATGAGCACGGTGGAGTACCAGCCATGTATGGTTCATGCCGGTCCGTTTGCGAATATCGCCGTCGGCCAGTCTTCGGTGATCGGGGACCGCATCGGTCTGAAGATGTTCGATTACCACGTGACCGAAAGCGGTTTTGCCGCCGATATCGGGTTCGAGAAATTCTGGAACGTGAAATGCAGGGCGAGTGGATTGACTCCGAATGTGTCCGTCCTGACCGCCACGATCAGGGCGCTGAAAATGCACGGCGGCGGTCCCACCGTTGTCGCCGGGCGTCCACTGCCGGCTGAATACACGAAAGAAAATCTCAAACTTCTTGAGAAGGGCGTCGAGAACATGATTCATATGATCGGCGTCATCAAGAAATCGGGAATCAATCCGGTTGTCTGCATCAATTCGTTCCATACCGATACGAAGGCTGAAATCGCGATGGTGCGCAAATACGCCGAGCAGGCAGGGGCCCGTTGCGCGGTTTCGGAGCACTGGCTGAAAGGCGGAGACGGCGCGCTCGAGCTGGCCGATGCGGTTATGGATGCCTGTAAGGATAAGGTAAAGTTTGAGTATCTCTATCCGCTCGAAATGCCGTTGCGGCAGAGAGTGGACAAGATCGCAAAAGAGGTTTACGGGGCAGACGGGGTTTCCTGGGCGCCTGAAGCCGAGGCCAAGGCAAAGAAATTCGAGGCCGATCCGTCGCTGAAGGATTTCAGCACGATGATGGTCAAAACCCATCTGAGTCTTAGCCATGACCCGAAGATCAAGGGCGTGCCGAAGGGTTGGACGCTGCCGATCCGCGATGTCTTGATTTTCGCGGGGGCGAAGTTCCTCTGCCCGATGGCCGGTACGATCAGCCTGATGCCGGGAACAAGCTCCGACCCGGCTTATAGAAGGGTCGATGTTGACGTAAAGACGGGGAAGGTCAAGGGTTTGTTCTAGTCTTTTTGGGGATGATCTAAGAAAAAGCCCCTATTCCTCACCGTCGACCGGAGGCGGGAGAGGGGCCTTTTCTCTTTAATCAACCGCTCATTAACCGATAGAGACCTTGGAAAAATGCTGCCTGAAGCGCAAATTTATTGATTTTTCGGGGTACCCCGCCGTCGCAGCCAAGGCTCTAAAGGCGTTAAGAACGCGAACTATCCCAGAGCGTTTAGCCTTTGAAGCCTTGAGCGAGACGCTGCGGGGTCGAAAAAGATTTATGAGCGCGAAGGCGGTGTTTTGCAAAGGTCTCCCATAGGAAGTGAGATGACTAATATCGGCGGAAAAAAACAGAGGCCCTAGGGAGAGGAGAGCTCCATGGAGCAAGGGTTATTAACACCTGAGGATGAGGAATCCCTGAGGCAGATTGCCTCGAAGATTGAATCCTATGAAAAGGACAGGAAGAATCTTATTCCAATTCTCCAGATGATGCAGGAAACGGCCGGCTATCTTCCCAAGGAAGCGATAAAGATGGCTGCCGGGTATCTCGGTGTTGCCGAGTGCGAGGTTTATGGCGTGGCGACCTTTTACAATCAGTTCCGTTTTCACCCGCCCGGGAAGCATCATATTAAGGTATGTATGGGGACTGCCTGCGCGGTGAAGGGCGGCGGGATTATTCTCGAAAATTTTGAAAGGAAGCTGAATATCCATGCCGGTGAAACCACCCCCGATAGAGAGTTCAGTCTTGAGAGGGTGGCCTGTGTTGGATGCTGTGCGCTCGCGCCTGTTGCTGTTTTCGGCGAGACCAATCGGGGGCATCTGGATCAGGAGACTGTTCACGGGCATATGACGCCCAGCGCCGTGGAAGGACTTCTTGACGGAATTGCAATCGAAAAACAGATGAAAGAGCGGGTTCTTAAGCGGATGGAAATGGAGAAACAAATTGAAGAAAGGGTAGGCAACGTTGATGAATCGGATGGGTAATAAAGACCCCGATCAGGTCTTCGATGTCATTTATAAAGAGGCTGAGAGGCGCAACAACGAATTCCTTGCCGACCCGGCTCCCAAAATACACCTCGGTATGGCGACCTGTTGCGTTGCTTCAGGGGCCCTGGAAACCAAAAAGGGATTTGAGGAGGCATTTGCAGAATACCATGTCGAGGCGCGCATTCATACAGTGGGATGCATGGGGCATTGTTACGCGGGGCCTTTTGTCATTATAGACCATCCGGCTTCAGGATTCCCGCCGATTATGTATAATCAGGTGGATGCGGGCAAGGCAAGGATGCTTGTAAAATCCTTTTTGGTGGATGGGGATCCGCAGCTTGAGTATGTCTACGGGGCGATGCAGGAAAACGATATGCTCCCGTCGGTCATGGAGTTTTCCCGATTCAACAAAGAAAAACGTGTGATCCTGGAAAAATGCGGGGTTATTGATCCGGAAGACATCTATGACTACATTGCGCACGGCGGATATTCAAGTCTTGTCAAGGCGTTGAAACTCCAGCCTGAGGCAGTCATCCAAGAGATTCAGAAATCGGGCCTGCGGGGAAGAGGGGGGGCCGGATTTCCTACAGGGAGAAAATGGGAGTTTGCCAGGCAAGCCCCGGGTCAGGAAAAGGTTGTCATCTGTAATGCGGATGAGGGTGATCCCGGCGCCTATATGGACAGGTTGATTCTGGAGAGCAATCCCCATCAGGTCATCGAAGGTCTGGCGATTGCGGCGCATGCCGTCGGCGCGAGGAAGGCGGTCATTTATGTGCGTGCGGAATATCCGCTTGCCGTTAAAACCGTGACAAAGGCGATCCATCAGGCAACCCGGCTTGGGCTTTTGGGCCGGCACATTCTGGGGACCGGCTTTGATCTGGAAATTGATGTATTTAGGGGATCCGGCGCGTTTGTCTGCGGCGAGGAGACAGCCCTGATCCAGTCCATTGAAGGGTACAGGGGCATGCCCCAGCACCGTCCGCCCTATCCGGCCATAAAGGGCCTGTTCGGCTATCCGACGGTCATTAACAATGTAAAGACACTGGCATCCGTAACCCCCATCATCGATCACGGGGCCGACTGGTACAGGCAGATCGGCACCGAAAATACTCCGGGCACGGCGATCTTTTCCGTCGTCGGCAATGTAGTTCACGCGGGACTCGTAGAGATACCGATGGGGGTGACTTTAAGGAGCCTCATCTTCGATATCTGCGGCGGAATTCCAAACAACAAAAAATTTAAGGCCGTTCAGATAGGCGGGCCGTCCGGCGGCTGTCTGAGTGAAGAGTTTCTGGATACGCCGATCGATTTCGATTCGTTGACGGCAACCGGGGCCATGATGGGATCTGGCGGGATGGTGGTTATGGATGAGAATTCCTGCATGGTGGAGGTTTCCCGTTATTTTCTTGATTTTACCCAGAAGGAGTCCTGCGGGAAGTGTACGTTCTGCAGGGTTGGAACCCACCATCTCTTGAAAATTCTGGAAAGGATAACCAAAGGAGAAGGCCGGGACGGCGATATTGAACTATTAGAGACGCTGGCAAGGGATATCAAAGCCGGTTCCCTCTGCGGACTGGGGAAGACAGCCCCAAACCCCGTTCTGACCTCGATCCGATATTTCCGCAAGGAATATGAGGCCCATATCTATGAAAAGAGATGTCCGGCCCTGATGTGTCGCTCGATGATCGGGTATTATATTGATCTGGAGAAATGCGCGCGGGGCTGTGATGCCTGTGTCGCTGTCTGCCCGGTGGACGCGATATTTACGACCAGAAATCGAAAGAAGGGAATCGATCAGCAGCTCTGTGTAAAATGCGGCGAGTGCATGGCTGCATGTCCGCCGCAGTATGACGCGGTTCGGAGAGTATCTCCTCCGAGTCTTGTTCCCTATGTGGAGAAACCGCCGCAGGAAGAAAAGGAGAAGGCAGATGGCGAAATTTCTGGTGGATAACCGGGAAATTGAAGCAGACGAAGGGACTATTCTGCTGCAGGCCTGTCTGGATCACGGCATCTATATCCCGAATCTGTGCTTTGTAAAAGGCATGGATCACCCGTCTGCATCATGCCGGATGTGTTTTGTCGAGGTCGAGGGCGAACGGCAGCCGGTGCCTTCGTGTACAGTGAAGGTTAAGGACGGTATCGTCGTGAAAACCGATACCCCTCAGGTCAGGCAGTTGCAACGAACGGCCTTTCAACTTTTGATGTCCGTTCATGATGTGGATTGTGCGAATTGTCCGTCCAATAAAAAATGTGAGCTGCAGCGAATTGCAAAATTTTTAAAGGCGCCTTTAAAGCCCAGAGCTTTGGAAATATACCTGAAAGAACCCCGGATAGACGAAAGCCATCCCTTTTTGGATTACTATCCGAATCGCTGTGTCCTCTGCGGTCGCTGCGTTTACACGTGCGGCCAAAGAAACGCCCAGTCTTTTCTGGCCTTTTCAAAAAGGGGATTTAATACGGTTATCAGCTTCTACGGCGCGGCGGACCTTTCCACACTCGATTGTCCGAACTGTCATGCCTGTGTGGATGTCTGTCCTGTCGGCGCCCTTGTCTTAAAGGAGCCTGCAAAAAGAACTGTTCCTGCTTCCTCTGATTTGGGCCTGACCCCGAAACCGCTCGAGGTTTGAAACCATGCCAGGCATGAAGCCTCTTTTAGGTCGCGCTTCAGGTGGCATTTTTCAGCAGTTTTGCAAAGCCCTAATTTTTCGTCGGTCAAAAAACACTCTTTTTTTCATGGTTTTGTACCGTTATGAACAGGGATCGATATTAGGATTAAAACAGACAAAAAAATGCTTGTCTTTTTAAAAAAAAGAAGATATGGCTTGCAAAAGTCTCTCTCCCACATGTTGGTGTAGTGGGTTGAAATAGTTAAGTTCTTTATGGAAATTCTTTAGAAAGGAGGATCGCTGATGTCTGAGAAGTTGGAAGACAAGGTTTCTTTCGACGGCAAAAAAGTCAAGGTATTGGGGCCGGATTATGAGCCGGGCAAACCGGACAAAAAATTTGATTGGCGGGCTGAATTGAGAAACAGGCAAGAGATGCTGGCCTATCTTAAGGTGGGGGTGCGGTGATATCTTTTAAATCATTTGTTCGGCATTATTTCTGGTCGCCCGTCTTTTGACCCGTCGCGACTATGTGAAGGAGGAAAATCAATATGGCGTTTGAAATACCGAAGATAGCATATACCGGAAAAGTAAGGAAAATTGTTTTAGGTAAGGGGCCTAAGGCGGTTACGGTCGGAGGAGAGGAATCTTATCCTTTTCACCTCTTTGAAGGGGCGATGCCCCATGTTCCCCGTATTGCGATTGAGGTTTACGACAGTGAGCCAGAAGAGTGGGCGGATGCAGCGATTGAGCCTTACAAGGATGTTCTAAAGGATCCTGTCGCGTGGGCCAAAAAGGCCGTTGATGTGTACAAGGCCGATATGATCTGTCTGCAGTTGGCGAGTACCGATCCCAACGCCCAGAACAGCCCGCCGGAGCAGGCTGCCCAAACCGCCAAAAAGGTTGCGTCCGCGGTTGATGTTCCCGTTATTGTTTATGGAAGCGCCAATCAGGAAAAGGATGCGGAGGTAATGAGAAAAGTGGCCGAGGTGTGTGACGGAATGAGCCTTATACTCGGCCCGGTACAGGACCAGAATTTCAAGCAGATAGGCGCCGCTGCAATCGGATATGGGCATACCGTCTCCGCTAATACCCCGATAGATATCAATCTTGCCAAACAGCTGAATGTTCTTTTGGGCAATCTGGGCGTTCAGGACGAAAAACTCATTATCGATCCGACGACCGGCGGGCTCGGTTATGGAATCGAATACTGCTATTCCGTCAGCGAGCGGATACGCATTGCTGCGGTATCACAGCAGGATGAGAGGCTGCAGTTTCCGATTATAAACAACCTCGCGAAGGAAGTCTGGAAGACGAAAGAAGCGAAAACGGGCGATACCGATCTGATGGGCAAGGGAGCGAAAAGAGGCATAATCATGGAAGCCATCACGGCGTTTCTGCTTGCCCTGGCCGGGGCCGATGTGTTGATCATGCGGCATCCTGAAGCGATCGGGATTGTCAGGGAGATGATAAGCGATTTAACAACGTAAAAGGGCTATCTTGAAAGATAGTGTGAATCCAGGGAGGAGAAACGATGGCAGATGTATTTGAGAAGAGTATTGAACCGGCATCGTTGCAGATGATCAAGAAGGCTGCCGATGACAAAGTTCAGGTGGTGTTTGACCGGGCGGCGAGCCTGAAGCCGTGTCCTATAGGGGCGGATGGCGACTGCTGCAAGAACTGCGCGATGGGGCCGTGCCGCGTACCGGCCCCGAAAGACAAGACCAAACCAAGGCCGACGGGTATATGCGGTGCGACGGCGGCGACGATTTCCGCGCGTAATTTTGCCCGGATGGTTGCCGCTGGGGCGGCCGCCCATTCCGACCATGGTCGGGGCGAGGCGGAGATGTTTCTGATGGCCGCCAGGGGAGAGGTATCCGAATTCAAGGTCAAGGACGAGCAGAAGCTCTACCAGGTGGCGATGGATCTGGGTGTTGAGATAGGGGATAGACCGCTTCAGGAGATTGCGATTGAAGTCGGCGAAAAGGCGATTGCGGAATTCGGCCGTCAGCATGGCGAGGGTGCCTTTGCCCAGCGGGCGCCGGAGAAAAGGAAGGAATTATGGAGAAAAGTCGGCGTTTTTCCGAGGGGGGTCGACCGCGAGATTGTCGAGACCATGCACCGCACCCATATAGGTGTTGATCAGGACTACCGCCATATCTTGATGCAGGCGGCCCGTGCCGCGCTGGGTGACGGCTGGGGTGGCTCGATGATTGCGACGGAGCTTCAGGATATCCTTCTGGGAGATCCGGTGCCGCTGGCGGGCGAGATCAATCTCGGGGTTTTGAAGAAAGATTATGTCAACATTATCGTTCACGGTCATGAGCCTCTTCTTCCCGAGGTTTTGGTTGTTCAGGCTCAGGATCCGGAGTTTCAGAAAGCGGCTGAGGCCGTAGGCGCCAAGGGGATCAATCTGGCCGGAATCTGCTGCACCGCCAACGAGATCCTGATGCGTCATGGGATCCCGATTGCCGGGAATTTCCTGCAGCAGGAACTGGCGCTTGTTACCGGCGCCGTTGAGCTTATGACGGTCGACGTCCAGTGCATCATGCAGGCCTTGGCCCCTGTTGCGAAGAACTACCACACCCTCCTTGTTACAACCTCGCCGAAGGCGAAGATTGACGGCGCCCTGCATTTGGAGTTTGACGATCATAACGCCACCAAGATCGCAAGAGAAATGATCAAGATGGCCATCGACAATTTCAAGAACAGAAAGCCCGAGCATGTGGAGATACCGACTCACAAGTGCGATCAGGTTGTCGGCTTCACGTATGAGACAATCAACTATCTGTTAGGCGGCATGTTCCGCGCCTCGTACCATCCGCTGAATGACAACATCATCAACGGGCGGATCCGCGGCGTTGCGGGAGTCGTCGGCTGCAGCAATGCCCGCGTCACCCATAACAAGCCCAACCTGGAGCTGATCAAGGAGCTGATCAAGAATGATGTGCTTGTTCTGGTCACCGGTTGCGCGGCCCATGTCGCGGGGGAGGCCGGCCTCTTGAGACCTGAAGCGGCGAAGGAGTTTGCCGGCGAGGGATTGGCTTCCGTCTGCGAGGCGGTCGGGATTCCTCCGGTTCTTCATATGGGCTCCTGCGTCGACAACAGCAGAATCTTGATGGCTGCGACTGCGATCGTCAAGGCCGGCGGGCTGGGCAATGATATCAGCGACCTTCCCGCGGCCGGCGCCTCGCTCGAGTGGATGAGCGAGAAGGCCGTTTCGATCGGCGAATATTTTGTCGCCTCCGGCGTTTCCACGGTGTTTGGAGTAACCTGGCCGACACTCGGTTCGGAGGAGACGACGAAATTCCTGTTTGAGGAGTATGAGGATATCCTGAAGGCAAAGTGGTATTTCGAGCCCGACCCGATCAAGGCCGCCAAGTGGATGATCGACCATATCGACAAGAAGAGGAAGGAGCTCGGCATCGATAAGGCGCGCGAGAGAGTCCTCTTCGATA
Organism: Syntrophus aciditrophicus; assembly: GCA_020722315.1. Taxonomy (GTDB): domain Bacteria; phylum Desulfobacterota; class Syntrophia; order Syntrophales; family UBA5619; genus DYLD01. Next base: position 22,842 of record DYLD01000010.1, read on the forward strand.
TGGCCAAGCGCCGTGAACTCGAAGTGGCTTGATAGGAAAATGCTTCTATGAAAGGGGCAAGACTGTTTGTCTTGAGAAAGATTTTGAAAAATCTTAATGGGAAGGAGGATGTAACGTGTCCAAAATCATTGCAGCCGCAGCTATACGAGGGGCTCATAAAATAATTGAAAGGGCGGAGAAGGAATACGACCAGGCCCTGAAAAAGTGGGGGCCTGAGCAGGAAGTCGGTTTTCCCGATACCGCCTATTACTTGCCGACGATTTATGCCATTCTCGGCGTTCCCGTGAAACAATTGGGCGACATGAAACCGGTTCTGGAACGCTGCCGTAGTTTGCTGCCGCCGTTGGTCAAGGAAACCAATGCGCTTCCGTATCTTGCGCCGGCACTGGACGCCGGCATGGCGACGTTGTTTGCCGAAGAGATCATCGAGGCTATCCGTTATCTCGAACAACCCAATTTTTATACCAAACAGGAGGATATTCTTCCCGATAACATTTGGCTCGGAGCGGCCAATGATGTCATCTTCCGGAAGAGGGGAGTTGAATTCGTCGACGGCACCGCCCCCGGCTTTGCGGCGATTGTAGGGGCTGCGCCCTCGCCGGAGATTGCGGCGAAAATCGCGCTCGAATTGCAGGAAAAGAACCTCTATGTCTTCATGGCAGCCGAACATGAAGGGAAGCGTTTCTCGGAGCAGCTTGTCGAAGCGGGCGTTGAAATAGGCTGGCCGACGCGTCTGGTGTCGTTCGGCCCTGATATTTCATCGGCCGTCTTTGCGATCGGATTTGCGGCCCGCGTCGCGATGTCGTTCGGCGGCATCAAGCCGGGTGACTACCGCAAGAATCTTCTCTATAATAAAGACCGTACTTTCGCGTTTGTCATGCCGATGGGTTTTGTCACCGACGAATGGTACGCCAACGCCGCCGGGGCTATCAATTTCGGGTTCCCGACGATCGCCGACACGCCGATCCCGGAGATTCTGCCGACGGGCATTTGCACGTACGAGCATGTTGTCTCCAATATCCCCCATGACAAGATCGTCGCGAAGGCGATAGAGGTCAGGGGTCTCAAGGTCAATGTGGCAGAGGTACCGATTCCTGTTGCATACGGCCCCGCCTTCGAAGGAGAGCGGGTCCGCGGGGATGATATCTTTCTGGAGATGGGCGGCGGACGCACCCATGCGGTCGAATATGTCACGACCAGGCGTCTTGAGGAGGTCGAGGACGGCAAGGTCGAGATGATCGGCCCCGATTTGGATACCATTACAAAAACACCGGGGAGATTGCCTCTGGCAATCCTCGTTGAAGTGGCCGGCAGGAAGATGCAGGACGACTTCGAGCCGATTCTCGAGAGACAGGTCCACCATCTGATCAACTACGCGCAGGGCGTCATGCATATCGGTCAGCGCGACATCGCGTGGATCCGCGTCGGCAAGGGCGCCGTTCAGAAAGGTTTTAAACTTACCGATCTTGGCAAGATTCTCCACGCAAAATTCCATCAGGATTTCGGCACGATCTTCGACAAGGTTCAGGTCAAGATCATCACCGATGAAAAAATGGTTGAAGACGTGCTCGTCAAGGCCAGGGAGGCTTACGCAAAGAGGGATGCAAGAATCGAGGGCATGACCGACGAAACCACGGATCCGTTCTATTCCTGCACGCTCTGTCAGTCATTCGCTCCGAACCATGTCTGCATCGTCAGCCCCGAGAGGACCGGGCTTTGCGGCGCTTACAACTGGATGGACTGCAAAGCCTCCTATGAGATTAACCCGACCGGTCCCAACCAGCCCGTGCCGAAGGGAGAGATCCTGGATCCAGTACTTGGGCAGTGGACCGGCACGAACGCCTTTGCCGTAAAATCATCGCACGGCAATTACGATCGCGTCAGTATGTACAGCATGATGCATGACCCGATGACGACATGTGGTTGCATGGAGTGCATCGCCGCGGTGCTTCCGTCCTGCAACGGCTTCATGACCGTCAACCGCGACTATATGGGGATGACCCCCTGCGGCATGAAGTTTTCGACGCTGGCCGGAGCGGTCGGCGGCGGTGTGCAGACGCCCGGATTTTTGGGCCACAGCAAATACAACCTGATCCAGAGGAAGTTTTTGAAGGCGGATGGTGGTCTGATGCGTATGGTCTGGATGCCGAAGATGCTCAAGGACGAGTACTACGATCGTCTGAAGATCCGCGGCGAAGAGATGGGGATGCCTGATTTTGTCGACCGGATTGCCGATGAAACCATAGGCACGACGGAAGAGGAAATCCTTCCGTTCCTGCAGGAAAAGAAACATCCCGCGCTGGAAATGTCGTCGGTTTTGGAGCTGTAATAATGAACGGCCAAAAAACGGAACAGGAAACGAAAAATCGTTTCCCGTTCCGTTTACATTTATACATAGAAAACTGTTTTTCCACTTAAAACTATGAGGAAATAGAGAGGAGTAGAGATTATGGCTCTTACAGGAATTCAGATTTTCAAGCTGCTGCCGAAAACGAATTGCAAGGAGTGCGGACAGCCGACCTGCCTTGCCTTTGCGATGAACCTGGCAGCCGGCAAGGCCGAGCTGAGCCGGTGCCCGTATGTTTCGGATGAGGCAAGGGCCTTGCTTTCAGAGGCGTCCGCACCGCCGATACGGCCCGTTACGATGGGAACGGGCGACAACAAGGTTACCGTAGGCGGCGAGACCGTCATGTTCCGTCACGAGAAAACCTTCGTCAATAAGCCGGCAGTGGCCGTGCTGATCAGCGACACGATGGCCGAAGACGACGTGTCCGGGAGGATCAAGCGCTATAATTCATTAAGATATGAGTGGATCGGCCTGCTTCTAAGGGCTGAAATGATCGCAATCAAGAATGAGTCCAATGATGCAGCCAAGTTTGAAGCTCTTGTCAAAAGGGTTATGGGCGAGACCGATGCGATTCCGATCCTTATCAGCGAGAACATCGATGCTCTGAAGGCGGCTCTGGTTGTCTCGGCCGAGCGCGTGCCGTTGATCTACGCGGCCACCGAGAAGAATTACGAGGCAATGGCTGGTTTGGCCAAGGAGTTCAAGTGTCCTCTGACCGCGAAAGCGGACGGTCTCGCCAAGCTGTCGGAATTGACGGATAAGATTGTTGCGCTGGATGTGAAGGATATTATTGCGGACAGCGGCGCCAGAGGAGTCAGGAGGGCTTTTGAAGATATGACGTTCTTAAGAAGGGCCGCGTTGATTCAGAAGAACCGCTCCCTCGGTTTTTCGCCGATTACGTTTCCCTGCGAGATGACGGACAATCCTCTGAAGGAAACGCTTATTGCCTCGATGTTTATCGCGAAGTATGCCGGCATCGTTGTCCTTTCCGACTTCCAGGGAGAAAGCCTTTTCCCGCTTCTTGTCGAAAGGCTCAACATCTACACCGACCCGCAGCGGCCGATGATGATGAAGGAAGGGATTTATCCGATTGGCAACCCGACCGAGGATTCCCCAGTCGCAATCACAACCAACTTTGCGCTGACCTACTTTATCGTATCCGGCGAAATTGAGGCCAGTCGTGTGCCGACGTGGCTTTTGGTTATGGAGACTGAAGGTCTTTCCGTTCTTACCGCCTGGGCCGCCGGAAAGTTCGTCGGCGACGCGATGGGGATATTTATCAAGAAGTCCGGGATAACTGACAAGATCAAACATCGCAAGATCATTATCCCCGGCTACGTAGCCTCGGTAAGCGGCGATCTGGAAGAGGAACTCGGCCCGGATTGGGAGGTCAAGATTGGTCCTCGCGAAGCCGCGCACCTTGCCGCGTTTCTTAAAATGGAAACCGCCGGTTAATCCAACGAAGCAAAAAAGCACGATCTGTGGTGTTAAAAACATAAGGAGGAGTCGTTTATGATTCGCATTGGTGAAAGCCTCAATGTTATGGGGAAGGTAATAGGCGCGGCAATGAAACAGAGGGATCCCGGGCCGATCCGCCAGATGGCGATAGATGAGGAAAAGGCCGGCGTTGATTATATAGACATCAACATGGGTCCGGCAAGAAAAGACCCCGTGATTCTCGGTGAATGGCTTGTAAAGACGGTTCAGGAGGTGACAGATCTGCCTTTATATATTGATACAGTCAGCCCGGAAGCGGTAGAAGGCGCTCTCAGGGTTTATCAAAACAGGAAAGGAAAGGCCGTTATCAATTCGATCATGGCCCGTCCCGAAAGTATCGAGGCGAAGATGCCCCTCTGCAAAAAATATGACGCCGGCATGGTGGCCCTTCTCTGGGGGCCGACTGGACTGCCGAGGGATGCGGATGAACGCGGCGCCCTCGCCGCCGAACTGATGCAGAAAGCTGAAGAGTACGGGATCGCCCCTGAAGATATCTGGATCGATCCTATCGTTACGCCATGCAATACCCCCTTAAGCAACGTGCAGGTTCCCGCCGTTGTGGAGTTCATGAAGATGTTTCGGGACCTTCAGGAAACAGCGCCCGGTTTGAAGTCGACATGCGGCCTTTCCAATGTTTCGAACGGTGCGCCGAACGACCTGCGTCCGATCATCAATCAGACCTACCTTGTCATGCTGAAACGCTACGGGATGACAAGCGCTATTGTCGACCCCTTTGATGACGGAATGAAACTGTTCGCCGCGGGCGGCCGTCCCGATCTCGAGGAGGTCATCTACAAGGCGATGGATAAAGAGCCTATAGACAGGGCCTCTCTCACCAAAGAACAGCTGGATTACGTAAAGACCGCGGAGGTTCTGATGGGATACAGGCTATACTCCGATCACTGGCTGGAGCTATAAACTTCCTGGAATTTATCCGGGATTGCCTTTATCTCCCTTGTTCATTCAATCGGCCGGACGGATAGGTCGCTTTCTGTCCGGCAATGGGGAGATACTCAAACGAGGTTCCTGCCGGAGGGCGCTAAGAAAGGAGAAACGGTACAATGGAGGAAAAAGTAAGGTCAGTGTTGGTGGCAGGCGCCGGTGTTGCAGGTATTCATGCGGCGCTGAATCTGGCCAATCTCGGCTTTAAGGTTTATTTGCTCGACAAGGAAGCTGCAATCGGGGGCAAGATGTCGCAGCTCTACAGAACAGCGGAGGACAATTTTGCCCTTGGCGCGATAACCCCTATCATTTTGGAAGCCTCTAACAACCCCAATATTCAGATCATGCCGTTGACGCAAATTGAGGCTGTCAACGGGGAACCGGGGGCATTCACCGTATCGCTGAAGAAAGCCCCCCGCTATGTTGATATCGTAAAATGCGTGACATGCTCTCTGTGCTGGCGTGCATGTCCGGTAAAGGTGCCGAGTGAATTTAATTACGGATTGGGCACAAGGAACGCAATCTATATGCCTTACGGTGGGGCAGCTCCGAACAAGCCGTCGATAGATCCCGAAACCTGTTTGAACCTGAACGGAAAAGAGAAATGCACAAAGTGTGCGGATGTCTGCCCCAGCAACGCGATCAACTTCAACGACAAAGAAACGATGCTGGAACTCAAGGTCGGCGCACTCATCCTGACCCCGGGGATAGAACCGTTTAAGGACGCCCCGGAGGTGAAGGCGTTCGGCTATGGGAAAATGGCCAATGTCCTTGACAATTTCCAGATGGACAGGCTGGTCAGTATCTACGGACCCACGGCAGGAGAGCTGAAGCGACCCTCGGACGGCAAGATAGCCAAGAAAATAGCGTTCATCCAGTGTGTGGGTTCAAGAAAGCCTGAAGAGAAAAAGTCGGGCGCCCAGAACCTGAAATACTGTTCATCGATCTGCTGCATGCACGCAATCCGTTCGTCTTTGACAATAAAAGGAAGGGACGAATCGAACGACATTTCTATCTTTCATAACGATATCATGGCGATAGCTAAAACCAACGAAGATATTTACAGCGAGGCGAGACAGAAAGCCGTCCAATTTATCCGTTCCCAGGTTACATCTGTTTCCGAAGTGCCTGATACCAAAGATGTTTTGATCCACTACCTGTCCGAAGACGGCAAAGAGGCTGACGAGACGTTTGACCTTGTCGTTTTGTCTCTGGGCTTAGTTCCCTCCAAAGAGGGTATCCGTCTGATGAAGACGCTGGGGATTAAGCTGAACGCCGAGCAGTTTCCCGAGCTTCCTGAATACTCGCGCATGGCGTTGCCGGGAGTCGCAATTGCAGGGAGTTTCAGGGCGCTTGCTGACTCGCCCGAGGCGGTGGCCGATGCGCAGGCCGCGGTGATGGAGGTTGTCGAACTGCTTGCGAGTGTGCCCGATGTTCTTCCGTCGACGTCCCTTCCGCCGGAGACGGATGTCGCCGGAGGAGAGCCCAGAGTCGGCGTCTATATTTGCGACTGCGGAGGCATTATCCCCAAGGTTATCGATACGGATGCGCTTCTGAAATTCTCCGGCCGACTGGAAGGTGTTGTCGATACGCTGAAGCTTGCCTACGCATGCCAGGCCGATGGAATGCAGCAGATGAAGAGCAGCATACAGAGTCACGACGTCAACAGGGTTGTCTTCGTGGGCTGCAGCTATCGAAGCTTCCTGCCGAAGCTTCAGAACCTTATCAGGGAGGCCGGCCTCAACAAATTTCTCGTTGAAATGGTTAATGCGCGCGAGCTCGGGGCATGGGTGCATATCAACGAAAAGGAACAGGCCAACGAGAGAGTCCGGGCTGAATTGAAGGGCGTTGTCGCGAAGGCAAAGGGCCTGAAACCGCTTCCTGTTTCCATACGGGATGTCACGCAAAAGGGCCTGGTTGTCGGTGGAGGCGTCGCGGGCATGGTGGCCGCGTTGAGCATTGCGTCGCAGGGAATACCTGTTGATATTATCGAAAAGACCGATAAGCTCGGCGGGAATGCAAACAGACTTTCTTTGTCTTATCCTGACAGCCTGAAGAAAATGATTAAAGAAAACCCCCGGATAAACGTCCTTTACAACGCCGAGCTGAAGGAACTACGGGGTAGAGTGGGCCGGTTTACAGCCCGCGTACAGACACCCGAGGGCGGTTCTACCGGAGAATATGGTGCGATCGTCGTCGCCGCCGGAGGAAAAGAGTATAGACCCAACGAATATCTCTACGGCAGCGATAAAAATGTCATAACCCAGCTGGAACTCGAAGAGCTGATTAAAAAGGGCGGGCCGGAGTTGAAGCGGATAAATTCCGCCGCTGTCATCCACTGCGTCGGTTCGAGGAACAACGAGCGGCCTTACTGCTCCCGCCTGTGTTGTACGCAGGCCGTCCGGAACAGTCTCAAACTCAAGGAGATCAACCCAAAGGTTCAGATTTACCATCTGCACAGAGACATCAGGACATACTTCCTCAATGACATCCTCTATCAGAACGCGCAGAAAGAAGGCGTTTCTTTCATCAGATACGATGAGAACAGAGGTTTGGATGTCTCGCAAAAGGGAGGATTGACGATCCGATTAAACGACAGCCAGACCCAGAAAGAAGTTGAGCTCAAAGCGGATCTGCTGATCCTAAACGCCGCCGTGTTGCCGGGCGAGGATAACAAGACCCTGTCGCGTTTGCTGGGAATCCCGCTGGACAAGTGGGGATTCTTCCAGGAAGAGAGTTACATGACCTTTTCCCCGGTTGTCATGAGTAAAAAGGGGATATCGATCTGCGGCCTTGCGCATGGGCCGAAGACAATGGATGAAAGTGTTTCGCAGGCAAGGGCTGCCGCGGCGGAGGCGCTCAGTGTGCTTTCCAAAGAGAAACTCACCCGTCAGGCCGTACACGCCGAGGTTAACCCCGGCAAATGTATAGCGTGTCTCACATGCGTCAGATTATGTCCCTATGGCGTTCCGTTCATCAATGAAGACAGGGTCGCCCAGATTCTTCCCTTTGAGTGTCGGGGATGCGGGATATGCGTGAGCGGGTGCCCCAATGACGCGATAGAACTCAAGAGCTTCACCGATGATGACGTCGTTCCTCAAATAGAGGCGATGTTTGTGTAAAGGAGATAGAAATGAACCAATTTGAACCGGAAATTGTTGCCTTTTGTTGTCACTACTGCGCCCTTGCCGCCGCGGACACGGCCGGAAAAATGGGGATCCAGTTTGCACCCAATGTCAGGGTAATCAGGGTTTTGTGCACGGGAAAGGTGGAGATTCTCCATCTTATGAAGGCTCTTGAGGCCGGTGCGGACGGTGTTGTCGTCGTTGGGTGCAAGTTCGGGGAGTGCTATTTCAAAGACGGCAATTACAGGGCACAGAAGAGGGTGCAACGGGCCCAGTCTCTGATCGAGGAGGCCGGTCTGGAGAAGGGAAGGCTCAGATTTGATTTTGTTCCCGGCCCGGGAGGCAAAAAATTTGCCGAGATCATGAATACCATGACACAACAGGTCAGGGCGCTCGGTCCAAACCCTTTGAAGCAAAAGCAGTAGGCATTTAAGCAGCGGGTTGGCTTTAAACTCTTAAGGTAGGGAGAAAGATCATGATAGTAGCTGATAGAAAACCGTTTGCGGAAATTATGTCCATGGTCGAGAAATATTCCAAAATTCTCGTCGTGGGCTGTGGCTCATGTGTCACGATATGCATGGCCGGCGGTGAAGAGGAGGTGAAAATCCTTGCCTCTCAACTGAGGATTGCTTTCCGGAAACAGGGGAAGAACATTGAGGTTCAAGAGGCTATGGCCCTGCGCCAGTGCGACGATGAATATATGGATGATCCGGTACTGATTGAAAAGGTCAGATGGGCGGATGTTGTCATTTCGATGGCCTGCGGCGTCGGTGTTCAGCATGCCACCACTTTTTTCAACCGGATTATCGAAGAAAGACCCACCCGGGTTGTGCCGGCACTCAACACAACTTTCATGGGTGCGAATCTGGGTGCAGGTGAGTGGGAAGAGCGCTGCCTCGGGTGCGGCGACTGCGTCCTCGAGAAAACAGGGGGCATCTGCCCCATCACCAGATGCGCCAAAAGCTTGCTCAACGGACCCTGCGGCGGTTCCTCCAATGGAATATGCGAGGTCAGCAAGAATACCGAGTGTGCATGGCATCTGATTGTCGAGAGGCTCAACGTCCTGGGTGAACTGGATCGGATCAAACAGGTGGAACCGTACAAGGATTGGCGTCCGAGCCACAGCGGCGGAATGCGTAAGAGGGTAAGGGAGGATATGAGAATATGAAATCTGGAAGCAATCTTGAGAAGCTCTTGGAAAGGGGCGAATTTGTTGTTACCGGTGAGTTAGGTCCTCCGAAGGGTCCCGATGCCGAGGTTGTGAAAAAGAAGGCGGCGATGCTCAAAGGCTATGTGGATGCGGTCAATATTACCGACAACCAGACCGCGATTGTCAGAATGTCCTCGATTGCCGCAGCTAAGATACTCATAGATATGGGCCTTGAACCGAACATGCAGATGGTGGCCAGGGACCGAAACCGAATCGCGATGATGTCGGATCTCTTCGGCGCCAATGTGCTGGGGATAAGAAACATGCTCTGCCTTTCCGGAGACCATCAGTCGTTCGGTAATCATCCCGAGGCGAAGAATGTTTTTGACATCGATTCCATCCAGATGATCAAGATGGTCAAGAACATGCGGGATGAGCACAAGATGATATGCGGGGAAGAAATCGAGGGGGAATTCAAGATGCTTATCGGAGCGGCATGCAATCCGTTTGCCGATCCGTTCTGGTACCGGCCGCTCAGGCTTGCGAAGAAAGTTGAGGCGGGAGTGGACTTCATCCAGACCCAGTGCATCTACGACATGAAACGTTTTAAGGATTTCATGAAGCAGGTTGTCGATATGGGCCTGCATGAAAAATGCAAGATACTGGCGGGCGTCACACCCCTTAAATCGGTAGGTATGGCGCGGTACATGGCCAGCAGCGTAAGCGGGATTATTATTCCTGAGGAGCTGATCAAGCGCCTGCACGGGGCGGAAAAAGGCAAGGTCGCCGCCGAAGGGATCAAGATCCTCTGCGAGCAGATTCAGGAATTACGGGAAATAAAGGGCATCGCAGGCATCCATTTGATGGCGATCGAATGGGAACACAGGGTGCCTGAGATTGTGGAGCAGGCGGGACTGCTACCCAGGCCGACGCCGTAATTCGTACAGAGG
>DYLD01000010.1:32952-36903 GCA_020722315.1 Syntrophus aciditrophicus
GCAAAAAAGGCGTTCCCCGTTTTTTTTAGGGGAACGCCTTTTTATATTGCCCATCTGTCGGCGGAAATCTTTAGGAAAGAGCCCTTTTTTGAAAAGCTCTGTGCGGATGTTTATGATGTCTTTTCCGCGGGGGCCGGGGCCTGCGGCGGAGCCAGCTTGAATTCGGCCACCCATTTTTCCACAACCGCCTTCAGCTCCTCCGCTTTGGCTTTTGCGGCCAGCGCATCCGTTGCGACCATATCCTTTGCCGCCTTGAGGTTCTCGCCGAATGCAGTGGCGTCGGCCTGCCAGGCTTCCTTTTTGGCCTTAAATTTCTTCTCCAGTTTGGCGGCAAATGCTTCGACGGGTTTCCAGGATTCTTCTACCGCCGTTATTGCGGCGTTTGCGTCATCGGCCGCCTTCTTTTTGCCCTGCTCTACGGCAGCGGCCGCCTTTTCAAAGGCTGCTTTCGCGTCGATGTAAGCCTGTTTGGCCTCCTTGTAGTTCTTTTGGGTTACCTGGGCATCGGCTCCTTCTTTGACCTTTTTAGCCGCGTCGAGCTCAGCCGCGGCGTATTTATCCGCCCCGGCGGCGACGGCCGCTTCCATTGCGGCCTGAGCCGCTTTTTGTTCCGCTTCCGGCGGCTTCGCGCAACCGATGAAGAACAGTAAGACAACAAAAGATAATAATGCGGTTTTTCTTAAATCTTTCATACCTTCCTCCCCTTTTTTTATGTTACGAAATAATTCCTTGCCCGACTGTCGGTGTTTCTAATACTCAATTTTATCAATTTGTCAAGGACTATTCGGAAGAAAACCTTCTACTCAATCCTTCTGTATTTTTTTGATTACAAGCTCGATCTCGGGGCTGCGGACGAAATAGGCGGCGGCGAAAAAGGAGACCAGACCCAGTGTGATGCTGATGGTCAGATAAGCGAGTCTCGCATTGAACGGTCCTGCGGCATTCCAGGGGTAGAAAAGATTGGCGGAAATTATCACCACCAGCATGATGAGTGATGCGAGCGATGTCCTGAGGACGGAATAATAGAAGGCAGAATCAAGAAACCTGCCTATCCTTCTTTTCAGAACAACCCACAGCATTATGACGTTCACGCTGGAGGCTATCGATGTGGCAAGCGCGATTCCCGCGTGTTTCAATGGAAACATCAGGGCAGCGCTCAAAAGGGCATTGACGATTAGCGCGACGATTGCGGCCTTCATCGGCGATTTTGTGTCCTTGAGCGAGTAGAACGTAGAGACAACAATCCGAATAAGCGAAAACGCCCAGAGTCCCAAACTGTAGCACAATAATGCCCGTGCCGTTTCTATCGTTGCGTATGCCGTGAACTCGCCCCTTTCGAACAGCACCGAGATAATCGGGATCCTCAATGCAATCAGCGCGACCGTTGCCGGGATCGTTACAAAAAGGAGAAGCCGGAGCGAGAACGAAATTGTCTTTTTCAAATCTTCGAAATCTCCGCGGGAGACCTGTTCCGAGAAGCTCGGCAGCGCTGCCGTTCCGACGGCAATCGCGAAGACGCCGAGCGGCAGCTCGACAATCCTGTCGGCATAGTAAAGAAAGGAAACGCTTCCGGTCGGCAGAAGCGATGCGAGAATCGTTCCGATGAAGATGTTGATCTGATAGATGGCCGCTCCGAACGATGCGGGGATCATGAGGGCACCGATCTGTTTGAGACCGGGGTGGTTGAAATGAAAATCAGGCCGGATTTTGACATCCTTCTCTAATAGAAACGGGAACTGCATTGCCAGTTGCAGGATTCCGCCTATCACGACGCCGACGCCCAGTGCGATAATAGAAGGGTTGAAAAGGTTTCTTAGAAACAGCGCGGCGAAAATAATCGATAAATTCAGGACAACCGGGGCAAGGGCCGGAGCGGCAAAGTGCCGCAGTGTATTGAGGATACCCATACAGAGGGCGACAAGAGAGATGAAGAAGATATACGGGAACATCAGCCGGGTGAGATAAACCGTCAGACCGTAGCCCGAAGAAGATTTGGTAAAGCCCGGCGCGATGATCATAACGATCAGAGGCGCAAAAATGATTCCCACCAGTGAAACCAAAAGAAGCAACACCGATGCGGCGCTGAAGGTGACGTTAACGAGCTTCAGCGCTTCGTTGCGGTTTTTGTTTTTCAGGTAGTCGGTGAAGACCGGGACAAACGAAACGGTCAGGGAACCTTCGGCGAGAAGCCTGCGCAGCAAGTTTGGAATCCTGAATGCGACAAAAAAGGCGTCGGTCGCCATGCCCGCGCCGAATATTCCGGCGACAATCATGTCCCGAAGAAACCCGAAGACACGCGACAGCGAGGTTGCGATCCCAACAACGCCGGCCGCCTTCACGACGCGCGAATTTTCAGAGACGAGTGTATCGGACATCCTATGAATTCCTGATTCCCTTTGCAGGGGTCAGCCGGGCCAGGCGTGCCGTGATTTCACCGGCATCGGCGCCGTCCACCGCGATGGTTTTTGTTCTTGATGCGTGTCCGCTGACAATCCTGACCTGACTTTTTCTAATACCGAAAAAATCCGCGATGATTCTTATGCATTCTTCGTTTGCTTTTCCGTGAACGGGGGATGCGGTTGTCCTGAGTCTGAGGGTGCCGTCCTGAAAGCCTGTCAGTTCCGCTCGTGAAGCCCTCGGGGTGACACGGAGGTTCAAGAAAACGGCCCTTTCTTTTGTCTGTGCCATGTTTTTACGCCACTATCGGAGCTGATTCGATAGTTGTATCAAGCTTGTTACCAAAAAACTCTGCAAGAAGACAATCACGAGCAGGATGATAATCGGAGAGAGATCCAACCCGATGCCCCTTATCGGGATCCATCGCCTAACGGGCCTGAGCACCGGTTCCGTGATTTGATAGAGGAGGCGAACAATCGGGTTGTAAGGATCCGGATTCACCCACGAGAGGGCGGCCCGGATGATGATGATCCATAAATAGATGCTCAGAAGTATGTCGATCAGATGTGCAACGGCCGCTATAAAATTCCCCACGATGAACATGGTTGTTCCTTTCGTTGTTCTTTAACCGGGACATTAAAAAAACGTCCGGGCGTATTGCTGGTTTTTTGTTTTTCACGCCGGCAAGGAACTGACGAAATCGGCAATTGTCTTGTTGAATGCAATTGGATTTTCGAGCATTGCAAAATGACCTGCGTCGGGAATCAGTACCAGCTTGGCGCCGGGAATATTATCTCTGATATATTCCGAGAAAGAGGGAGGCGTCATTTTGTCTTCCTTACCGCATATGACCAGCGTTGGGACGGTTATCCCCGAGATTCTTTCGGTTACGTCCAATCTGTTACAGGCGGTGAAATCTCCATAGGTTATTTCGGGATTTACCCGGGAGATCGCCTCTGCAATAAAGGCGTGGTATTTTTCCCTGTTTGCTTTGGTAATCGAAAACTTCGCTATCATTGAAATCGTTGCGGCGGGATCATTCTTCAATCCATCGAGAATCATCGGATTGACCGGCATTCTTACGCCGCCGCCCACCGGTACGATTGCGGCGCAAGAGTCTTTGTATCGTATCGCGAATTCCAGGCAGATCGCCGCGCCGAGCGAATGACCGACCAGGACAGGCCTGGTTATCCCGGCTGACTGGATGAACTTTTCGATGACTTCGACATAGGCAGAAACTTCACTCTCGCCGTTACCCTCGGATCGGCCGTGTCCCGGCAAGTCCGGCGCCGCGATATTGAAATTGTCTTTAAGCGAGTTGATTTGATTCATCCAATCATCGTGGCTGCCGCCCGAGCCGTGAATGAAAACGATCGTTTTAACATCGTCTGAGAAACCGCGATCGTTTTTCCAGTAAGAAAGCCTTTGTTTGTTTATCAGTACTTCGTCCAACATAATGTCCTCCTCTTGCCTATCGCGGGATTCTGACTACCATATTCTTCCCCGATGTCGCAATGGGATATCGAGACCTTTGAAAAACGGTGCCTGAAGCGC
>DYLD01000130.1:0-3573 GCA_020722315.1 Syntrophus aciditrophicus
TTAGACAAGAACGGAGAAGGATTTGTCTCGCTGCGTTACGAGCTTTTCCCCGACTGATGTCCCGCAATAGGGGCAGTAGTAATCGTATTTATCCCCCTCGGGGAGTATCAGCAAAAGCCGCTTGCGCACCGGGACGGCCCGTTTGCATTTCGGGCAGTATAGCTCGGTTGCATCGAAATCGTCGTATTGTTTGCTCCGTCTCATTCGTCACTCTCCGGAATATCCTTTGCGTTTTCGAGCCAGGTGTCGGCGTTGCCGTCGCTCGGCGCCCGGTAGTCGCCGCGGGGGGACAGCGAGCCCCCGGAGCCTACCTTCGGCCCGTTGGGGATGCACGAGCGCTTGAACTGGCTGATCTGGAAAAAGCGGTACAGATACACGTTCAGCCAGCGGCGGATCTCGCCGATCGTGTACTGCCTTCGTTTATCCTCGGGAATATCGGGCCAGTCCCCCAGGGTTTTGTCTCGCCAGGCGCAGTATTCGATAAACGCGATCTTTGTCGGCCTGTAGCCGAACCTGGTGATATAGAAATTGTTGAAGTCCTGGAGCTCGTAAGGGCCGACGATATCTTCCGTTTTCTGAAACGGACGCGCGTTCTTCTTACCGGGTATCAGCTCCGGACTGATTTCGGTCTCGAGGATTTCAAGTAGGATCGACGATGTCTCGGCCGAGCAGTCCGGCGATTTCGCGACCCAGCGGATCAGATATTGGATCAGCGTCTTCGGAACGCTCGCGTTGACGTTGTAGTGGGACATATGGTCGCCGACGCCGTATGTGCTCCAGCCGAGGGCCAGCTCGCTCAAATCCCCGGTGCCGATGACAAGTGCGTCTCTCTGGTTTGCGATTCTGAAAAGGTGCGACGTCCGTTCCCCGGCCTGGACGTTTTCAAACGTGATGTCATAGACGTCCTTCCCTTCGGCGAACGGGTGGCCTATGTCTTTTAGCATCTGCATGCAGCTCGGGCGGATGTCTATTTCGTTCGCCTCGACGCCGAGCGCCTTCATCAGCCTAAGCGCGTTTTTGTGGGTTTTATCCGAGGTCGCGAAACCCGGCATCGTGTAGGCGAGTACATGATGGCGCGGCAGTTTCAGCAGATCCATTGTCCGCGCGGCAACGATCAGTGCATGGGTCGAATCGAGTCCGCCGGAGACGCCGACGACGAGTTTGTCTTTCCCGGAGGACTTGATTCTCTGGTAGAGGCCGTGGACCTGGATGCTGTACGCCTCGTAACAGCGCTCGTCCCGCTTCGCGGGGTCGGAGGGGATATACGGGAAGCGGTCGTAAGAGCGCTCCAAGAGAAGACGTTCTTCTATCCGGGCTGTTTCGATTTTGATCCTGCGGAATTTCAAGATCCTTTCGCGGTGCGCGAATGCGTTTCTGCCGAAGCTGTTCTGCCTCATCCGATCCTGGGCGAGCCGGTCGAGGTCGATATCGGCCGTGATGATTTGGGAATGAATGGCGAAGCGCTGGGATTGTGCAAGCAGGCTGCCGTTTTCATAAATCATCGCATGTCCGTCCCACGCCAAATCCGTTGTCGATTCGCCCGGACCGGCCGCCGCGTAGAGGTACGCGGCTATACAGCGCGCGGACTGGTTCGCGGCGAGGCTCCGGCGGTATTCGGCCTTGCCGATTATCGCATTCGACGCGGACAGGTTTGCGATAACGGTCGCGCCGGCAAGCGACGCGAACGACGAAGGCGGGATCGGCACCCACAGGTCCTCGCACATCTCGATATAGAAACTCAAAGCCGGTATGTTTGCGACCTCAAAAATCAGATCGGCCCCGAACGGGATGTTATGCTGGCCGCAGAGCGATATCTCCTCCGAGATTGCCTCTGCGGCCGGGCTGAACTGCCGGGCTTCGTAAAACTCGCGGTAGTTCGGCAGGTAGGACTTGACAGCGACGCCGATTATCCTGCCCTTATAAAACACGATCCCGCAGTTGAAGAGTCTGAAATCGACGCGAAGCGGCGCGCCTGCAACGACGATCAGGTTGAGGTCTTTCGTTTCGTCGGCGATCTTTTGCAGTCCCGTAAGCACGCCGGCAAGGAGGGCTTCCTGATGGAACAGATCCTCGTTGGAATAGGCCGAGACCCCGAGCTCCGGGAAGAGGGCGAAGACGGCGCGGCGCTTTGCCGCCTCACGGGCCAGACGGATCGTTTCGTTCACGTTGAAAGTTACGTCGGCGATGCGGACTTCGGGAAGGCAAACGGCGAGCCTGACAAAGCCGTGGTTGTAGAGATTAAAAAAACCGGTACCCTTTTCCATGACTATTCCTTTTCCACGCACGCGTAGGCGCTGTGGTTGTGAATGCTTTCAAAGTTTTCCGCCTCGACCTTGTACCAGGTGAAGTTCTTATCCTTGTTCAGTTTGACCGCGACGTTGCGGACAACATCCTCGACGAACATCGGATTATTGTAAGCGGTTTCGGTGACGTATTTTTCATCGGTTCTTTTGAGAAGCGTGTAAACCTCGCTGCTTGCCGACGATTCGATCACCCGGATGAGATCCTCTATCCAGAAAAATTTGTCGAAGCGGACCAGCACGCTGACGATGCTTCTCTGGTTATGCGCCCCTACCAGGCTGATCGCGCGGGAACAGGGGCAGACCGTTGTCACCGGGACAGTGACGCCGACCATGAAATCCATGCCGCTCTTGTCGCAGTTTCCAATGAAGCGGCACCGGTAATCCATCATGCTCTTCGCGCCGGAGCGGGGCGCGGTCTTTTCTATGAAGTACGGGAATTCGATTTCAATATGGGCGGATTCCGCGTGCAGTTTCTCCTTGATCTTCGCGAGGATATGATGAAACGTCCGGATATTGACCTGCTTTCGGATTTCGTTGAGAACCTCGACAAAGCGGCTCATATGCGTTCCCTTGAAGCGGTGGAGCAGGCTGACGTACATGTTGATTTCCGCCTGTACCTGCTGGGTTTTGTGTGCCTTGTCGAGGACCGTTATCGGGTATTTCAGGCCTTTTACGCCTACCTTTTTGATGTTGACATTCCGCTCGTCTTTGAGATTCTGGACGTCGATCATAAACTATACGAAACCTTGGCATCCTCCGACTCCCAGACGGTTACGCTGGAAATCGGGGCGTTTGCCGATTTTGTCTTCTCGGCCAGCCTTTCGTAAACAAAGCGGGCGATATTTTCGGAAGACGGATTCAGGTCTTTGAAGAACGGCAGCTCGTTCAAATATTTGTGATCCAGTTCGTCAAGAACCTCCTCCGTCCAGCGCTTCAGATCGCGAAAATCGAGAAGCAGCCCCTCTTTATTGAGATTTTTCGCGGCGCACGAAACCTCGACGGTAAAATTGTGGCCGTGCAGCCCTTCGCATTTCCCGCCGACGTCCCTGAGTTGATGCGCGGCCGCGAAAGTTTTTCTTATCGTTACTTCAAACATATATCCTCCCCCGGTTTTCCCTATACCATAAAAGTCAACCGAGCGGTAAGAGGGAAAAATAAAAAAACGCTTGACGGGCACGAAATGCTTCGTTATAAGGGCAAAACCGCTCCGCCGGGTCATCTATAAAGAATTGTCCAAACCCTTCGGGGGTTTTTAACGCGCCGATCATGA
>DYLD01000130.1:3673-6958 GCA_020722315.1 Syntrophus aciditrophicus
ATGATTATCGTCGCTCGGGGGTTATCGTTTTTTTGCTTGAGGCAGGAAATTTTACCAGATCAAGGAGGGAAAGATGAGAAGCAGGAAAAGAATGTTTATCGGGATGATTATTGCGGCGTTTTCGATGATTTACGTGTCAACGGTTTTTGCGCTTGATATCAAGCTGGCCCATGTCGTCAATGAGAAGGATTCGTTTCACCTGGCGGCCGTAAAATTCAAGGAACTCTCCGAGAAATACACAAACGGACAGGTCACGATGACGATTTTCCCGAATGCCGTTCTCGGCGACGAGCGGACGCTCTTGGAAAGGATGAAGATGGGGATCGTCCACGCGGGCGTTATTACCAGCGGCCCTTTCATCAACTTTGTCCCCCGCTTCGGTGCGATGGACCTTCCGTTTCTGTTTAGAGACCCTGCGCACGCGTATAAGGTCCTCGACGGCCCGATCGGCGATCAGATGTTTGCCGAACTACAGAAGCAGGGCATCATAGGGCTTGCCTGGGCGGAAAGGGGATTCAGGAACCTTACGAACTCCAAGCGGCCGGTCAACTCCCCCGATGATATCAAGGGGCTCAAGATCAGGCTGATGCAGAATCCGATCTATGTGGATTCGTTTCTGGCGCTGGGTGCAAACGCCGTCCCGATGGCATGGACCGAGTGTCTTACCGCGTTGCAGCAGCATACGATCGACGGCCAGGAGAACCCGCTCAACGTCATCGTCGCGTTCAAGCTCTACGAGAGCCAGAAGTATATGGCGATCACCAGGCACGCCTATGCGTCCGCGCCTATCGTGATGAGCACGAAGATGTGGAAGAGGCTCACGCCCGATCAGCAGAAGGCCCTCAAAAGGGCGGCCCGCGAAGCGGCCCAGTACGAACGGGATTTCGACAACGCCAACGAGGCGAAGTGGATGAAAGAGCTCGCCCAAAAGGGCATGGCGATCACGACACCCGATCTGAAGCCGTTCCTGAAGGCCGTTAAGCCGGTTTATGACAAGTATGTGCCGAAGTACGGTAAGGGCTTCATCGATTCGATTTTAAACACGAAGTAAGAGCTTTCCATAACCTCCCAAGACGGCCTCCTTCGCGCTCAGGAAGGTTTTGCGACCCTGTACGTCTCGCTCAAACTCGCGAAGGCTAAACATCCGCTATCCCGTCTGTTTTTTTACGCCTTCGCGAGTTTGCTGCGACGACAGGGTGCCCCGCAAAACCTTCAAATCGCGCTTGAAGGAAGCCATCTTTCGGGATTTAACCAAGCTCTCGTTAGAAAGAAACGTTCGAAAAAGGAGAACGCATGTTGCCGCCGGAAAAACCGAAGGGAGCCGTGGCCCCGTTAATCCATCATGTAAGCGACTGGGCGAACAGGATTTCCGAGGCGGCCCTCTTCGTTTTCATGCTCGTGATGCTCGCCGTGACGACGCTGCAGGTCATCTTCCGCTTCTTTTTCACCGCGCTTAGCTGGTCGGAGGAGATGTCGTGCTTTCTTCTAGTATTTGTGAGCCTTCTCGGAACGGCCGTGGCGTTCAAGAGGGGAAGCCACATCGCGATCACATTTTTGATCGACAAGGTTCCGCCCGTCGCGCGCAGGATCATGCTGACCTTCATCCAGATTCTGGGACTGTTTTTTTTCGGGGTCGTTTCCTTTTACGGCGCCGGCCTGATGCGGGCCGAGGCGACGCAGCTTACGCCGGCGATGCAGATATCGATGAAATGGGTGTATCTGATGTATCCCATAATCGGCGTCGTGATCATGCTGCATATGGTTGACGCGCTGATACACATCTGGGAAAGGGAGGCCGGATGATGGGCTGGATTCTGTTCGGTTCCTTCTTCGCGTTGATGCTGATCGGCGTGCCGATAGGGCTTTCGATCGGCGTTTCGGCCCTCGTCGTTTTGATCGTAAGCAACATCCCGCTCGAAATGGTGCCGCAGACGCTTCTAGAGGGCAATAATTCGTTTGCGCTGGTCGCGGTTCCATTCTTCATTCTTGCCGGCGACCTTTTGGCCAGAGGCGGCATCTCGGAGCGGATCGTCGCGTTCGCCGAGGCGCTGCTCGGGACGCTGCGCGGAGGGCTTTCGATTGTCTCGGTTCTCGCTTCGATGTTTATCGCGGCGATATCCGGCTCCGGGGCCGCGACAACCGCCGCGGTCGGCGCGTCGCTTTTGCCGGATCTGAAGGAACGGAAATACGACGTCGATTTTTCGGCGGCGCTGATCGCATCCGCCGGCACGATCGGGGTCGTCATACCGCCCAGCGTGCCGATGGTGCTCTACGCGGTGATCGCCGGCGAGTCGGTCGCGACGCTCTTTATGGGAGGCTTTATCCCCGGATCGCTGATGGGGCTCGGGCTGATCCTCTGGGCCCTCTACATCGCGAGAAAAAGAAACTACGCCCGGGGCGTCCGCGTCTCGGCACGGATGATCGGGAGGCGTTTTGTCGACGCGCTGTGGGGCATCATGGCGCCGGTGATCATCTTAGGCGGCATCTTCTCCGGGATATTCACGCCGTCGGAGGCGGCGGGTGTCGCGGTCGTCTATACGATTTTCGTTGCGGTCTTCATCTACAGGGCGCTGGATTTCAAGAAGTTCTACGCGCTGATCGTCGGCTCCGGTGTGACATCGGCGCTTATCATGTTTATCATCGCGACGGCCAAGGTGTTCGGCTGGGATCTGGCCTTCTACCAGATACCGCAGGCGATAGCGGGCGCGATCCTCGGCCTTTCCCATAACGAGCCGTTCATGGTTTATTTGCTGATTGATATCATCATCGTGCTTGCCGGGATGTTCATGGAGACTGCGTCGGCGCTTATCATCCTGACGCCGATCTTCATCCCGGCGATCCTCGGGGTCGGCGGAAGCCTGGTCCATTTCGGCGTCATTCTGACGGTCGGACTTGCGATAGGCATGGCCACGCCGCCCGTCGCGATCAATATTTACGTCGCCTGCGCGCTGACGGGGCTGCCGATGGGGGCGATAAGCCGTCCGATCATACCGATGGTCGCGATACTGCTTGTTGTGCTGTTTATCATCACGTATTTACCGTGGCTGGTCATGGTTCTTCCACAAACCTTCATGGGGACAGGATAGAAAGGCGCTCCAGGCGGTTTATGATGAAATAACTTCGAGACCTTTGCAAAAGCCGCCTTCGCGCTCATAAACATTTTTCGACCCCGCAGGTGTCTCGCGGCGGCTGCAAAGGCTAAACGCTCTGGGATAGTTCGCGTTCTTAACGCCTTTAAAAGCCTTGCTGCGACGGCGGGGTACCTAAGAAAAATCAATAAATTTG
>DYLD01000399.1 GCA_020722315.1 Syntrophus aciditrophicus
GAGAGCGCGGAATCCCTCTCAAATATTTTCATGAGGTTTTGTCTAAAACTGGCCTGAGAATTGTATACACTCATCCGTGTAATTTCCCTGTAATCGAAGTCGGGGTGAGAAAATTCTTGGGCACGTTGCCATATAGGTCCATGTTTTGGACACGCTTGGACGCCCTCATCAGCATGATGTTTTTTTCAAATTATCACTACCATCGAACAAATCTAATACAAAAGCTGGCCCCTCGAACAATTTGCTTCGTGCTGATGAAAACCTCATGAAAACGATTCTGCTTGTTGGCACCTTTCCCCCACCGGTGCACGGCATGGCGGCTGTCAACCAGGCACTGCTTGAACGCCTGCAATCCGAAGGATGGGCGGTCGAGAAACTGGATACCGCTCCCCAGACGTTGAAACGCGATCTTCTGTCGCGCTTTTCACGGTGGGGAAAAATGTCCAGAGCGTGGCTCCGACTGCTTCATGCAAGGAAGCGGAACGAACTTCTCTACCTTGCGCTTGCGGGCGGATGGGGCCAGGTTTACGACCTGCTTACCGTGATCCTGGGACGGCTCAAGCGGCTGCGTCTGGTTCTTCATCATCATTCCTTTGCATACTTGCAGAAGAAAAGCCTTCTGACAACCCTTCTCCTCTGGCTGGCCGGGGAGAACGCGTTGCATATCGTCCTGTGCAAGGCGATGGGACTTCTCTTGCAGGAACAATATGGTCGGCGGTATTCAACCCGCATGCTCTCCAACCTGGCCCTCTTTTCCGCAGACTCAAAGCCCCGTTCCGCTCCCCGCTTGCAGAAAGTGGGTTTTCTGGGTAACATAACCCGTGAAAAAGGAGGGGAAACGCTCATTCGACTCGCAAGGGCGATCAGGGAGAAGGGATTGCCGCTGGAGGTCTGTCTGGCGGGCCCCTGTCCTGATCCCCAATTGCAGGGACAGTTGCTGGCTGCATGCGATGAAAAAATCCTTGAATGGAGGGGGGCGGTACATGGAATGGAAAAATCGAACTTCTGGCAGGAACTGGATGTTTTTATTTTTCCAACCCGCTACGAGAATGAAGCGGAACCGCTGGTGGTCTGGGAGGCGTTGGCTGTCTCATTGCCGATCAT
>DYLD01000131.1 GCA_020722315.1 Syntrophus aciditrophicus
ACCCGTCCGCCGCTCTTTGCCATGCCGAGAATGTATTCCGTATCGAGCTTCGCCCCGAAGCTCGGTGTGTCCTCGATGTCGCCCCCCTTGACGTTGATCACCTCCGAGACCGAATCGACAATGATCCCAATGAGGAGCCGTCCCGCCCCGCCGGCGATATCGACGACGATGATGCAGGTGCGCTCGGTGTATGCGGCCTCTTCCATCGCGAATTTCAGCCGCAGGTCAATGACCGGAATCACCTTCCCCCGCAGGTTGATCACCCCTTTCACATAGGCCGGCATCCGGGGTATCGTCGTAATCGGCATGAGGCCGATAATCTCCTTCACCTTCAGTATCCCGATGCCGTACTCCTCCTCCGCAAGGGTAAAGGTCAGATACTTTCCCTCGCGCCTTGCATCCGCCGCCTTGTCGGCATTCCCTGTTTCCGCCATACCTCTCCTCCTTTGATTTTTCGGATTTCTGATTTCGTTTCACGTCATCTCACGGTTTCACATCATGGTTGACCATTCTTTCAAGCACAACCGCCACATCGTTGTAATTTCCGGCCAGGGTAGAGACAAAACGCGGCCGCAGGGTATGCCCCTGCGACAGGGTTTCGGGGTCGTCATCCGGCAGGACGAGAATGAGGCGTCGGTCCAAAAGCAGATCCTTTAGCAGCAGAATGTTGGACAACTCGTCCCGGACGGCGGTCAGAACAACCACAATGGGCGATTCCTCGACCGGATGCCGGAGCTGCCTGGCGAAAGACTCAAGCGACCGGCATACGGCTATATTGACGGGGGAAATGGCCATTTCCATGATTTTTTTCAGCCTCTCGGCCTCGAACACGCTACCCCCCGAGTAGTAGATAACTTTAATCCTCTCGTTTACTGGCATGACACCCCCTTTTTCAGCGCGGGTTGGCGGCAGCGTTTCGTCCCTGATGGATGGCTGTCCGTCGGTAAAGAGTTATATCAAGTTCCATGCCGACATGGAGATGATGGAAAGATAGAGGATAAATGATTTTTTCGCTTTGAATACTGAAGCTTACAAAAAGATTGGATGAGGAGAAGATGATAACGATTCAACCGGCGCCTCTCCGGTGTCCTGTTTTTCCGGACTTTGTCCGGATAAACAGGACAGAGTCCGGGAAAACAGGACACCCGTGCAAGCGGCATTCAGGATGGAAGGGTTAAGCGGTGTTTTTTGAGAATCTCGTAAAAACGGGAACGGGAGAGACGGGAAATCGCCAGCGCTCTTGTGAGGTCCCTGCCG
Organism: Syntrophus aciditrophicus; assembly: GCA_020722315.1. Taxonomy (GTDB): domain Bacteria; phylum Desulfobacterota; class Syntrophia; order Syntrophales; family UBA5619; genus DYLD01. The sequence continues at coordinate 1,258 of DYLD01000131.1, forward strand.
CTTGTCTCCAACAAATGCAGCAGATACTGCCTTTCGGCCTTCTCCATCGCCTCCCTGCGGAAGGCATCCCAGACGGGCAGGCCCTCCGGCTCTTTGCCGGCCTGCTCGGGAAGAGGAACATCCTCCTTCCGGGAAAGATGGGTGCGTGCCGCGTAAATCCTCATGTTTTCGGGAAGATGGTGCGGCATCACGGTTGACTCGTCGCCCGCCGCCGCCACGGCGCGTTCGAGCGTATGGGCCAGCTCCCGGATATTCCCCGGCCAGGGATAGCTTTTGAATGTTTCTATCAATTCGGGGGATATCTCCTTTTTTCTGATCCGGTACTTTCTGCATATCTTCTCGAGATGGAAATCCGTCAGCTCTTCGATGTCTTCGATATGTTCGCGCAGAGACGGCAGATCGATCTGGAAGGAGCGGATCCGGTAGAGCAGATCGGTGCGGAATATTCCTTTATGCGCCATCTCATCGAGATTGCGGTTGGTCGCCGCGATCAGCCGGAAATCGCTGCCGATCTCCTGGGTCGCTCCCAACGGACGGAAACGGCGCTCCTGCAAGACCCGGAGAAACGACTTCTGGATGGAAACGGGCAGTTCGCCTATCTCGTCGAGAAAGAGGGTGCCCCCATCCGCCTGCCGGATCAGCCCCTCCTGTTGCGAATCGGCGCCGGTGTAAGCGCCCCGGACGTGTCCGAAAAGAACGCTTTCAACCAGTGTTTCCGTAAGCGAGGCGCAATCGACAACCACAAAATTCCGTCTCGCCCGGGAGCTGTTGTTGTGAATGGTCAGCGCCGCCATCTCCTTGCCGGTTCCCGTCTCGCCTCCAATCAGGACACAGGCATCCGAAGAGGCCGCCTGGGAGACCTGGCTGAAGACAAGCTGCATCCTCCGGCTTTTTCCGACGACGCCCTCGCATTGCAACACCGGGGGCTTCCCTCCAGCCCGCATCTTTTCCCGGTATTGCAGCGCCCTGATGAGAGGAAGAGTCATGCGGCTGATCGAAGCGCCCTTTTCCACATAGTCCCATGCCCCGCTTTTGATTGCCAGCTCCGCGCCGTCCGGGTCGCCATCCCCGGTCATAATGATCACTTCCGGCGCCGAGGGCGCGCTTCTGATCCGGTTTATTTCGGCCAGGCCGTTCCCGTCCGGAAGGTTGACATCCAGATAGACCACGTCGCAGTCGCCGGCTGCCGCCTTGAGCAGGCCTTCCTGCAAGGTAAAGGCGCACACCGCTTCGTGGTTCATCTGCCTGATCCTGTCGGCAAGAAGCTCGCAGAATTGCTGTTCATCATCGATTGCCAGAATTTTCGCCAATTGACCCTCCTTTCGGCTGATTTTACCCGTCCGCGCCTTTTCCCAGCGCCTCCCGAACCTTTCCGGCAAGCGCGGCCAGCGAAAACGGCTTCTGAATGAAGGGGATCCCCGCGTCAATCACGCCGCCTCGCGCCATGACGTCGGCCGTGTATCCGGACATGAAAAGCAGCCTTGCCCGCGGGCAGTGACCGAGAACGATCCGCGAAAGATCCCGGCCGTTCATCCGGGGCATGATCACATCCGTAAGAAGCAGGTCGATTGCACCCGCCTGCTCTTTTGCATGCGCGATGGCCTCGGCCGGCGTCGAAGCGGGAAAGACCGTGTAGCCAAGATCACGCAGCATCGCGGTTACGATTTCGAGGTTCGCCTTTTCGTCTTCCACAAGCAAAACGGTTTCCTTTCCACCCGTGATGGGGTTTACGGAAGGAAGTTCCGAAGGCTGCCCCGATGGATCATCGCACCGGGGAAGATAGATGCCAAAGGTCGTTCCTTCACCGGGTTGGCTGTGAACATCGATGAAACCGCCATTTTGCTGGACAATGCCATAGACCGTCGCGAGCCCCAGGCCCGTTCCCCTGCCCTCCTCCTTTGTCGTGAAAAACGGCTCGAAAACCTTCTGGAGCGTCTCTTCATCCATCCCGCACCCGTCGTCGCCAACGGATAGAAGCGCGTACTCCCCAGGGACGGCGCCCGGCGGACAGCGCCCTTCCTCAAAAAAGGCGGCGCCCGTTGCGATGGCGACGACGCCCGTCCCCGCAATGGCATCGCGGGCATTAACGCAAAGATTGGCCAGTATCTGATCGAGCTGCGAAGGATCGAGTTTTACCCGCGGCGAAGAGGCATCGGGGCGCCAGACAAGATCGATATCTTCACCCACCAGCCGACGCAGCATCTTGAGGATCCCCTCCACATTCTTATTCAAATCGAGCACTTTGGGGCTAATCGTTTGTTTGCGGGCAAAGGCAAGCAACTGGCGCGTCAAATCCGCGGAACGCTGGGCGGCTTTTTGAATCTCCCGCAGATGGGGGGCATAACGCCCCGTCGCATCGTCAAAAGCGAGGGCGATTTCCGTGCGCCCGAGAATAACGCCGAGCATGTTGTTAAAATCATGGGCGACTCCCCCCGCCAGCCGCCCGATAGCCTCCATCTTCTGCGCCTGGAGCAGTTGCGCCTCAAGCTTCTCTTTTTCCTCCTGCGCCTTTTTGCGCGCTGTGATATCCAGATAGGTGCCGCAGGCGCGCAGCGCCTTTCCCCCGGCATCGCGTTCGAGCACCTGCCCGCGACCCAACACCTGGATCCACCCGCCGGACTTGTGACGCATCCGAAACTCGATGTCGATGGAAGGGCTTTCCCCTTTCAGATGCCGTTGAAACGTCTCACGCACCGCGGGCTGGTCGTCCGGATGAATCAGGCTGAAAAATGTTTCTTCGTTCGGCGCGATCTCATCGAGGGAATACCCGGCCATTTTCGCCCAGCGATCGTTATAAACGACCTCTTTGCTTTGGATATTCCAGTCCCAGATGCCCAGATCGGCGCCGTCGAGGGCAAGCCGCAAACGCTCCTCGCTCTTTTTGAGGGCTTCCTGGGAACGCCTGCGTTCGGTCAGATCGATGCCGAGAGAGACCACTTCGACGATACGACCCTGGCCATCCAGCGTGACGGTATTCGCCCAATCCACGTGAAGGAGTTCGCCATTTCGGGCCACGATTTCATTTTCGTAGCGTACGATCCGGGAGACATCATCGGTTTCGATAACGGAAAGAAAGACCTGGCGCATCCTGCTTCGGATGGATTCCGGGATAAACATGTCGAACCAGTCCCGCCCGATCACGTCCGCCTCCGCCCATCCGGTCAACTGCAATAAGTGGTTGTTGGCAAATACGATTTTCCCCTGCCGATTCAAACCGACGCCGATCTGGGGGGCGTCGGCCACGATATTGCGCCACTTGCGCTCCGAATTGGCCAAAGCCTGCATCGTGCGCTTGCGCTCCGATACGTCGCGGAGAAACGACACAAACAGACCGCCGCCAACCGGCAGATAATGCGTGCTCACCTCCACGTCAAAAACGGAACCATCCTTGCGGCGGTGTCTGGTTTCAAAACGATCCGCGCCGAGCTTTTTCACTCTCTCCGTGTGTTCGAGCACCGCTTCGGCGTTTTCCACGTCGTCCAGATCGGAAGCAGTCATGGAGAGGAGTTCCTGTTCATCGTAGCCGCTCATCCGGCAATAGGCCTCGTTGACCTCCAGAAGCCGCCCCCGACTGTCCGAAAGCCAGTAGCCATCCATCGCCGTATGGAGAATGCCCCGGTGGAGCTGCTCATTTTCGAGAAGTTTGCCGACGGCGCCATCCAATGTCTCCCGCATGCGCATCAGAACTCTTTCATGACGCGCCCGTACGCACTGATCGATCAGATACTCTACATCGTAGGGTTTGTGGAGGTGGGCGGCGACGCCCTGCTTCATCCACCGGACGGCAAGTTCCGGATCGGAATGACCGGTCGTCATGATGAGAACGGCGTCAGGACGTTTCCGTGTGAATGCCTCGATCAGCCCGGCTTCGTCATCATCGGTCGAGCCGTGGTCTATGACGGCAAGATCGTATCCGACGCGCTCAAGCATCTCGACCGCCGCGGCCTGTGTCGGAACCGTATCGGCAAGGTAACCATGGGAATCAAAGCTCTGTTTGAGGTGGTCGGCCCAGGCGGCGTCGGCTTCGACAATCAGCGCCCGTAACGTCTTGAGGGCGTCTTTTCTTTCCAGAATATCTTTGATCCGGCGGACAAAGGTTTCTCCCGCAACCGGCATGGGAAGAAAGCCTTCCACGCCGAGGGCGGCGGCAATACGTGCAGGCTCATCGCCTGCGAATGTCGCGGAAACGACGACAATCGGGATGTTGTTCAACGGGAAATATTCGCGGGAGCGCAGACGGCAAAAATGCCATCCGTCGATGCCGGGCATGGAGAGATCGGTAACGACCATCGCCGGCAGGGTCTTTTCTTCTTTTGCAAGGGACATCATGGATGTTAGTGCCGATTCGGCATCGGTAAAGGAGCGCGGCTCCAAACCGGCCTTTCTCGCAAGCCCCGCCAAAACGGCAAGCTGTGTTTGATCGTCGTTGACGATTACGGCAAAAGAATCAACGGCCATGCAACCACTTTTCTTACTTTTGGAAACCATGCAAAGGGAAATCCATTTTTACCGGGATGATTCTACCCGTTTTTCCTCAATGTTTCAACTTTAAAATCGCACGCCGCACCCCCCGGCATGAGCAACCATCCGGTCGATCAGGGCAGGCGCGACGCTGCCGTCCTTTTCCGCCAGACCTTCCCGGGTCGCAAAACGAACAAAGCGGTTTGCCAGGCGGATGTTCTTTATTTTCATTTCTTCAAACAGTTTTGCCATTAGTTTTCTTTGGCCTTCATGACAGCCTGATAAACATCGTGGATAATCCGTCGGGAAAGGGTTCCCTGCGCCATGCCCATAGCCGCGCAGTAGCCTGCGGGGCTTGAATCAGCAAGCGGCTGTTCTTCCTTATACTTTCGCTGAAACAGGATGCGCTTTGTTGTGTCGCGCTGTTTTGTGTCGCAAAGAGTGATTGTCAAACCGGCTACGGCTACCCGACCGGTTTTGTCCATTCGGAGTAAAAACTCTTCCAGCGCACCGCTCACGACAAACCTTCCCTCGGCCGGGGTATAGCGTGAAAAAACGGCACGAAAAAGGCCGCTTTGCCGAAGGTCGCGCAGCAGGTTGTCGCCAACCATGTCGGCGGGATTGACCGCCCACTGGTTGTAGTTAAAATGATCGATGACGCCGTTTTCATAACGGATCGCCATGTTCCGGCTGTTCCAGGCCGCGGCGATGGTAAAACGTTCCATCCTTATCGAGTCATCGGCACGGGGCTGTTTTTCAAAAACAGGTGTTTTGTAATCCAGAAGATAGTGGTCCACATTCCGTTGCGGCTTGCCGATGCTTACGCACCCCGCAACCAGAAGAGTCAAAAACAGAAAAGAAACTGCGCGCAGAGAAACGGGAGCGCTTCCGTCCTGCATTTCAATCGCCACGGCCCTGGAACGGTCGCCTATCGCGTCAATGACGTCTCCTGCCTTTGTCATCGTTTCTGGCGCCTTCATTGCCTTGAGTTCCTGCCGGGCGTCTTCGACTATAATGGACCCCAAAATTTGGACAGTGGGTAAAGTTGTTACCACCGACAAGAAATGAACCCATGTACCACCGATAAACGGACCCACCTGATCGGTAGTTGATCAATCTATCCTCCTTTTAAAAAGAGACCCCCCCCGGTTTAAAATTCCATCGACAAAGGATATGCCATCGTTCTTTGAGAGTTCATCTTAAGGAGAGAACGA
>DYLD01000400.1 GCA_020722315.1 Syntrophus aciditrophicus
CTGACCCTAATTTTCCAGCAGAAAGATATCGGACGTAAGGGCGGTTCCTTTAACGGCAAACTCGCCCCGCTTCAGCGCGTAGGGGCGGTCGGTGTGCAGAGTCGCCGTTTCCGGAATAAAAACAAGCTGTTCTGTCGTCAGCTCGGCGTTGCCGGATACGACGCGAACCCGGCCTGTAAAGAGCACCTTCTTCTCTCGCGGAAGGAGCACCGCCTTCATTGCGAAGACCTCCGTCAGAATCGCCTCGTCGGTGCGAAGACGAACCGCGATGGGCGAGATTTCGATTTGCGCGATGTTGCGAACAGGAAGCAGCGAGGAAAGGGTTTCGTCGGCAAAAAGGCCTTTGAAATCGAGATTCCTCGGCGAATAGGTTTTTTTTAAACCACCTTCCTGAAAAAAGCGACCGGCAACAGCGGTTGCAGGTGATTGCGGTTCAGGCTTTTCCAAACCGCCCTCCCGAGGCAGGCTGCCGCGACTCGGTTTGGCGTCGGCGGAGGAATAAATCTCGATAACCGCATTTTCGATCCTTGCCTTCCGGATGAATCCGGCGCTGAAAAAGCCGATTTTACCCCTTCCCAGCGTGAAACGGTCGGCCGTAATCGAGATCGCCTTTCTGCCCCGGTTCATCCCGAAAAATCGCAAACCCTCTATTTTCATTCGATAAACGCCGGAGGCAACGGGTGTATCCGGCTTCACCGGTGGATCCGGCGCGCGCAGCAAACAAAAGGCTGCAAATCCTCCGCCCAGCACAACAACTCCGACGGCGGTAAAAATGATATTTCTTTTCAGTATTCGCCTGATTACATGCATGGCTGTTTTAACCGGGGGATCGCGGAAACTCAATGGCCCCTCCGGCGTCCCTAAGATCGCCTTCGGGTACTTCATACACGAAATTCATGATATAAATCCGTCAGCAAGTCAACAGTTTTCTCCCCGCTGAATTCTTAGGGGCGGCGCCGGACGATTTTTTTATGCGAATTTGTGAACTACGTCACAATTTTGACAAAAAACTATTTGACTTAATCCAAAAAACGCGTAGATTATGTAAAAAAATTGATGGGTCTGGTAATAAGCGTCAAAATAGGTATTATACCCATTATA
>DYLD01000011.1 GCA_020722315.1 Syntrophus aciditrophicus
CTTGAGGTATTGCATGAAAAAAAACAGCCATGATAAGGGCCGCGAGGTGTTCAGGCGGGGTAAGAAGGCGGGACTACCGCCCGGAACGCCTGTTTTCATCGGAGAACGAAAACAGGATGTGGTCAGAATCAGCATCATGAACTACTCCAGTGACGAGATCGAGGAAATTCATGATGCGAGCCTCGATGATTGCCGGCGCATCCGAGAAATGTCCAATATCGCGTGGATAAATGTCAATGGCATCCATGACGTCAGCACAACGCAGGCGCTGGCAAACCTGTTCGGTCTGCATCCGTTGACCACCGAAGACATCTCCAACACGAATCAGCGTCCGAAGGCGGAAGACTTTGACGACTACATCTTCTTTGCATTCAAGATGCTGTTTTACGACGAAGTGGCGCATTCTATCGCCAATGAAAATATCAGCGTTATTTTAACGCAGAACAGTGTCATTTCGTTCCAGGAACGCGACAGCAATGTCCTTGATCCGGTTAAAGAGCGAATCCGCTTCAGCAAGGGAAGAATCCGCAGCGAAGGTGCGGATTACCTCGCCTACGCGATCATGGACGGAGTGGTGGACGAGTATTTTGTCGTCCTTGAAAAGCTCGGCGACCGCATCGGACAAATCGACGAAGAGATTGTGAAAGCGCCTCACAGGGTTCATATGGAAGAACTGCATCGCCTGAAACGTGAGATTGTGTTGCTGCGAAAGGCAATCTGGCCGTTAAGGGACGAAATTGCAGCGATTGAGAAGGGCGGATCCCGGCTGATCGACGACTCTATCAGGCCTTTTTTGCGCGATCTATACGACCACACAATCCAGGTTATTGAAGTGGTCGAAACTTATCGTGACATCGTCGAAGACATGCAGGACACGTTTCTGTCCGGCATCAGCAACCGTATGAACGAGATCATGAAGGTACTCACGATTATCGGGACGATCTTCATCCCTCTGACATTTATTGTCGGCGTCTACGGGATGAATTTCAAGTACATGCCTGAATTGACGTGGGAGTGGGGCTATTTTGGGCTCTGGGGAATTATGGTTGCGCTTGGACTGACGATGCTGGTGATTTTCAGGAAACGTAAATGGCTTTGAGAAAGCACGCAGGTTTCCGAAAAAATGGGGGCAACAAAAAATCCTTGCAAGGCGATAAAATCTTCTTGCCGCGGTGTGACTGCGATGGTATGAATTTAGCCTCTTGAATCCAATTCTCAGGAAGGAAACAAAAATGAAAGTCATCCTTGCCGGCCACAACATCGATCGAGATATCATCAATGAATTTCACGCTCTGTACCCGAACCGCAACGACCTCACGCCGGAGACCATTGCCGCCGCGTATGCCCGGATAAGCCGTAATCCCGCCCCGATCAACGAACTCCGCGTGATCGCGAGGGACGACATTGAAAAGGCCCGCCTCTCGAACAAAAACATCGTCTTCGAGATGGGACACAGCTCGATTGCCGAGCATGCCGTCTTCAACATAGACATCATCGGCGTCTCGCGGCTTGTGGCAGAGGAAATCGAACACTCCCGCCTTGCCTCCTATACCGAGAAATCACAGCGCTATGTCCTTCTCTCCGATGACTTTGTCGTCCCACAGGAGATCCGGGGGACCGATCTCGAAGAGCTCTTCATTCGTACCGTCCGCCGGCAAAACGCGTTTTACCACGAGCTTTACGAGAAGCTCCGACCGTACGTTTTTGACAAAAACACCGAGCTGGCCTCTAAGCGCGCAAACAAATCGATGCTGGAAGGTTGGGCAAAGGAGGATGCCCGCTACTGCCTTCCGCTGGCGACGGAGACCCAGATCGGCATGACGATCAACGCCCGCAACATCGAGACAATGATCCGCCGTCTTGCCTCGTCCGCGTCGGCCGAGGCGGTTGAAGCCGGCAGGATGCTCTACGACGCCGTTTACGATATAGCCCCTTCGCTTGTTCGTTACACCGAGCCGACTCCGTATGACCGCCAGAGGCCGGAGGTCCTATTTGAGGATGTTTTGGCTCAGTATTCACTCAAACCTTCCCGCTTGCGCACAACAAGGACCGGCCGCGGAAAGGCGCCCAACGGGAACGCCGGTTTGATACGTCTTCTCTCTGTTGCGCCCGACGCCGATGACGTCATCGCGGCGGTGATGATCGCGAGGGCCATAAGTATCCCGTTTGCCGAATGTTTTGCGATCGTCCAGCGGATGAAGCAGAGCGAAAAGAAGAATCTGTTCAAAAAGGTCTTCAAAGAAATGAAGCCCCATGACTCCGCGCCGCGGGAATTCGAACATGTCTGGCTGACGTTTGAGCTTGTCGTCAGCGCGACATGTTTTGCCCAGCTCAAACGACACCGGATCGCGACGATAACGGCGCAGCCGTACGACCCGGCGCTGGGGATAACAGTTCCGGAATCCGTCACCGCGGTCGGAATGGAACCCGCGCTGAGAGATCTGTGCGCCGAGGCGGCTGAGACTGCGGAAAAAATCGCAAAGCACGCACCGGCGGCTGCCCCGTATATCCTGACAAACGCGCACCGCCGGAGGGTTATCATGAGCCTCAATGCGCGGGAAATATACCATATGGCCCGCGTCCGCGCCGATCAGAGCGCCCAGTGGGATATACGTCAGACCACGGTAAGGATGACCGAGCTTGCGACAAAGGCCATGCCGCTGAGTATGATGCTGGCAGCCGGAAAGGATGAGTTCAACGCCCGCTACGGCAGGGTGTTCGGCAAATAGATATTGGGCGTGGGCAATGGTGCGTGCGGTATCTTTCGGATCGCACTGGCGTTGAAAACCTCTTGTTGTGGTGGGCCGGTTTATGGGGACGAAAAAAAGGGGTCAGCCTGACGGATATCCGACTGTAGCAGGAATGAGCCGGGATCAGCATATCGGCATCGTCAAAGAGATGTTTGCGACGATCCCGGGACGATACGATTTCCTGAATCATCTGCTCAGCCTCCGCAGGGATGTCGCCTGGCGCCGTTTCACTGTCAGGAAGATGCGTTTTTTCGATACATTCCGTCTTCTTGATGTTGCAACCGGCACGGCGGATATCGCGATTGAAGCGGCCCTGATGCACCCAAAAATCTCTGTTATCGGGATTGATTTCGTCTCGGAGATGCTTGTCCCGGGGAAAAGAAAGATCGCCGGGAAGAATCTTTCCGGGCGGATCGATTTGCTTCAGGCCGATGCGACAAGGCTTCCGTTTCCCGATGCGCGTTTCGACGCGGCTGTCATCGCGTTCGGCATCCGGAACATCCCCGAAAAGCCCAGAGCCCTCGGCGAGATGAGACGCGTCCTCGTCCCGAACGGAAGAGTTTATGTTCTGGAACTCAATGCCCCTCAAAACCGTCTCTGGCGCAAGATCTTCGCCCCGTATCTGATGCGTGTGCTGCCCGGTGTCGCAAAACTTTTTTCACGCAATCCGGCTGCCTATCTCTATCTTGTCGATTCGATCGTCCATTTTCCGAGTCCTGCCACCTTTCTCGGCCTGATGGAAGAGGCAGGCTTTTCCGAACTTAAACATTATTCGCTTACATTAGGCATTACCTCTTTGTACGTAGGCAGCAAGAGATGAAAAATTGGGTTCAATCTGGGGCTTTCCGAGATGTTTTATCGTTAAAAATTGTTTCGGGCTAATTGTATCTGATCCAATTCCCCCCGTATGACAATGGCTTGTAGGTATCAAATTTTCGATTTTTTGGGGCACACTTGGGGATATGTTGTTTGTACGGGGGTCATACGCCTTGCCCGATTTAAGTGCTTTTTGAGTGACTCTTAAGGAGTTTTTAAAAGCTTCCCTTATATAAAAACCGCCCGAGACGGTTCGGTCGAGCCCTCCTCTGCAAGATTGCACCCAAACGTAAACCTCAGCTCTGAGCCTTTTCTACCGGAAAGGTCGTGACGCTCCTGTAGTCGAAATAGCCGTTTTGTAATCCCGAGACAATCACGCGAACGACGGGAATCTGGAGGTCGGGGTGTGTTAAATCAAAGGCCAGGATGCGGTGGGCGGGTGTGAGGGCATTCACGAGATTCTCGAGACCGGGGGGTGAAGGCGGTATTTCGGCCAGCGGGACAGGATCGCCCCCCTGTCGTGTCCAGTGGCCGGACGGCACCTCATCGGCCAGTGAGGCGGGATGGATCTTTTCGCGGATGTATCGAATAATCGGAACATAACGACAATGGGTTCTATAATGATAGAAGAACACCCAGGCCCGCTGCTGTGCAAGCTCGAGAATGGCCCGATGCAGCGCGATGCGAATGTCCGTCGAAGCGGCGGATCCCTGAAAAAGCATCCGGCAGTAAGGATCGAAACTCGTCGCAAAGGCGGTATATATTCCGGGGACGTCCGCGCAATAAAAGCTCTTGAGGCCTAGACCGTTTTCCTCGAACAGCCGTTGAAGGGCCTCGAAGTGCGTATCCCCACGAATATCGATGGCGCGCGGCCCCGGTTGCATTTGGTGGGCCAGCCTGTATTGCGCATCGCGCTCAACGACCTCGCAGATGCCCGCAGATATCGCATCATCGAGGCTCCGACCAGCCGAAAGGCCGTTGGATACGAAGAATCCCATCCGGGTGCTGTTAAATCCGTCAAACGGATAAGCGGAATCCGGAAAATCAATCAGCACGAATTCGAGCGGAACGAGCACCTCCGCCCGGCTGATCAGATCGCGTCCGCGAAACCAGATCAGACGTTTGTCCGGTGCGAAACTTACGCCGTCGGGTATAAAGAATTCCCGGGGATCAACGGCCTGATCACCGAGCTCTGCAAACGAGGCCTCCACAGTCCTCCCGTCCAGGGGGTAGTAGGCGCCGCTGTAGCGTTCCACGGCCTCCATGATGCAGGAGAGGCGCGACTGTTCCGGCGTGGCGCCCTTGCCCTTTTCGATCGAGAAGAACTCCATCTCGCCCCACTCTTTAAGAGGCGCAAACCGCGCCGGCTGCATCTCTGGCAACCGCAAAATCAGATGCACCGGAATACCGAGCGTATCGGTGAAGCTGATGTCGAACGGCAAAGACGCGTGGATACGCGGCAATAGAGGCTCCACGCGGGAAAGCATCTCTTCTGTCAGACTCCGGGATGATTCAAGATCGCGCTTCATAAAACCAGTTTCTGAAAAAATCCGCCACGCCGGCCGCGTTACGGTGGGAATCGTCACGCTTTAAACAGAGATTCTATTTTCGCCTTTGCCGCCTTTGCAGGATCCTTTCCGTTTTCAGTCATTGGGCTATCTTTAAAAACGAAAAATTCGCAGAAATTGCTTCGATCCTTCTCAATGACCCGCTCCGCCTGCGGTTCCCTGCAATCATTGTAAGAACCGACATGATAATGGGCACAGTTCAGGCAGCAGTGCAAATCGGCTCCGCAAAACGGACAGGTCTCCGTCCTGCCGGCAGGGGTTTTGATTTCCAAAACGTTCAAGCACGCATGACAGCGCTTCATTTTTCCCTCTTTTGGTTTGTGTTCGCGATGGAGCCTTTTTTACTCATGATTACGATGCGTTGAGTGTTTCGAAAAGATGACGGGCCGCCTGCCGAACATCCTTTTGCGCCATGATCGCCGAGGCGACGGCGATCCCGTCTATCTTGGTTTTTGCAACTTTTGCGGCATTTTCCGCGTTGATTCCACCGATCGCGACGACGGGGATTTTCACGGCCGCCTTGATTTGTGTAAGCTCTTCAAGGGTAATACGGCCGGCGTCGATTTTCGTATCGGTTGGAAAGACGGCTCCTACGCCGAGATAATCGGCGCCCTCGGCCTCTAACATCAGAGCTTCCCTTAGGGTGTCGGCAGAGGCCCCAATGATCTTTCCGGTTCCTAAAATCTTGCGGGCAACCGCAACGGGCAGATCGTCCGTGCCCAGATGGACGCCCGCGGCATCGCAGGCAAAGGCAATGTCGGTCCGGTCGTTGATGATAAGAGGAACGCGGTATCTGTCCGTCACCTCTTTTACGCTGACGGCTATTTGAAGATATTCTCTTGAGGATATCCCTTTCTCGCGGAGCTGGACGATCGTAACACCGCCCTGAATTGCCTGTTCAACCGCGCAAGCAAGGTCGCCGCCGCTAAGCCAGCGGCGATCGGTCACGAGATACAACCTGTAATCCAGTTTGTTGCCCATGATTTTTCCCCCCTGAGAGTGTTCAGTGAAATTCCCGAGCATAATGAATGCCTGGATCGGCAACAGCCGGGATGATAATCAAACAAAGGGATTATGCCGAAACCATTCTATAAAATCAATATCTTTAGGGAAGAAACACCTCGACACTTCCAGCCCGCCCGCGTGTACCTTTTGAAACCTTTGGAAAATGTTGCCTGAAGCACGATTTGAAGGTTTTTCGGTCAAAAAGACTCCCTGAGCGCGAAGGAAAACCGTCTGGGACTATTCCGCAAGGGTGTCACTTACTGTTCGGGGAGGAATTCGTGTGAGGGTGCTAACCCGTCGCCGGACCGATGCGCCGGACGGGTTGGCCCTACGATGAAATTCTTGATGTCTTCAGCGGCAACTCGGACAGACCATCAGATCGTCGATTGGTACTCCAGTTTTTTCGCTGATGTATTTGAGCTGGTCCACCGGCGCAAAGTACCGACCGCAGATTTTGCATGCCGCCATCTTGAAATCACGGCCCCAGATCGTACGGACATCACCCGATGGAGATGTATGCATTTCAATATGCCCGGTGGGACAGACATACGCACACGCGCCGCAACCGATACAAACCGTCGACGGCTCCCTGAACGGCATCCCGACCGTTTTGTCCGGACCTCGATAGGAAAGACCGATGGCGCTGACACCGACGATCTGTTCACACGTCCGGACGCACAGACGGCACAGGATACATTTGTTGCCCTCATCCTTTCTCTTGAAGCGCGCCTCTGGGCCTATCCCCATTTCCCGGGCCATCTCCAGAAGCGGAAGTGACGCAGGGGCCTGGGCCAGAAGGAGCTGCATCACCGTTTTGCGGACATTCATCACCCGCTCGCTTTTCGTGTCGACAACGAGCCCTTCGGCCACCGGGAACAAACAGGATGCAACCACCCTTGATCTCTTGCCCTTGCCGTCCTTTACCTCAACGCTGCACAATCGGCATGCCCCCTGCGGCTCGAGAGACTCGTGGTAGCACAATGTGGGGATCGGTATGCCGTTCTGTCTGGCGACCTCGAGAACGGTTTGTCCTTCTTCCGCTTGAATATTTTTATTATCTATTGTCAAATTAACCATTTTTCTTCCTTTACGTTACAATGATGGCATCGAACTGGCAGCTCTCTTTGCAGGCGCCGCACCTCGTGCATTTTGCGGGATCGATCTTGTGGACCTTTTTCTTTTCTCCGGTTGCCGCGCCGACCGGGCATACCCTCGCGCAGAGTGTGCAGCCGGTGCATTTCGTCGGATCAATACTGTACGTGATAAGGGCCTTGCAGACACCGGCGGGACAGCGTTTCTCGTTGATATGCGCCTCGTACTCGTCGCGGAAGTAACGGATTGTGCTCAGAACCGGGTTCGGAGCGCTGGTACCCAGGGCACACAGAGCCCCGTCTTTCATCGCCATCGAGATAGACTCAAGGAGTTCTATATCCCCTTTTTGCCCCTTACCTGTCGCGATGTCGTCGAGAATTGCCTTCATCTGCTGGAGACCCTCCCGGCAGGGGACACATTTTCCGCATGACTCGTTGACGAGGAAATTCGTAAAGTAACGCGCCAGATCGACCATACAGGTGCCTTCATCCATGACGATCATACCGCCGGAGCCCATCATCGAGCCGACTTTGGTCAGCTCGTCATAGTCCACGGGCAAATCGAGAAACTCCTCCGGGATGCACCCACCCGAAGGGCCTCCTGTTTGGATCGCCTTGAATTTCTTTCCGTTGGGAATTCCACCGCCGATATCGTAAACAATCTGGCGCAGCGTCGCACCCATCGGAACCTCGACAAGGCCGGTGTTGTTGATCTTGCCGACAAGAGAAAATATCTTCGTGCCTTTGCTTTTTTCCGTACCGATCCCGGCAAACCAGTCACCACCGTTGTTGATGATGAAAGGAACGTTCGCCCATGTCTCGACATTGTTGAGATTCGTCGGCTTGTCGTAGAGTCCCTTTTCGGTTGCATGAACATATTTCGCGCGCGGTTCTCCCGCTCTTCCCTCCAAAGAGGCAAACAGGGCCGAGGATTCGCCGCAGACAAAGGCCCCGCCTCCGCGGTTGACCCTGATGTCGAACGAAAAACCGCTGCCCAGAATGTTTTCGCCGAGAAGCCCTAATTCTCTGGCCTGCTTTATCGCGATGTTGATATTCGTAACGGCGAGCGGATATTCGTTGCGGACATACACGTATCCGTCGCTCGACCCGATCGCATAAGCACCGATGATCATACCCTCGAGGACAAGGTGGGGATTTCCTTCCAAGAGGCTGCGATCCATATACGCTCCCGGATCGCCCTCATCGGCGTTGCAAATCACATATTTCGGACTTCCGTTCGCCTTTCTGGTTTCTTCCCATTTGACCCCCGCCGGGAAGCCTCCTCCACCGCGCCCTCGCAGGTTGGCCTGTTTAACCTCCTGGATAATTTCGTCGGGTTTCATCTTCAAGGCCTTTGTCAGAGCGCTGTAGCCCCCCATCGCGAGATAATCCTCGATAATCTTCGGGTCTACCTTGCTGTTCATGCCGAAGACCGTCCTCGTTTGCCTGTTATAGAAAGGCACATCATCCTCATGCACGCATTTATCGCCGGTCTGGGGATTGACATAGACAAGGCGGTCGATAATTTCTTTGTTCAGTACGGTTTTTTCGATGATTTCCGCGACATCCTTCGAGCTTACGTGCTGATAAAAAATGTTTTCGGGAGAAATGACGACCATTGGGCCCCGTTCACAAAAGCCATGGCAGCCGGTCTTTCGGAAATCGAGCTTTACAAAGAGGTTTCTTTTATCAATCTCCTTCTGGAAACTCTCGGCCACTTCCATAGCCCCGTGCGCGAGGCACCCCGTACCGACACAGATTGTGATGCAGGGTTTTTTCGGGTCGCGTCCCGCCTTGATTTTTTCCCGCAACTTGTTTAGTTCACTGGCTGATTTAATTTTACTTGTCATCAGTTTAGCCCTTCTTCCCTAATTGCTTGAGGAGTTTCGTGGTTTTGGCGATGTTCATCTCACCGTGATAGACACCGTCGACGACGACCATCGGTCCAAGCGCGCATGCGCCGAGGCAGCCGACCGTTTCGAACGAATACTCAAGATCATCGGTTGTTTCCCCGTCTTTTATCCCCAGCAAATCCGTAATGCTGTTCAATATCAAATCCGCGCCCCGTACATGGCAGGCAGTGCCCATACACAGGCTGATATGATGGCGACCCTTCGGCTTTAAGCTGAATGCCTTGTAAAATGTAGCCACCTCATAAATACGGCTTATCGGCACACCGAGAGCGGCGCTCAACGCCGTCAGCGCATCCTTAGGAAGATAACCGAATTCTTTTTGAACGTCCTGCAGGATAGGAACCAGGTAGCTCTTGTCACCGCCGTAACTTTTTACAATCGCGTTTATCTTTTTTTCCATTAGGTTTAACCTCGTCTTCGAATTATACCCTCGCTTGCTACTTCTTCAGCTGCTCCCGGATCTCGGTGTAGGATTTCGAACGTTCCATCTTGATTAAAAGCGCCTCCCACTCGACATCGACGCGTTCCTGTATCAACTTGACCTGATCGGGTGTAACGTGCCGGAAACGACCCTGCCCTTTCAGGTAATCCTCGACCGGACGCCGTTTTTCAGGAACCGGCAACGTGAAGCGATACTTACCGTCTTCGACCTCATAAATCGGAAAAACTCCCGTTTCGTAAGCAAGACGACCATACTGGATGCTTTTTTCAGACGGAATCCTCCATCCGGTCGGACACGGAACGAGACAATGGATATACGCAGGACCCTTGATCGCACGGGCCTTTTTGACCTTGTTCATGAAGTCGATCGGGTAGCTCGGCGATGCCGTCGCCGCGTAAGGGATATTGTGGGCGACCATGATCTCCATGACGTTTTTCTTCCAGACCTGATTGCCGGAAATTTTCTTGCCCGCGGGCGACGTCGTCGTTGCACCCAGAAACGGAGTCCCGCTGGAGCGCTGGATGCCGGTGTTCATGTACGCCTCGTTGTCGAGGCAGACATACAGTATGTCGTGACCGCGTTCCATCGCCCCCGACAGAGACTGAAACCCTATGTCCATCGTCCCGCCGTCACCGCCGATCGCAACGGATTTGACGCGTTTATCGGGGATCTTGCCCTTGCGATGCAGGGCCGCCAGACCCGCCTCGACACCGGAGGCGACCGCCGCGGCATTGGGAAAGGCAACATGGATCCACGGCAGCTTCCAGGCTGTCGTCGGGTAGAGGCTCGAGATAACTTCCATACAGCCCGTCGCGTTGGTGATAATCGTATCTCTTCCAAGGGCCTTGCACATCAGCCGGATCGCCAGCGCCTCGGCACAGCCCTGGCAGGCGCGATGTCCCCAGCTGAAATACTCTTCCCGGTCGACCAATTTGGGGGCAAAAAGATCAAAATTCTGGACAATCGTAGGACTCAATGTTGCTGTAGTCATTATCCCCTCACTCCGTAAAATTCATAAGGCTCGGCGAGTTTTCCTTCCGCCGCCCTTTTTACCATCGTCACAAAGTCACCAACCTGGACATCTCTGCCGCCGAGTCCGATGATGAAGTTTGCGATCTTCGGACGGACATCTTCATCATACAGGGCGGAACGTACCTCTGAGAAGACCGGCCCGCCCGGCCCGCCGAATGAGACCGCCCGGTCGGTGACGGCCAAAACCCGGATGCCCTTTAGAGCCTTTTTCAAATCTTCAAACGGAAACGGCCTCCAGAGTTTGATTTTAACAAGGCCGGCCTTCACGTCCTGCCGACGCAGCTCGTCAACGGCCACCTCCGCCGTCTCGCCCATCGATCCCATCGTCAACAGGGCGACGTCGGCGTCGTCGGTTCGGTAAGTCTCGACGGCCTCGTACTTACGGCCGAAGAGTCTCTCCCATTCGTCCCAGACCTCTTTGATAACCCTAATCGAATTGACAAGGGCGACATCCTTGGCCTTCTGCGCTTCGGGAAAGATTTCCGGCATTCCCAGGGTTCCCATCGAGATAGGCCTGTCCGGATGCAGCGTCGCATACGGATTGTACGGGGGGAGAAATCGATCAACCTCTTCCTGATCAGGGATGTTGATCGGCTCTACGACATGGGTCAGTTGAAAACCGTCCATCGTGACAATGACCGGAAGCATCACGTCCCGGTTCTCGGCTATCTTGTATGCCTGTATGACCATGTCCACCGCGTCCTGTCCGTTTTCCGCAAATATTGTAATCCACCCGGTATCCCTCATCGGCATGATGTCGCTGTGATCGTTCCAGATGTTGATCGGGGAGGAGACGGCGCGGTTCGCTACGATCATCACGATCGGCAGTCGCATTCCGGAGGCGATCGGCATGACCTCCCCCATATAGAGGAGTCCCTGGGAGCTTGTTGCCGTGATGACGCGCGCCCCGGTTGCCGAAGCCCCGATGACGGCGCTCAAAGCGGAATGCTCGCCTTCCACGGTAATAAACGAGGCATCAACCCGTCCATCATTGACAATATCCGAAAGATGCTCGGCCACGTGGGACTGCGGCGTGATGGGATATACCGCTGCGACCTCGAACCGGCACAATGCGGCTGCCTCGGCTGCAGCAAGAGCCACTTCCATTCCTACTAACTTTCCCATTGGCTATCCCTCCTCGTTTACCATCTTGATCGCGCCGGTCCAGCATTCGTTGGCGCAGATGCCGCACCCTTTACAGTAGTCCATGTTCGCCTGAAAAAATCCCTCGGCATTTTCGGCGATGCAACCTTCGGGACAGTAGATATAACAAAGGCCGCACTTGATGCATTTCGTATTATCCCAGACCGGCCTCTTCGCCCTCCAGCTCCCGGTATGGTATTCGGAAGAGCTTCCCGGGCGAAAAACCATACAGCCGGGATTGACTTCTTGCCATGTTTCTGGCCACTTTTTATCTGTCATTACGATACCTCAAAGATATTTTATCCTTCGTTGATAATCCGGACCTCTTCGTAGGCCCTCTTCGCCGCTGTCTGATTCTTTATCGCGAGCCGTCCGAATCTGGCCTGAATAGGTTTCTCGAGAGAAGACAATTTCACGACATTCGTCACCCTGATCACCGCACCCAGCATGGTCGTGTTTGTAATCGGAACACCGAGCTCTTTCCACGCGATGCCGGTCGCATCACAAACGGCGATTTTCCCCTCGAACTTGATGTTGGCCCGGAGTTCAGCCAGATTTCTCGTGGTATTGACAATCAACGTCCCGTTCCTCTTGAGTCCCTCGGCGACATCAACCATCGCAATCAGGCTCTCGTCAAGCACGACGACTACGTCAGGGGTGTAAATACCCGAGCGGATTTTGATTTTTTTATCGTCCACTCTGTTGAAAGCCGCGACCGGCGCCCCACGACGTTCCGGTCCAAAACTGGGGAACCCCTGAGCGAATTTCCCTTCGCCAATGGCTGACAGGGCCAACAATTCCACCGACGTAACAGCACCCTGGCCGCCTCTTCCGTGCCATCTGATTTCTAACATTCGTCAAATCTCCCGTAATGATTGGCTGTTCTTAGAACAGTGTTGACTTCTACAATATTAAAAAAGGATTGTCAATTTAAAATGGATTGTCCAGGCCGGGACCGGAAAAACACTTCATAATACGTTTTCTCTGCCATCAACCGCTCTTCGCTTAAAAATCCTGATCAAAAGGCTTCTTGCAGCAAGTAACAACTCCCCAGCACCGAAAGCGAAGTCAAAAAGTTGTCAGTTGTCATACAACCCCTAAAACCGACTGTCAAGCGTTTTTTTGTTTGTTTTAGGACTATAGAGATAAAAAGCGCAAAAAAAGAGAACCATTGGACTGCTGGTGCTTTGCAGGATCCCTGGAAATGGCTTCATGAAGCGCGGATGAAACCGTTTTTTTAAGAGTTCCGTAAGGCAAAGAACAAAAGGCTGCCTGAAGCGCAATTTATTGATTTTTCTTAGCTACCCCGCCGTCAAAGAGCAAGGCTCTAAAGGTGCTAAAAACGCAAAACTTTACACGAGCGTTCTAGCCCCCTAGAGCCCTTTTTTAAAGATGCCGCGGGGTCGAAAAAGATTTATGAGCGCGAAAGGCGGCGTTTTGCAAAGGTCTCAAAACTTTGATACTATCAGGAAAAACTCGACAATCTCAACCCTAGGCTATTCAACCCGGGGCGCCTCTTTCTCAAGCAATTCAGCCAGGGCCTTGTAGCCCTTGTTCCCGAATTCAGTCCCCTGCCATCGGATAAGCTGCGCATAGGAAAGCCCCTTGGTTTTCAGCCAATCCTTATGTTTTCTGTCGGTCTGGCCCAAGAAGTGCCGGGCTAAGTCCATCGTATCAGATGTAATTTTACGACAGCACGGACAACGATAATTCGCCATTTTCAGCCCCCTTTTCGTTTTATTTCCCGGCTCGATCCTTTTTCTCTTTTTCACGAATGGCTTTTAAAACCTTTTCAGGCCTTAAAACATTCGTATCAAATTCCGCTCCCACCGCGTGATAGACGGCGTTCGCCAAGGCGGCAGCCCCGGGTGAGGCCGTGGCTTCCGCAGCCTCCTTTGCGCCAAATGGACCCTCAGGATCATACGTGGGAACATCGATCAGCTCGATCGGCGGCATATCGCGAAACCTGATGAGCTTGTAGTCCACAAAGGACGGATTGATTATCAAGCCGTTATCCATCAGTATCTCCTCGCATAGGCCGAATCCAAGCCCCATCTGCGTGGATCCCTCAACCTGACCACGAGCGCCTAAAGGATTGATCGTCTGGCCGCAATCATGAACGACGATCACATCCCTGAGTTCGATATGACCCGTTTCCCTGTCGACCTTTGCCCTGACCGCCTGGATTCCCATGCCGTAGGCGGGCGAGATCATCCCTTTATTATGGGGCGTATAATGGCCTATACCGATGAGCGGCTCGCCGTCATTTTCCTTGATCGCATCTCTGACAATGTCATAATAGGAAAAGCCTCTCTCCGGACGCAATTCGAGATAGATCCGCTTATTTTTCACGACCAGGTCATAGACGATATTCTCACCCAGCTTCATTCTTGCCACAGAGATGAGCTTCTTCTTTACCTCCTCCGCGGCCGCTTTGATCGCGTTGCCGTTCATCAGCGTTTCCCTGCTTCCCCACGCGCCGAGATCCGTCAGGGTTATAGCCGTATCACCGAGATGCAGCCTGATATCCTCAACGTCTATACCCAGAACCTCCGCGCAGATCATCGCCGCCACGGTATTTGAGCCCTGGCCGATATCCGATGCCTGGGTAAAAAGGTCCACAGTGCCGTCGATATTGACCTTTACCATGGCCCCGGAAAAGGCGTAGGGGGTATCAATCCAGTTGAAAATCCCGCCGGACATATACGCAAACGTCGCAAATCCTATCCCTTCATCCTTTTCAAGCTTCGGCCATTTCTCCTTGACCCTTTCCTTCATCTTATCGATGCACTCCAGGATGCCGCAGCTTTCGACCTTATACTGCCCCGGAGCCTCATAACCGGGCGTCATTGCATTCCGGCGGCGGATTTCGAGAGGATCAATCCCCAGATCATGAGCAGCCCTGTCCAACTGGGTTTCCGCGGCGTATACGGTCGAAACGGCTCCGAAGCCGCGCATCGACGAGGACCACATCGTATTTGTATAGGTCCGAAACCCATCGTATCTGTAATTGGGCGTTTTATAAGGGAACGTGATAAACGTGCCCGCAAGATACAAAGTTGTTGCACCCAAGCCCGTATAGGCGCCGCCGTCTGTAATGATCTTGACTTCTTTGGCAAGTATCGTCCCGTCCTTTTTAAGCCCGATTTTTATAGCCAGATTCATTGCGGTACGATGCTCGGTTGCAATAAATTCCTCTTCCCGATTATAGACGATTTTCACCGGCCTTCCCGTCTTTTTGGAAAGAAGCGCGGCATTGACCGACTCGGGCATCGTCGAATTTTTGCCCCCGAAACCTCCGCCGACATGCGGCTTTATAACCCTGATGTCACCCTCTCTCATCTTCAGCGCGTCCGCCAGGCCCAGCTGGAGAAAATACGGGGACTGGGTGGAAGCCCATACCGTCAGCCTTCCGGTGCCTTTGTCGTAGCTGGCCAGCGCATTATGCACCTCCATCGGGGCGTGATGCTGACTGGAGAGTGTAAATCTATCCTCCCGGATATAATCGGCGGCTTTAAAGGCCTCATCCACGTTGCCCCATTCGATATGGCGCGTTGCGTTGATATTGTTTTCAAAATCCTCGTGGACCAGAGGCGCATCGTCCTTTATCGCCTCCAGCGGGTCGAATACGGCCGGCAGAGGCTCGTACTCTACCTGGATCAGGTCCAGGGCCCTCTCGGCAATATCAATACTTGTCGCGGCTACAGCCGCAACCGGCTCGCCTATGTAACGCACCTTCTCGGTGGCGAGGGCTGTTTGATCGCAGAGCTCCGGGTAGCGCCGCCAGAGCCCCCACTTCCCTCCGGGCGTGTCCTTGCCGGTGATAATCGCCTTGACTCCCGGCAGCTTTTGGGCCTCGGTAGTATCGATGCTGATAATTTTTGCATGGGGATGCGGACTTCTCAGGAGTTTTCCATAAAGCATGTTCGGCAACGTCATATCGAAGGCGTATACCGCCTCCCCGGTAACCTTTGCCACCCCATCAACATTCTTTATTGGTTTGCCTATTACCGAATATTCGCTCATTTTCCCCCCTCCTGTTGCTTTTGTGCCTGCAGCCTTTTTGCCGCATCCTGTATCGCCTCGCTGATCATGTTGTACCCGGTGCAGCGGCAGAGGTGCCCATCCATTGCTATCTTGATCTCGTCAATGGTTGGATCAGGGTTTTCGTCCAGAAGGGCCTTGGCCGCCATAAGCTGCCCTGACGTGCAAAATCCGCACTGGAAGGCCCAGTTGTCGATAAAGGCCTGCTGAAGGGGATGCAGTTCCGGCCCGTTTGCCAGCCCTTCAACAGTCATTACCTCTTTGCCGTTTACCTGCAGCGCCAATATCGAGCAGGACTTGACCGCCCTTCCGTCAACCATGACGGTACAGGCGCAACAGGCGCCGCTATCACAAGCCCACTTGGTTCCCTTGAGTCCCAGCTCGTCTCTCAAGACCTGAACCAAAAGAGTTTTGGGTTCGACCCAGAGGTCATAATCCTCTCCATTTACCTTGAATTTTAACTCTTTTTTCATAGGGTACCCCCTTTATCTATTAAGCCTTTTTTGCTCTTTCGAAGGCCTCTTTCGCCACCCGCTTTACCAAAACCTTCACCAACTCCCGCTTGTATTCCTCCGATACCTCCGCATCGGTCGTCGGACTGGCCTCTTCCGAAGCCGCCTGGCCCGCCCTGGCAAGTAAATCATCGCTGATCTTTTCCCCTCTCAGGATTTCCTCGGCCTTCTTGGCTCTCATCGGTGCAGGCGCCACGGCACCAAGTGCGATCCGGACATCGCTGCATGTCTTCTTCTTTGCCTCGAGGGTGATGGATACCGCGACCGAAGCGGTGGCATAATCTCCCTGTAACTGGCTGAATTTGGTGTATTTAACCCCGGTATGAGGCGGCAAAGCCGGGACCTGAATCTCGGTGAGCAACTCATCGTGGCCGAGGACCGTTTCAAAATACCCCAACGTAAAATCCTCCGCCTCAACAGTTCTTTCCCCGTTCAAGCCGGCGATCCTTAACCTGCCGTTTAGCGCAATAAATACCGGGGCAGGGTCTCCCGACGGATCGCCATGAGAAATATTGCCTCCTATCGTGCCCCAGTTTCTTGTTTCAACGGAGGATACATTTTGCTCCATTTCCGCCAGGACAGGATAATACTTTTCTATGACAGGTGATTTTTCGATGGCCCGATGCGTTGTCAGAGCCCCGATTTTCAGCCCCTGCTGCTCGTCGAATGTGATATAATCCAGAGCTGATATACCTTTAATATCAATGAGGTATTTGGGTGTAACCAGTCTTTGCTTCATCAGGATGAGCAGGGATTGTCCTCCGGCAACGATTTTGCATTCTTCCTCGCCGTACCGGGAGAGCAAATCGAGCGCCTCCTCCACCGTTTTGGGGGCAAAGTGCTCAAAATCATTAAGAATGGTCTTCATGGCAGTGTAAACCTCCTTGAGCTTTTTTGTTTAACTAAGGCCTCTGATTTCTTCCTCCGAGTTTCCCGGAAGGCATTTGAACCGGTCGATTGGTAAGAACCCATTTCTATTCGAAAAAGACAAAAACTGACCGCGCATCAGGCCGGCCTTGTGTATTTGGCCCCTTATTACGCGTTCAGGCTCTGGAGCGTCTTTTGCAGATTGCTGCCGAACGTTCGGCTTACTGATTCCGCCTTTGCGTGCATGATACGTTCGCCAAACGTCGCCAGTTTCCCCACGATGTTTACATCGGTAGTATAATCGACCTTAACGTTTCCGCCGGGTTCTTCGTTGAGAGTGACCCCCAGAACCATTGAGAATGTACCCAGCTTGCCCAGTGCCTCGCCGTTACCCACCGCTTTGACATATTTGGGAGGATCCATTTCGGTTATCTTTACGGTAAATTTTAATTTCACGGAAATCGGGCCGACCGACTGTTTTACAAGACAATCATACGTCTTATCATCGGTTGCCTCGATCTTTTCCGCTCCGGGGACACAGGAAGCCAATGTGCCCGGCTGAAGCAGCGTGTCCCATATCTTCTGCGGGGAACCTTTAAGATTGAACGTGCCGTCAATTTTCATGTTTATGCCTCTTTTCCTCCATACACAGCAGCGTTTCCGCTATGGACTTGGTGTTTCCTACCGAAACGAAACAGACGTTTCGCGCCTATAGCCAGAAACGGATTTATCTGTCAAGAAATATTTTGCGCGGAAACGCAACGGGGGGGGTCAAGAACTGCCGGGGTTTTTACGCCTTGGAATCGGTGAATTTGTAGCCTATTCCTCTGACCGTCAGGATATAGCGGGGGTTTTCCTTGTCGGGTTCTATCGCGCCTCGCAGACGGCTGATATGGACATCGACGGTCCTTGGTTCGACGAAGGTCTCATCTCCCCAGATGCTGTCAAGCAACTGCTCGCGGCTGTAAACCCGCCCCGGGTGACCGATAAAAAACTGGAGGAGCTTGAATTCCCGGGAACTGAGTTCGACAGGCTGTCCGTTGACGGTAACCCTGTAAGAGCCGAAATCAACGTGAAGCCCGGCGAACGTGAATGAACCCGGCTGATCCTCATTCATCTTTCGTTCGGTTCGTCGCAGCACCGATTTGATCCTTGCGATCAGCTCACGAACATGAAACGGTTTCGTTACGTAATCATCTGCACCCATTTCCAAACCGAGAATTTTGTCGAGCTGATCCGATTTTGCTGTAAGCATAATAACAGGAATATCCGCCGTGTCTTTGTTGCTGCGGATCATTCGGCAGACCTCCATGCCGGGGATCCGGGGCATCATCAAATCAAGAATGACCAGATCGGGCTTCTGCGATTTGAGTATTTCGATCGTTCTTTGTCCGTCATAGGCCTTTATTGCCAAAAAGCCTTCCTGTTCGAGATTGTAGGCGATCAATTCGACGATATCCTTCTCGTCGTCTGCAATAAGTATCTTCTTTTGTGCCATGACTGTTATACCTAAAGGAACTTCGCGGCGTTCCCGTCACACCGGCTTTTTAGCAACGGGAAAGAAAAGCAGAACCGCCGTCCCGCTGCCCAGAACGCTTTGTATTTCCATCCGGCCCTTATGGGCCTTCATCAGATGCTTGACGATGGATAGTCCAAGTCCCGTTCCACCCAGATCACGCGAGCGTGTCTTATCGACCCTGAAAAACCGCTCGCCGAGCCGGGGGATGTCCGCCGCAGGAATCCCAGGCCCGTTATCGGCGATTTTGATTGCGAGAAACTCGCCGTCCCTGAATGCCGCAATCGAAATCAAACCGCCGTCGGGCGTGAATTTAATCGCATTGTCCAGAACGTTTATCAAAATTTGCATCATCCTGTCTTTGTCTGCAAACACCATAGGAAAATCTTCCGGAATATCGCTATGGACAGCTATCCCTTTTTGCGAAGCCATGCCTCCTACAACATGCAGGACCCTCTGGATCTCTTCTTTAATCGACAGTTCTTCCAGCTTCAGGTTTTCCTCACCGAGCTCCAGACTGGAAAGGGTTTTGAGATCGTCAACCAGACGGTTCAGGCGCTCGGCGTTTTCCCTTATCGTACCCAAAAATTTCTTTGCTGTCTCGGAATCTTCAGGAACGCCATGCTGAAGGGTTTCGGTAAAACCGATAATCGCCGTCAGCGGGGTCCGGATTTCGTGGGTTGCATTGGCGATAAAATCCGTACGGACCCTTTCGAGTTTTTTGAGATGGGTAACATCATGAAAAACAAGGATGGTTCCCTTCCTCGCGGTTTTGTCCGCATCGACTGCAGAAATCGTCACATCCATGACAAGAGAGGCCTCCTCGCCCAGGTTGATCTCTTTGCAGACAACCCCCTTCGTTTGCTGCAAATGAGCCAGGGCATCATGAAGCTCCGCATTGTGACAGACTTCGAGAATCGTTCTGCCGATCATATCTCTGGAAGGTCTGCGGAGAATTCTCTCCATACTGGGGTTGACGGACTCGATTTTGTTTTCTGAATCCAGAAGCATGACGCCTTCATTCATCCCGGCGAATACCGATTCGAGCTTGTTCTTTTCCTCGTCGGCCTTTTGGATCTTTTCCTTGAGTGATTCGACCATGTTGTTGATGTTCTTCGTGAGCTCGGCGATTTCGCCGTCCGACTGAACAAGAAGCGTTCCGGAAAAATTGCCGCCGCGGACCTGACTCGTAAAAGCCGTCATTCTGCGTATCGGAGCAAGCAATCTATCGCAGATGAGCAGGGCGGTCAGAAGATACGCAATGATCAGAACCAGCATGAAATAGAGGGAAGTTCTTGCCTGCCTGTCGGCAAAAAGGGAAACGTCGGCTGCCGGGCGGGAAAGAAGCAGATAGCCCTTCTCTGACTTTGCGTTACCTAGAGGGATGACAACATAGATCATCTCCCGCCGGAGTGTTGTGCTGTAACGTCTGGCTGTCCCGACACCTCTCAAACGGGCCTCCTGCATTTCGGGGTGATGCAGGTAGCTGTCCATTTTTTCGGAGGCGGCCATCGTGTCGACAACAACCCTCCCTGCGGCATTGATCAGCGTAAGACGGCAGGCGCAGGCCCGGGCCAGTTTGTCGATGGTTGAGATGATTTTTTCCTGCGGCATCATCGCAATGATACGGCCGGATTGTGTCATCTCTTCTTCGAAGCTAACAAACAGGCTTTCGCGTATCTGACCGGAAAGGACAAGACAAAACAAGCCGACGGCAAAAGCCCCGATCAATAAAAAAACAACAACGGCTTTTCCGGAAGGGCTCAGTTTCATGTATCCTTCGCCTGGACCGACTGATGACGGATGATTCTTCCGGTAACCATGTAGACAACCATGTCGGCGATCCCTTCGGCATGATCGGCGATCCTCTCGAGGCTTTTTGAAATCTGCATGATATAGAGACAAACCTGTATTTTGACGGGGTCTTCCAGCATGAACGTGACCAGCTCCCGGAATATCTGCTCATTGAGTTGATCCATAACTGCATCTTCCTCGCAAACCTTTACCGCCAACTTCGCGTCCTGATGAACCATCGCGTCCAGGCTGTTTCGTATCATTTCGCGGCTTATTTCTCCCATCCGCGGGAGATCGATGTAGGGCTTCAGTTGGGGGAAATCATTCAGGATGATGACCTTCTCCGCCATATTGACCACCATGTCCCCGATGCGTTCGAGATGGCCGGTGATTTTTATCGCCGTTGTAATAAAACGCAGATCGATAGCCGCCGGCTGCCTCAGTGCAAGAATCCGGATGCATTTTTCTTCCAGGTCGATATCGAGCCGGTCGATTTCGTCGTCGGCGCTGATGATCTGACGTGCGAGATTTGCGTCGCGCCCGACAAGTGCCTGCATGACCATTTCCAGCGCTTTCTCCGCCTTGGCGCCGAGGTAGAGTAACCCGTCTCGTATTTCCTGAAGCTCCTTCTCATATTCCCTGCTGGTATGCCTTAGTTCTTCCATTTCTTCTCCGTGCTTTAGAAAGGATCACCCTTTGTTGCCTATCCGAAACGTCCTGTGATATAGTCCTCAGTCTGTTTGATATCGGGATTCGTGAATATCTTCTCCGTTAATCCAAATTCTATCAGTTTTCCCAGATAAAAGAAACCGGTATATTCGGAAACGCGGGCCGCCTGCTGCATGTTGTGGGTCACAATAATGATCGTATAGGATTCTTTTAGTTCGTCGACAAGCTCCTCTATTTTCGCGGTCGAGATCGGATCGAGAGCCGATGTCGGCTCGTCCATCAAAAGCACGTCCGGTTTCATTGCGAGCGCCCGGGCAATGCAGAGACGCTGCTGCTGGCCGCCGGAGAGCGTCATCGCCGATCTTCCCAGAATATCCTTCACTTCGTCCCATAAAACGGCCTGCTTCAAGCTGTCCTCTACGAGCGCATCGAGGCTTTCCTTGCTTTTGATCCCGGCCAGTCTCGGCGCATACGTGATGTTGTTGTAAATGGACTTGGGAAACGGGTTCGGCTTCTGGAATACCATCCCGATTCGCTTGCGGATCTCAACAGGATCAACGTCCGGCTCGTAGATGTTTCTTCCCTCGAAAAGGACCTCTCCCTCGACGCGGGTCTGGTCTATCAGATCGTTCATCCGGTTTAGGAGCCTCAGCAGTGTCGATTTGCCGCAGCCGGAAGGACCGATCAGCGCGGTTACCCTGTTTCTTTCGAAGTCCATCGTGATGTCCGTGAGGGCCTGAAAAGCGCCGTAGTAAAAATTGACATTTTTGGTAGTTATAATGGGCTGATTTTTCACGTTACCACCTTTTTTTCCTGCGGATCACGCTGCGGATGACGATAGCCACCAGATCGATTCCGAGAACAAGCGCGATCAGTACCAGGGCCGTTCCATACTGGATCGGTCTTGTCTGCTCAATGTGCGTGCCGGCTGTCGCCAGCACATAGATATGGTAAGGCAGAGCCATGACCTCGTTGAAAACCGACTTCGGCAGAACCGCGGTGAAAAACGCGGCGGCGGTAAACATAATCGGCGCCGTCTCGCCTGCCGCACGACCGATCCCGAGGATTGAACCGGTCAGAATGCCCGGGACCGCGGACGGAATAACGATTCTGGAAATCGTGGCCCATTTGGAGACGCCGAGCGCAAGCGACGCCTCCCTGAATGTCTGGGGAACGGCCTTCAGCGCTTCTTCGGAAGCGCCGATAATCGTCGGCAGAATCAAAATGCCCAGTGTCAGCGCACCCGAGAGTATGCTCGAACCGAATCGGAGAAACACAACAAAGAAACCCAAGCCGAAAAGGCCGAAGACGACCGACGGCACGCCCGCCAAGCAGTTGACTGCAACCCGTATAACGCGTATCAATTTCCCCTGTTTTGCGTATTCGGTCAGATAGATCGCCGAGGCGACGCCCAGCGGCAACGCGACGATGATTGCGCCGATCGTCAAGTAAAAGGTGCCGACGATAGCCGGCATAATGCCGCCCTTCGTCATCGAATCCGTCGGGGGGAGCGTAAGAAAATCCCAGCTGATTGCACCCAAACCATTGTAAAATAAAAAAAACAAAATGCCCACAAGGGCCAGCGTGATTACGAGCGCAGACAAACGCACAATCAAAAAAAAGGCGCGCTGTTTGAGGTAACGCCGCTTCATCAGGGATTGTTCGTTCACAGCGTTCCCGACCCCACTTCCTTGAAACGGTTCGATATGTAATCGGCTACCAGATTAAAGGCCAATGTGATAAAAAACAGGACAATACCCGTCGCAAACAATGCGTGGTAGTGATCCCCTCCGAACGGCGCCTCCCCCATCTCGGCCGCGATGCTTGCCGGCATCGGCCTGACCGAATCGAATATGCTGCCTGGCAGGGCCGCTGCACCGCCAGCGACCATAAGGACGACCATGGTTTCTCCAATCGCGCGGGCCATACCCAGGATAACCGCCGTTGAGATACCGGATAGCGCCGCCGTAAACGTTACACGGGTTATCGTTTCATACCTTGTTGCACCCAGGGCATAAGAGGCCTCCTTGAAATCCCGGGGGACTGCGTACAGGGCATCTTCGGAAAGGCTGGAGATCGTCGGAATCGCCATCAGGGCAAGCATGATCGAGGCATTGAGAATATTCAGTCCCGTCGCAATATCAAAGGTTTCCTGCAGCCAGGGCGCAAGAATTACCATTCCGAAAAACCCGAGGACGACGGACGGCAATCCGGCCAGCAGTTCGATGATTGCCTTCAATACCTCCTTGAGGCGCGGCGGGGCTATTTCGGATATGTAAATCGCGGAAAGGACACCAAGCGGGACGGCGATGAGACTCGACAAAATCGTGACGACGACGGAACCGACGATGAGCGGTCCGATGCCGTACTCCGGTGGGTCGTACGTCGGGTACCAGAACGGACCGAACAGGAAATCCGTCACCGAAACAACCCTGAAAATCGGCAGACCCTCCCGGAACAGAAAAAAGACGATCAGTCCGAGCATGACAATGGAAAATAACGCGAAAACCGCAAAGATATTTTTGATAAGGGTTTCTTTGATGCGTCTGCTGATTACACTAGCTTTCTGTACCATACAAAACACCTACCACGATTTCATTGCGAGAGCTTCTAAAACGCTGCCTTCGCGCTCATAAATATTTTTCGACCCCGCAGCGTCTCGCTACGGCGGCAAAGCCTAACCGCTCTCTACTGTTCGCGTTTTTAACGGCTTCGCCGCCTTGCTACGACGGCGGGGTACCCCGAAAAATCAATAAATTTGCGCTTCAGGCAGTGTTTTTCTTTTGGTTGTGCAAAGCTTTCCGAGAGCTTTGCACAACTTTTTTGCGCCGGTTCCATTCGCACTCAGGAAACCATCTCCGGGGTTCTGCAAGAACCTCCTGAGTAGATATATATGATGGAACAGAATTGTTACAGTTTTATGACAGAATTGTTAAAAACAGGTTAAATAATCCCCCTATCCTGTCTCTTTTTTTGTCGCCGGTTTTGTGGTATGAGGCCGGCTACGACACCAAACAGGAAAGGGTCGCCCCATAACATGACGGAAGACGCACAGAGAGAAACGCCCCAAGTAGATTACGAAAGCCACTGTAAAACAATCGCGGCAGAACTCGGTATTGAAGAAAGCCGGGTCGCAGCAACGGCAAAACTCCTCACAGAAGGAGCGACAATCCCGTTCATCGCGCGCTACCGCAAGGAGGCGACAGGCTCTCTCGACGAGGTACAGATTGTCTCTATCCGGGATCGCCTCGATGAGCTTTTTGAACTGCAGAAAAGACGTGATGCGATTCTTAAATCTCTGACGGAACGGGGTCTGTTAACCGACGAGCTGCATGATAAAATCACGGCAGCAGGGACAATGGCTCTCCTTGAGGATTTGTATTTGCCGTTCCGCCCAAAGCGCAAGACACGGGCCTCCGCCGCACGGGAAAAGGGGTTGGAACCTCTCGCGAAGCGGATTTTCGACCAGCATGATGTCGATCCTGTTGCGGAAGCCGGTGAGTTTGTCAATTCTGAAATCGGTGTAGCGACGGCTGATGACGCGCTGGCCGGCGCACGCGACATTATAGCCGAGTGGGTCAACGAAGACGAAAATGCCCGTGCCAGGATCAGGGATTTCTTCATGAAAAAGGCCCGGTTCCGCTCGCGGGTCATTGAGGGCAAGGAACTGGAGGGAAACCGCTACCGGGACTATTTCGATTGGGAAGAGGAGGCGGCAAAGGCCCCTTCCCACCGAATTCTTGCGATGCGCCGCGGCGAAAAAGAAGGGTTTCTAACCCTGCGCGTAACCCCACCGGAAGACGAGGCGATTGCGTTGTTGAAGGCAATGTTCGTCACCGGCAACGGGCCTGCATCACAGCAGGTTTGTGTTGCTATAGAGGATTCTTATCATCGCCTTCTCGGCCCTTCGATGGAAACGGAGATACGCATGTTCCACAAAAAGCGGGCCGACAGGGAGGCGATCCAGGTTTTCGTTCAGAATCTCCGGCAGCTTTTGCTGGCCCCGCCGCTCGGTCAGAAGAGGATCCTCGCCATTGACCCCGGTTTTCGCACCGGTTGCAAGATTGTCTGCCTTGACGCACAGGGCAAACTGTTACACAGCGATGTGATCCTTCCGCACCATTCGGAGAGCCTGCGGAAGGCGTCGGCCGAGACGGTGCGCCTGTTATGCAAACGTTTCAAGATTGAGGCGATTGCGCTGGGAAACGGCACGGCCGGGAGGGAGACGGAGACGTTTCTGAAGGAGCTGAACCTCCCCGCGGAGATACAGATTTGCCTCGTCAACGAAAGCGGTGCCTCAATCTATTCCGCTTCTAAAATAGCACGCGACGAATTCCCGAACGAGGATGTCACGGTGCGCGGCGCGGTATCGATCGGTAGACGTCTTGCCGATCCGCTGGCCGAGCTCGTCAAGATCGACCCGAAGGCGATCGGGGTCGGGCAGTACCAGCATGATGTCGACCAGGCCGAGTTAAAAAAGAGTCTCGACGACACCGTGATGAGCTGTGTTAATGCCGTAGGGGTTGAATTGAATACGGCAAGCGCCGCACTTCTGGGTTACGTTTCCGGCCTCGGCCCGGCGCTTGCAGCGAATATCGTCTCCTGGCGCGACCAACACGGCCCGTTTGCATCCCGCCAGGCCCTGATGGACGTCCCGCGCCTCGGCGCGAAGGCCTTCGTCCAGGCAGCCGGCTTCCTCAGAATCCGCGACGGTGAAAACCCGCTTGACGCGAGTGCTGTTCACCCGGAAAGTTACTTCATCGTCGAGAAGATCGCGGAGGATCTGGATTGTTCGGTCCGTGATTTGATCGGCGACGAGTCGCTGCGAAACAAAATAGATCTGAACCGCTACGTCACAGGCGATATCGGTCTGCCGACGCTGAACGATATTCTATCCGAGCTGGCCAAACCGGGGCGCGACCCCCGAAGCCGGCGCGAAGAGTTTCATTTCACCGAAGGAATCGAAAGGATCGAAGACCTTATCCCCGGAACGAAACTGAAAGGGGTTGTGACGAACCTCACCGCGTTCGGTGCGTTTGTCGACATTGGCGTCCATCAGGATGGGCTGATCCATACGAGTCAGATTGCCGATCGGTTCGTCAAGGATCCGGCCGAAGTACTTAAACTCAACCAGATTGTCGAGGTGACTGTGCTTTCGGTCGATCTGGAGCGGAAAAGGATCTCTTTGTCGCTGAGGGAAAACAGCGCCGATCCCGCCGGCAGGAAAACATACAGAGAACAGACAAGGCCTTGGGCGACCGAGGGGAAACCAGCCGAACAAAAGCAGAATAGACCCCCGATGGTGGAGTCTTCCGGGCTTGGAACAAAGCAGTGCCCCGGCGAAGCACCTGCAAAAAAACCGGACAACAAAAACGAAAAAAAGCCGCGGCCCCGTTTTGCCCCGGCTAAAAAGACCGAAAAGGGGCCTGAACGTAAAAAGGTTCCGTTCAACAACCCGTTTGTTTCTTTCTTCGGCAACAAGAAACCACACGCGCCGCAAGATGTCTAAAAACGACAATCAGGACGCCGGATCCTCCCGCTGCAAATACAGGCCTGACGCTTCAGCACTACGGGACAGGTATGAATACCCTCGCCTCGCCGGTGATTACGAAATCATTGTTCTGATTCAGGCAGACCGTCTCCAAAATGACGTGCCTTTTCTCGATGACCTTTTCAATAACCCTGACCTTTGCCGTGATCGTATCATTGACCTTTACCGGGGATAAGAATTTAAGGGTTTGAGAAAGATATATTGTGCCGGGCCCGGGGAGTTTCGTGCCCAGCAAAGCTGACAACAATCCGGCGGACAGCATCCCGTGCGCCACCTGCTCTTTAAAGAACGAGCCGGCGGCGAAGACCTTATTTACATGAACCGGGTTGAAATCACCGGTGATCCCGGCATACAGATAGATGTCCGTTTCCGTGATTGTTTTTGAGAAACACGCCTCATCCCCGACCGAAATCTTCTGAAAAGTGTCTATGTTATCATCCATACCGCCTCCCGAGGTGACTGAACTGTTCCCGTGTCTTAGCACAAAACCGCTCCCCGGCAAATCTTCCATTGCTGCCTTTCCAGCTAGATGCACCGAGACCTTTGCAAAAAACACAGCCTGAGACCTTTGAACAATGCTGCCTGAAGCGCGATTTCAAAGATTTTTCGGGGTACCCCGCCGTGGCAGCAAGACTCTACAGGCTAAACGCTCTGGGATCGTTCGCGTTTTTAACGCCTTTAGAGCCTTGGGCTTCACGGTGGGGTAGCTCAAGAAAAATCAATAAATTTGCCCCTCAGGCAGCATTTTTCAAAGGTTTCGCACCCAATATCTTTACGCTGTTAGGATAACAAATTTATCGCGATTCTGCATTCGTTTATAAAGCAAAAGATACCACACCGCGACAAGTGGCTCGGCACTATCCGTCCTGATAAGATCAGGCCTGAAGAGTTACCTAAAATCATTGGAACTGACCATTCCCCGTTTTAAAATGATTGACTTCAATCGGGCACAATGATAGAAAACGCGGACTTGCATGGAGGCAAGGCGGTTATGCTGGACATTAAATATCTGAGACAGAACATCGAGTTCGTCGCCCTGAAGATGGCTCAGAGGGGGCAGGGGATGAATTTCGAGCGCTTTGCGTTGCTTGATTCCCACAGGCGGGAAATCCTCCAGGAGGTTGAGTGGCTCCGCAGCGAGCGGAACCTTGTCTCCAGGCAAATCGGCGAAAAAAAGAAAAAGGGAGAAAACGCGGACGAGATCATAGCCAAGATGGGCGACGTCTCGACAAGGATAAAAGCTCTCGAGCAGGATCTGAAAAAGACGGACGGGGATATCGAACAGATCATGATGACGATCCCGAACATACCGCACGAATCGGTCGTCAACGGGGTGGATTCCAATGACAACCCGATCGTCCGTGTCTGGGGCGAAAAGCCGGAGTTTGCTTTCCCTCCGCGATCGCACTGGGACATAGGAGAAGACCTGCATATTCTCGACTTCGCCGCCGGGGCGAAACTTACCGGCGCACGTTTCACGGTGTACCGATCGATGGGTGCAAGGCTGGAGAGGGCGCTGATCAATTTTATGCTTGATCTCCATACAAAGGAACACGGCTATACCGAGATACTCCCACCGTTTATCGTCAACCGCGAAAGCATGACCGGCACCGGACAGCTCCCCAAGTTCGAAGAGGATCTGTTTAAAATAGAAAACCTGGACTATTTCCTCATTCCAACCGCTGAGGTCCCGGTCACGAACATACACCGCGGAGAGATCCTGGAGGAAAAGGAACTTCCCCTTTGTTACGCGGCGTATACCCCCTGCTTTCGGGCCGAGGCCGGCTCGTATGGAAAGGATACGCGGGGCCTGATCCGTCAGCACCAATTTAATAAGGTCGAACTGGTAAAATTTACGAAACCGGAGGATTCTTATCAGGAACTGGAAAAGCTGACGCTGGATGCCGAAGAGGTGCTCAAGAGGCTCAATATCCCGTACCGGGTTGTAAGCCTCTGCACGGGCGATCTCGGGTTTTCCGCCGCGAAGACCTATGACATCGAGGTATGGCTTCCGGGACAGGGTACATACCGGGAGATATCTTCGTGCAGCAATTTTGAAGATTTTCAGGCCCGCCGGGCCTCGATCCGCTTCCGGCGGGAGCAGACCAGAAAGGTCGAATTGGCCCACACGCTCAACGGCTCCGGGCTCGCCGTCGGCAGAACCGTCGCTGCGGTACTGGAGAATTACCAGCAGGCCGACGGGAGCGTCCTGATACCAGATGTTCTTAAACCCTATATGGGGGGCGTTGACATAATCAGGAATGAGTAGTAGTCTTTACCAGTATTATTCCTTGCTGTTCTCGAGCGAAGTTTTCGCCGGATTTTTTCACGGTTTTTTATCTACAACAACCCGGAGGGATGGCCGAGAGGTCTATGGCGGCGGTCTTGAAAACCGTTGACCGAAAGGTTCGCGGGTTCGAATCCTGCTCCCTCCGCCATTTTTCCATCCCGAGAGGTTTAACAGGCCCGGAAGGCACAACGAGATGAACCGCATCTGATAATCTCCCTTCCCGATACCCGCCTCAGCTCTAGACGATCGACGTCTTTTCGCCTTGACATCCGATGGATCGATTACTATATAGCTTGTCGAATGGAGTTCCTACTTTGATGTTTTGTACTATAACCCACTACAGATCGGCAGGAGGTTGCAAGTGATGGTTCGCGAAATACGTTTGAAAAAATCCGTTGTGTTTATATTCGTTTTAATTCTGTTAACCTTTTCGCTAGTTGCCCAGACATCGGCGAAAGACGACAAAGACGACAACCGGCCGCTCAGGGGAATCGCCGTTTATACGGACTATTCCGGGGTCGATGTCGCCATCGGAGAAAGCGTGCAACTGGACGTAACAGTCGAGAACAAGGGAAAGACCGACGAGAATATCGACGTTCGTCTTGCCGCGGTGGCCAAGGGATGGAAGGCCGTCCTCAAGGGAACACGTTACCAGGTCAGTGGAATGTACGTCCCTGCGACAAAAACTAAGACGCTGACGCTCAACCTCGATCCGGCCAAGGATACGGGCCCCGGCCGATACGCATTCCTTCTCGAAGCGAAGACGGCCGATGGAAAATTTACATCGTCGCATCAGTTGATGGTTAATGTGCAGGCAAGGAAAGTCGGCGCGGACGACATACAGATCAATGCCGCTTATCCGGTGCTCCGCGGGCAGACCGATGCGAAGTTCGAATTTTCGCTGGATGTCCTCAACAAAAGCCAGATCGACCGCACCTTCAACCTCTCCGCCGTGGGGCCGGAGGGCTGGGAAATAAACTTTAAACCCTCCTATGAACAGAAACTTATTTCGACGATCCGGGTTAAGGAGGGACAGAGCCAGACCGTGAACGTCGAAGTCACCCCTAAACCGGCAGCCGGCGCCGGAGAATACCCGGTCATTGTCCGAATCGGCGCCGCGGAAAGCAA
The DNA here is from genome assembly GCA_020722315.1 of Syntrophus aciditrophicus. Classification (GTDB taxonomy): domain Bacteria; phylum Desulfobacterota; class Syntrophia; order Syntrophales; family UBA5619; genus DYLD01. The sequence continues at coordinate 30,132 of DYLD01000011.1, forward strand.
GGCCGAGGTGAAGCTTACCGTTGTCCTGACGGGAAACTACAAGCTTGACGCCGGGACGCCGAACGGCATCCTTTCTCTTGAGGCTTATGCGGGGAAGCCGGCCAACTTTTCCCTCTTCGTCAAAAATACCGGCTCAGCGCCGAACAGAAACATCAACTTTTCGAGTTTCAAACCGGAAAACTGGGAAGTGACATTCAAACCGGAGAAGATCGATGCGCTTGCCCCCGGCGAGATGAAGCAGGTTGAGGTGACTGTGAAACCCGGTCAACAGACCCTTGTGGGAGATTACTCGGTCGGCGTGATGGTAAACGGGGAAAAGTCCGACAAAACCGTCGAAATGAGGGTCACGGTAAAGGCATCATCGGCCTGGGGATGGATCGGAATAGGTCTTATCATCCTGGTCATTCTGGGCCTCGGATTTCTGTTCATGAAGATGGGGAGACGCTAACGTGGAAGCAAAAACCGTCATCCAACTGGAAAATCTGACCAAGCGCTACGGGAGGCAGGCAGCCGTCAGCAACCTTAATCTGGAGGTCAAGGAGGGAGAGATCTTCGGTTTTCTCGGGCCGAACGGCGCGGGAAAGACAACGACGATGCTGATGATCCTCGGCCTGACCGAGCCTACCTCCGGAAAGGTCAGGGTCTTCGATTTAAACCCGACGCGTGAAGGGATGAAGGTAAAGCAGATGATCGGTTATCTTCCCGAAAATGTCGGTTTCTACGACGACATGGATGCGCGGGGCAATCTGCGTTACATCGCTCGTCTGAACGGGATTCCCGATAATATATCCGATGGGCGTATCGAGAGCCTCCTCAACGATATGGATCTTGCCAAAGAGGCCGATAAAAAGGTCGGAGGCTATTCAAAGGGAATGAAACAGCGCCTCGGTATCGCCGAGGTTCTCCTCAAGGAACCGAAAATAGCCTTCCTCGATGAACCGACCATCGGTCTCGATCCCGACGGAACAAACAAGATGCTCGATCTGATCCGGAGCCTGAGCAGGGAACGGAAAATGACGATCTTCTTCTCTTCGCATCTGCTGGATCAGGTCCAGCGTATCTCCGACAGGGTCGGTATCATGATAGCGGGAAACCTCGTCGCCGCCGGGCCGCTTGCGGAACTGGCCGAACGCGGGCTCGGCCTCAAGGAAGGGGAATCCTACACGCTCGAAGAAATCTACATGAAATATTTCAAGGAGGCGTAACTTTGAACGGGGTTTTGACAATATACCGTAAAGAAATGGAAGACCATTTCAGCTCGATGCGGTTTCTTTTGATAACGATGCTGATCTTCATGGTCGGCGTCATCATTGCTTCGCTTTCCGGCATGTCGGTCAGGGATGAACTGAAGGGAATGGCCAAACCGGATTTTATTTTCCTTCTTCTGTTCACCTCGACGGGAAAGCTCTTTTCATTTGTCCAGTTCATAGGGTTTTTTGGCCCTCTGATCGGAATCATCCTCGGCTTTGACGCGATCAACCGGGAAAGATCGGGCCGGACGTTGAGCAAGCTCGTCGCGCAGCCGATTTACCGGGACGCGATCATCAATGGAAAGTTTCTCGCCGGCGTGACGATGATCACGATCCTGATGGTTTCGCTGATCCTGATCATAGCGGGGCTTGGAATCCGCCTTATCGGCGTCGTCCCGGGGGCGGACGAGATCTGGCGGCTTTTGATCTACCTTGTCTTAAGCATACTCTACATATCGTTCTGGCTCGGCGTCGCGATTCTTTTCTCGGTCGTCTTCCGCAGCACGGCGACATCGGCGCTGGCGGCCCTTGCGCTATGGATAGGTCTTTCGTTCTTCGTCGGGCTTGGCGGGAGCCTTCTGGCCGATGCGATCTCTCCGATCAAGGACACCGCCGATATCGCGGAGGCGCAGGAGGCCTTCATCAAGAATGCCAACGTGCAGAGGGTCGCGTCGCTCATTTCCCCGGCGACACTTTATGGGGATGCGACATCGACGATTCTGGATCCGCTCCGCAAGACGCCGCGCTCGTTTATTCTGATGGGACCGCTGGAGAGGCTTTCCCTCTCACGTTTCCAGAATCCTCTCCCTCTCTCGCAGAGCATCGTTATCGTCATGCCGTTCATGGTTTCCCTTGTCTCGATTACATTCCTCTTTTTCGCGATCTGCTACGCGGTCTTCATGCGCCAGGAGATCCGATCGACCTGAGTCGCGCCAGCGGGCTTAAAAAGATTAGGAGAAAAACTTATGAATAAAGCAATCGTCCTGCTCGCGGCTCTTCTTGCAATTGCCGTTACCGGCTGTCAGAAACAGGAGGAACCGGCGACGGCTCTTTCGCCTCATCCTTCCCTCATGCAGCCTTCTGCACCCAATCAGGAAAGTCTCCAGGGTCAGGGAGGCTGTCCGGCGATGTCCCAGCAGAACCCGCACGCCGGTATGAAGACACAGGAAATCCCTCCGGGTATGGCGGCCCATAAGGGGACGGTGCGGCAAAAAATAGACGCCGCAGGCTATACCTACCTGGAAATCGAAGAAAAAGGGAAAAAACTCTGGGTGGCTGTTCTTAAGGCGAATGTCGAGAAGGGCGATATCGTCGAAATCCCGGAGTCGCCGATGATGAGGAATTTCACAAGCAGGGCGCTGAATCGGACCTTCGATGAGATTCTGTTTGCGGGAGGGATACGCGTCGTCAAAAAGTGACGCGCGCGCAGGAAACCTTTTCCAAGCTCTCCCTTCATGAACTGCCGTAGCTGTGCAACCCGGCAAGTATCAGATTGACGCCGAGGTAGCAGAACAGCGTCGCCGCGAAACCGACAATCGAAAGGACGGCCGCCTTCTTCCCCATCCACCCCCTGGTGATCCGGGCGTGGAGATACGCCGCATAGATAAACCAGACGATCAGAGACCATGTCTCCTTCGGGTCCCAGCTCCAGTATGACCCCCACGCGACGTTCGCCCAGAAGGCGCCCGTTACGATTCCGATCGTCAAAAGCGGAAACCCGATCGCGATCGTTTTGTAGCTTACCTCGTCAAGCGTGACAGAATCGGGAATAAAGCCCCAGAACCCTCCCGGGTTTCTTCCCGGATTTTGTTCCGACCTGACTTTCATCAGGTAAAGAATGCTCAGGCCGAACGAGACCGCAAAGGCCGCATACCCGATAAAACACGTGATAACATGGTAGGTAAGCCAGTTGCTCTGCAGGGCGGGAATCAACGGACGAATCTCTTTCGAAGTCAATGATGCGTACGCCATGATGATAAACGGAAACGGGGAGACAAACGCCCCCATGATCCTGAGACGGAACTTTCTTTCCAGAAGGATATAGATAATTGCGACCGTCCACGCAAAAAAGACCAGGGATTCATACAGATTGGTAAGCGGGATGCGGCCGATCCCCATTTCATACGATTCGTACCAGCGCAGACCGAGGGCGGCGGTTTCGATGACGAATCCGGCAAAAAGCGTCCAGGATGCTAACCTGCCTACCCGTTGTGTCCGGAAAGACACATACGCTATGTAGAGCACCATCGCGAGAAAATAGACCAGGGTGCAGGCGTTAAAAAGAAGCGAATTGCTCATCGGACAATCTCCTTCATAAGCCGGATGATGGCGTCGATTTCCCTTTTGTACGTGTCGCGGTTGCGGTTCGCCTTTCCGGCGATCGTAAGCTCGCTCTTGCCTTCAGCAGTAGCCTTTATAGAAACCCACAACTGCCGGTGGGAGATGAAAAAGGCCATCATAATCCCTAAAATCAGCATGATCGAACCCGTCCAGACCAAAAACTCGCCGGGGTCTTTGCTGACCTGCAGACCTGTATATTCCCTGACTACTATATTCTTGACGCGAAAAAAGTAATCCCCGCCGCGCATCCTGTCGTACCGCGGGTAGTTCTGCAAAAGCCAGACACCCCTTGCCCGGCCTTCTGGAGGGTAGATGTTTACGCCGAGCGCCGGGCCTGCATCCATCCCATTCGGGAGGACAAAATGCTCCTGATAATCCGCCGGCTCGACAGCATCGGGGATTCCTGAAACAGCCGTTCTTTCCCCGAAAAATGCGATTGCCGTCCCCCGCAGCGAGCCATCGTTGTTGATCGCTTCGATGGTTGCCTTTTCGGGCAGCGCGCCGTAACTCGACTGAAAGAACGTAATTCCTTCGAATGTCAGAGGATCATTCACCCTGATCGTCTTTCTTATGACTTCCCGGCCGTCCTTTATCACGGAGAGATCGCTGCGGTAGTCTTTCGGTTCCCCGGTATTGTAGAACTCAACATCGAAGGCGTTGCACTTCACCTGAAAATCCAGCGCCCTGATCTTCCCCGACCGCGTCTGTAATCTTTGCAGCGTATCCCCCTCGAGCAGGTTGACATAGCCCCTGTAACCAAAAAAAGAGCCGATGATCCCGCCGAGGAAGATGATCAGGATGCTCAGATGGGTAAGAAAAAACGACAGACGGCTGTATCTCGCCTTTTCAAAGAAAAGGTGTCTGGTGCCGTCAGCGGTTACGGTTTCGGTGTGTTTTCCGGTAAAGCGCCGGCTGACGATTCCGAGAGCCGCATCCCGGATTTTCTCCGGCGGAAGGTCATAGCAGATCGTTTCCTTGAACGGCAGCGACCTCAGGAAGTGTTCGTCAAGGACAAGTGTTTTTTTCTTTACGCCGGCGAGGATCCCTTTATAGCGGCTGATCGTACATGCAATAAGATTGACGGCCAGAAGGACAAGGCACGAAACAAACCACCAGCTGTGGTACATGTCGAACAGACCGAGCCTGTTGAATATCTCCACGGTCAGGGGTTTGTAGTAACGGTAATACTGCTGCAGCGGGAGACCCTGCTCAATGATCGTCCCGGCAATCGACAACGCGGCCAGAAGCAGTAAAAGAACGACAAGCAGCTTCAACGAAGAAAGAAAAGCCCACAGTGTTCGGGTTAGAGAGCGCTTTGTTTTTTTTCCCGTTTCTTCGGTTACAGACATAACTTCCTTTTCATATCGACCATTTTAAATGGCGCCATTTATATGTGGTCGGCTTAGTTCTGTCAAGATAATTCGTTCGGCCGAATCCGCTTACCGTCAAATGCCCGTTACACCGGCCGTGAGTCCAGCCGTCTGCCGGCATCGAGATGGCGGTTGAGCTCACTTTCCTTACCGGGCACTCATACGGAAAACCATTCTGCCGCCGGCGTGAGAAGGAACTTCTCCAAGGAAATGCCGTCGCCGCCGACCAGCAGTTTCCGCTTCGGCGCAAAGGCCTTGTCAAAGGCATCCATGCCGGGCATCACGATCTTGTGGGAGCCGCTCTTGACCTCGATGGCGACCAAGTCGTTGCCCGAACGGAGAATAAAATCGACTTCCCGGCCGCGCTCGCGCCAGTAGAACACCTCGATCCCCGTTGTTGAGGCGCTGTTGATCAGATGAGCGCCGACCGCCGATTCTACCAGCCGGCCCCAGAACTCCCTGTCCTTGCGGGCCTCATCGAAGGTCAGCCGCGACTGCGCACTGATGAGGGCCGTATTCAATACCTGAAGTTTGGGGCTTGACGACCGCTCGCGGACCTGGTGCCCGGCAATCTTTTGTAGCCCTGTCAGCATCCCGGCCCCGGTCAGCAGTTCCAAATAATGGGCCAACGTCGTCGTGTTGCCGGCATCCTGAAGTTGTCCGATCATTTTCTGGTACGAGAGAATTTGTCCCGAGAAGGTGCAGCCGAGCTGGAAAAGCCGCCGGAGCAGCGCGGGTTTATCGACACGCGTCAAAAGCAGGATGTCACGGGAAAGGGTCGTCTCGATGAGTGAATCAATAATGTAGCGCGACCAGCGCTGCCGGTCGTCAATCAGGCACGCCGCACCTGGATAGCCCCCGAAATAGACATAGTGTTCAAGATCCCAGCCGAAAGCCTCCTGCATCTCGGCATAAGACCAATGGGTTACGGGAAGTATCTCGAACCGCCCGGCGAGACTTTCCGTCAGCCCCCGCTGAATCAAAAGCGGCGCCGATCCCAGCAGAAGAACCTTGAGGGAGCGTTTCTCGCGTGTATCGGCATCCCAGAGCCGTTTGACCACCTCGGACCAACCGGTCACCTTCTGGACTTCATCTAAGACGAGGATCGCCCCGCCTTTTTCTTTCGTCTCCCGATCCAGGAGCCTTCCAGTGTCCCATTGCTGTTCGATCCATGTCCGATTCTGGAGGGTGGGTTCATCCGCGGAGGCATAGTGGACCGGAAGGGGGGTATCGTCGGCAATCTGGCGCACCAGCGTGGTCTTTCCCGTTTGCCGCGGCCCGGCGAGAACCTGGAGGAACCGGCGCGGTTCCTGCATCCTTCCGACCAAAGCCGCGTAGAGGGGGCGGTGATACATCTCGTTGAATCTCCTCGGTGAATGACGTCAATAAAACCAGTTTAACAATTTACTCAATACGCTGATGAATTTTACTCAAGACCTTTCTGGATGTCAAGTGCATTCAGCAAATAGCCCAATCCTTCAAATAGCCGTTCAGCTTATCCCAAGTTCAGCGTTGTTCAAAAATAAATGTGTATAATTGAGCTGTTGTAAGACACACATCTTGCGTTTTGGCACTACATGTTAATAATCTTTACACAATCGTTTTGATCGTTTTCCCTGGTCGGTGGGGTAGATTAAGCACATCGTAAATCCGGGAATGGAAAGGTTCCGGACGGGACGATTTCCGGA
>DYLD01000401.1 GCA_020722315.1 Syntrophus aciditrophicus
GAGCACCTGCCTTGCACGCAGGGGGTCGGCGGTTCGAATCCGCTCATCTCCACCATATTATTTAATAGTTGCCCTTATGGTTAACTATAAAAAGGTTGTTTTTTCAACCGCTTTGCTCTTTGAAAAATTGGTGATCGGGTAAAACCACAAATTAGTTGAAAAGCACATTTGCCAAGCTACTAAGGGCGTACAGTGGATGTCTTGGCGTAGGAAGGCGAAGAAGGACGTAGCAAGCTGCGATAAGCCTCGGGGAGCCGCAAGCGGGCGCTGATCCGGGGATTTCCGAATGGGGGAACCCGGCTGGGGTAATGCCCAGTCACTGCATGCTGAATCCATAGGCATGCAGAGTAAACTCAGGGAACTGAACCATCTAAGTACCTGAAGGAAAATAAAACAATAGTGATTTCCCAAGTAGTGGCGAACGAACGGGAAGAAGCCTAAACCGGTTCTGTGCTAAAGCCTGCAAGCCTTGCAGAATCGGTGTCGTGGGAGTTTGCGTGGATCTGTTGCAGCGGGTCCGAAGGGTTACAAAGCATTCTTTTAGCTGAACGGTATGGAAAAGCCGGCCATAGAAGGCGAAAGCCCTGTAAGCGAAAAAAGTTTGCCCCTTTGCAAATTTCCCAAGTACTGCGGGACACGAGGAATCCCGTAGGAATCTGCCGGGACCATCCGGTAAGGCTAAATACTCTCCTACGACCGATAGTGAACCAGTACCGTGAGGGAAAGATGAAAAGAACCCGGATAACGGGAGTGAAATAGAACTTGAAACTGTGCGTCTACAATCAGTCGAAGAGCTATGCCCTGTCGCAAGACAGGGAACGCTCGACGGCGTGCCTTTTGTTTAATGAGCCGGCTAGTTACCCTGTGTGGCAAGGTTAAGGACTTGAGGTCTGGAGCCGAAGCGAAAGCGAGTCTGAATAGGGCGCTTAGTCGCGCGGGGTACACGCGAAACCGGGTGATCTATCCCAGGCCAGGTTGAAGTCTCGGTAACACGGGATGGAGGACCGAACCAATCCGGGTTGAAAACCAGTTGGATGAGCTCGGGATAGGGGTGAAAGGCCAATCAAACTCGGTTATAGCTCGTTCTCCCCGAAATA
>DYLD01000132.1 GCA_020722315.1 Syntrophus aciditrophicus
TCTCCCGACCCCGACCATTTACCGACCGAAGGTCTCCACTCTTTTGCTATTCGTGTTCCGTATTCGTGGATGGTTTCTACTCGAAACTCGCAACCTTCCTTAGAAATTTCATTCGCTCTCATAAAATCATCGTTCTCCCAAGCAACTGATAATATAATTTTTCAAGATATCAAACAATCTGATTGACAGAATAAAAATTCTTCCAAAACCAACACTCAATTCACTCGTTTCTAAACCAACCTCAAAAAGGGGTGATCCATGACAACAAATCAAACCTCCAAAACCAACCCAAACGCCAAGATTATCTCCCTCCTGCTTATGCTTTTCTTGACAGCCTGCAGCCTAGCGCACAGCAACGCTACTTCAACATCGGAGAAACAAACTGAGATTCCTGCTTCAATCTGCAGACCTGGAACTCTCCACCACCGCTACCGCCCCAGAGCCCACCGCCACTACCTAGCCAACCTAAAGTCTAGAGCAAGCTTTAGAGGAATTTAAAGAATCTGCAGATTACAAACAAAGCCTGCAGGATTATCTAAATGCGATGGGGCTGGAAGAAGAAAATGTGACAATAGCAGAGGAAGTGAAAGTAATAAATGGACAGGAATATAGGTTTTTGGTAGCAATGCGAGACCGTAAATAAGAATATTCCTGAGTTCACTATTTGGGGGTACTATTGGATATATAATTTTAAGCAAATGGAAAAACATTTCGGTTGGCACAACATCGAAAGCCTAACATATTTATCTTCGGGACCAAATGACTAGGAATACCGACAGGCTTATAGAAGTTCGCAAAAGCATCCACGATAATGCCTCTTTAAGTTCATCTTATCTGCTAATGAATGCCCTGGCTACTATTGTGGCTTGCTATGGTTTATTAGCAAATAGTACAGCGGTTGTCATCGGCGCAATGGTTATAGCTACATTATTGGGACCGATCACGGGCATTGCTTTAGGATTAGTAGATGGAAACAATCGATTACTCCGTGATGCGCTTCTTGCTGAAATAGTTGGCGTGCTGATAGTTGTTGCTATTTCTTTTGTGATTGGGACAGTCCATAAGAATCTTCCCGTTGGTAATGAAATTATGATGAGGACTGCGCCAAACATATTTGACTTGATTATTGCCCTTGCGGGTGGAGCAGCTGGAGCGTATGCAACCGCATCCTCCCGAATCGGTGTGGGTCTTGTAGGTGTTGCTATTGCAACAGCTCTAGTCCCTCCCCTTTCAACATTCGGTATTTTGCTGGCTCGCGGCGAAATGCAATTAGCGCTTGGGGCATTATTACTATTTTTTGCTAACTTTGTAGCAATTCAATTTACCACATCTTTTGTTTTGTGGTTACTTGGCTATCACAGCATCACAAGCATTTCAAGAAAATCACCGCTCAATCTATTTGCCCGAAATGCTTTTAGCGGCATATTGTTGTTGGGTTTAACCGTACTTTTGGGTTTCAATTTTACCAAGTCAATTAATCAACAACTTTTAGAGATCCGGGTTCATAAAATCGTCTCTGCCAATCTGAAAACATTTCCAGACGCTCAATTAGTTGAAGTCAATATAAAGGTAACTGATTCAACTCTAGATTTATTGGTAACAGTACGCACTTCCCGCCAACTAACTTATCCTGAGATTGTACACTTACAAGAAGTTATCGCTACTGATTTACAACGCCCGGTTTCTCTCAAGTTGATCGATATACCAACTATCAAACTTGACCCACTTGTGCCGCCAACCTTTACGCCAACAGCAACTCCAACTAATACGCCTACTTTCACTCCTACAGCGACGCCAACAGATACGCCAACTTTCACGCCAACTTCAACATCTACGCCCACATTTACGTCGACTCTGACAGATACCCCAACTCCTATTTTTACAATGGAATTGACAACGGGAACACTGATGCCGATTGAATCTGAAACAATTACGCCTACTCCATCGGTAGTAAATCCGTGAAAATGAAGAAACGCCCCACAAAGCATGTTGTATTTTAAAAAACTCATCGTGTGCTGCCTGGGGAAAGTTTGCTCATAATTTCGATAAGCTCAATTGAGATGTAGTATTGGTCAGCGCGCTAGGGAGCAGGCAACCAGTGCAGCTGGGTGACTGATTGTGTCGAAGCGTTGTAACTCCCTGAGAAAGAGGCAAAGCAGAAGCCCGTAACTAGACCGGGTTTGACTCCATTGACAGTCGAGGACCTCGGTCTTGTGGCGGGCGGGGAGACGATGGGCAAGGTTGCCGCGGATCAGGCAGCAATGGATACGGGGTTGCTCCAGGACATCGAACAGGGGGATCCAATAGACCTCCGTAGACTCCATGACGATAGTCTGGATGTCATTTTCGACCGGCCAGTCGGCGATGGCATGGAGGTCGGCAGTGTAATTGCCGAAGGAGCGCACTATCTGGATCTGGTTGGGGCCGGGAATGCAGACGTAGATTTGTTGGACGCTGATGTCGACGTCGGCAGTGCGGGGGTTGACCACGGGCAGGCCATCGGCGGAACGGACCTCGCCCTGGTCAAGAGAGGGGGATGTGCTTTGGGGGACATTATAAGCCTCCTGAGTAAAGATTGCGTCAGGTCCAGCCACCAGGATAGTCGGGGCGCACTGCAGTGCGCCCCGACTCGGGTCGGTCGGCTAGCCCGGATACCAATGCAAATTTTCGACTTGCGTGATTGACGAGGTCAATATACTATGATATGCTTGAGAAACGATGGAAGGTTGTTTCATCCGGTAGGAAGGCTGGCCCAGCCAGCCAGGGTGTGTTGCACCTGACTGACGCCGCTCCGTTCGCGGTGCGGCGCAAGTAAATCGCGAGCTGAGGTAACATCCACATGCTGTCCCTGGCTCGCTCCGCTCGCGGCGCGGTCCATCACATCAGCTACACCAAGCCGGAGGAGTGGGGCAGCTGCATTATTTCGGCCCACAACGACATTTATAGGGAGATCTTCCGCGGCCTGCCGAGGGTGTAGTTGGGGGACATCGTGGAGGTGTACACAGGCGGCCAGGTATATCGGTATCGGGTGAATCGGACGCGAAGCGTGGAGTCGACAGATATCAGCGTCATATCCCCGACCAGCAGCCTAGTCCTAAAGCTGGTCTGCGGCTATCCCTCCGTGATCGACACCTACCGGATCGTCGTGATTGCCGAAATGTAGCCGTGAGGTATAAAACGCGATGCCGTTGCTAACCCGTGACCTTTTAGACCCCTCGCGCCTCACATATTGGGGAGAGATTATCCGGCGCGGACGGGATTATTACAATAGGGGGCTGGTCACCATCACCCATTTTGACGGTGAATCGGCGACCTGCTCCGTGCGTGGTACCAAAACCTATACTGTCACCCTGAAGGCGGCCGGAAAGAGTCACCCCGAAGTCTCCTGCGATTGTCCGTATGCGGCAAAAGGGAATGTCTGCAAGCACATCGTAGCCGCTGCACTGGCTGTGCGCGACCGCCTAGAGGAAATGGAAAAGCGCTGGGATTACCGCCTCCAGTTGGCGCTGGAACAGGCACCCCAACCGAAGGCCGAAACCAAAAAGGAAGAGCCCTACTTTCTCCTTTACGGCCTCTTCTTGGATGAAACCCCTCTCCTTTTCCCCTACATCATCCAGGCTTCCCGATGGCCCCAGACCCCCCTGGAGCCGCTATCCCCGGAGGCGTTCGCCCAGTATCTGGAAGACGACCGTTCCTGGCAGTATGTTGTTACTCGGATCTCCCCCCCGTTGAACCCCTATGCATGCCTCAACCTGCCGCCGGAAACCGTCCAGACCTGCAACCTAATGCTGGAAGCGCAATCGCCATATTACTACCCATATCGGGGGAGTTCGGATTTTTCCAAATACCTGCTGATCCTTGCCCGCCAGAAAGTCCCCGTGTTTCGGTTGACTTCCCCTTCCTCCTTCTGCGAACGGTTGAATCTCCTGGACCAGCCGGTGACCCTGGAAATGCGATTGGTGCGCTCCCGGGACGGCATCGCGATAGATCTCGGGGGGCGGGTAGGTGATACGGTTTTCTCCAACCTGAAGCAAAATTTCCGCGTCATCTCCACCCGACCCGCCTGGGCGCTGATGGGAAATTACGTGGTGCCTGTTGCTAATCCGGAGGTCCTCGATATAGCCCCGCGTCTCTCCGTCAACATTCCCCTCTCGGATGAGGCGCTCTTTCGGGATCGCTTCCTCCCCCGTCTGGCTGAACGGTTGCCTGTGAGCGGGGATGTGGTGGAGATGGAGGAGATCCTCGCCGGTCCGGTCCCTCGCCTCTACTTGCGGGAGGAGGAAGGGGCTTTCCGCGCCACTCTTGCCTTCGGATACGGGGACCATGAGGTTGAGTTTGGTCCGAAAGCGCCCGGTGTGCACATCGTCAGCGAGCCAGGGACCTGGACGATCACCCGGATTCACCGCCAACGAGAGCGCGAAACGCATTATCACCAGATGCTCACTGATGTACGCTACGGCCTGAAGCGGGCTGGCCGGGAATTCGGCCCCGCCGTCTTCCAACTGCGCGCCCGCACCCATCCCCTCGATTTCCTTACCCAGTGCATCCCCTTGCTCGCCGAGGCCGGTTTTGAGATTTACGGCCAGGAGGGCCTGAAATCTGCCCGCCTCAGCCCGGCTACCCCTACCCTGCGCGTCTTCGTTTCCTCCGGCATTGACTGGTTTGACATTGAAGCCGTGGTAGCGTACGGCGATCAGACTGTCTCCCTCAAAGAGGTCTTGAAGGCTATCCGTCAGGGGGGGCGATATATCAAATTGGCCGACGGCACCTTCGGTCAGGTTCCGGAGAAGTGGCTGGAGCGCTATCAGCATCTCTTCGGCATTGCCGAGGAGACGGAGAAAGGGGTGCGCCTCCACGATACCCAACTGCCCCTCGTGGACCCCCTGCTGGCTGACGCAGCGGAGGTGCAGGCAGCGCAGGACTTCCAGGAGCGGCGGGAACGGTTGGGCGCGTTTGAGAGAATCACTCCCCAGCCGCTGCCCCGGGGCTTCCACGGCGAACTCCGTTCGTACCAAAAGGCCGGATTGGACTGGCTGCACTTCCTGCACGAGTACCGCTTCGGCGGCGTCCTGGCCGACGATATGGGTCTAGGCAAGACGATTCAGGTCCTGGCTTTCCTGCAATCCCTGAAAGAGCGGGGAGAGGCGGAACAACCGTCCCTCCTGGTAGTGCCCAAGTCTCTGCTGGTCAACTGGCAGCGGGAGACTGCCCGCTTCACGCCGGAACTGCGCGTCCTGGAGTTCACCGGCGCGGGACGAAAGCGGGATCCGTCATTCTTTGACCAATACGATATCGTCATCACTACCTATGGCACGATGCTGCGGGACGTGGAGTTCCTGCGGTCATACCGCTTCCAGTACGTTATCCTGGACGAATCCCAAGCCATCAAAAACCCGCTGGCAAAGACTACTCGGGCGGCCTGCCTCCTCAACACCGACCACCGGCTGGTGATGACCGGCACGCCGGTAGAGAACACCACCTTTGAACTCTGGTCGCAGTTCGCCTTCGTCAACCCGGGCATGTTGGGCGGTCTGCAGTACTTCCAGGAAACCTTTGCCAAACCGATTGAGCAAAATCAGGACGAAGAGGCGGCGAATCTCCTGCGGAAACTGGTTTATCCCTTCATCCTGCGGCGGACGAAGGCCCAGGTGGCGCCAGAACTGCCGCCGCGCTCCGAACGGGTCCTCTTCACCGATCTGGAGCCTGCCCAGCGGAAAATCTACAGCCGGCTGCGCGACCGTTATCGGGCTGAGTTATTGCGCCTGATTGACCAAAGCGGGATGGAGGATGCCCGCATGCGGATTCTGGAGGGGCTGCTGCGGCTGCGGCAGGTCTGCATCCATCCGGCGTTGGTGGAGCCGACGTATCGGGGAGAGGCAGCCAAGTTTGAGTTGCTGGCTGATATCCTAGGCACGCTTTTAAGGGAAGGTCACAAAGCCCTCATCTACTCCCAGTTCGTGGAAGTGCTCAAATTGGTGCGCAGGCACCTGGAATCGCTCGGTGTCCGCTACGCCTATCTGGACGGCAAGACGCGCGACCGGCAGGCTCAGGTGGACCTGTTTCAGAGCGACCCAGACGTGCCCTTCTTCCTGCTCAGCCTGAAGGCGGGTGGGGTGGGGCTGAACCTGACGGCAGCGGAGTATGTCATTCATCTGGACCCGTGGTGGAATCCGGCGGTGGAAATGCAGGCTGCTGATCGCGCCCACCGCATCGGTCAGGAGAATCCCGTCTTTATCTATAAGTTCATCGCCCGGGACACAGTGGAGGAGAAAATCCTGCAGTTGCAGGAACGGAAGCGAGACCTGGTGGAGCAACTGATCAGCGCCGAGAGCGGGTTCTTCAAGAGCCTTACCCGGGAAGATGTGGCGGTGCTGTTCAGTTAACAGCCGGCTGGCACCTGTGGGGAGAAAACCACCCTGATGAGGATAAAGGGGCGGCGGTTCTGCTGCCCTCTTTTACTTTAGCCCTGCGGCAATTCTGTAGATTTCCCTCCACTCCTCCATCCTCAGGAGGGTCTCGGCCAGCAGATACTTTACGGTGCCGAGGAGGATACCGCCTCCTCTCACCACGAAGAGCCCGCAAGCCTTCGACATCGCACGGACCGAGAGTTCCAGCAGTCCCTCCATCCCTAAGGTCGCCAGCGCGCTCCGACCCACCGAAGCCCCCAGAACCAGTCTCTCCAGCCCACCCAGACGGGGACGGAGCAGGGACATCAGGCTTGCTATCTCCGGAAGCGTCGCTCCAGAGTTAGCCAACGCCAACCCACTATAAGGCGGCAACCCCTCCATTGCGAAGGCCGCTGAAAGCGGCCGGGAAATTCTCAATTTGTGTTGAAATCATCCTGAAGGCTTTAGCAAAACCACTCCAGCAATCATCGAATTTGGGA
>DYLD01000402.1 GCA_020722315.1 Syntrophus aciditrophicus
CCAAAATCCTTTTATCTGTACCGGAGCCTCTTGGTATACCTTTCGTCTTTTTTGTTGTCGGAACCGTGGTATACCAAAATCCTTTTATCTGTAGCGCTGCGTTTCGGTATACCATTTCTGTGTTTTTACTGCGCAACGGAGCACCGGAAATATCCCCCTGCTTTATGCCGCTAATATCGCCTCTGGAAAAACTTTGTCAAGCTGGTTTTTTCTTTTTTTTCATTTTTTTTTGAGATGCCCTTGAAAGGCGATCCAGGCTGGTGTAGTGTAACGAAACGGGAGGACTGGGATTATGGACAGAGACTTTATGGACTCGCCGACCGAGGCAATCGAGGTCGGCGGAATGGATGCGACTGCGACGGTGACCGAGACGGCGGTTTTTGAGCCGCCGGAGCCCGCCGGAAGGACTGTGGCAACGGAGACATTTGAAGATGCTCTTCGGCGGATTGAGGAGGCGGATCGTCGAGGTGTGTCAAGCTTGGTCTCGCGTTACCTTGGGACCGATATTCCGATAGAGAACCTGCCTTGGACAAAGAGGGTCATCGACACCACATACAACGTCTATAGGGAGCACTACAGAAGCGGGAATGGGATAGTTTTTGACAAGGCGCACCATGAGATTGCAGAACAGGTGCATGATATATTCTCTTGGGCCTCGAAGAGGGAGCTTGAGTATCTGGTCCATGCGGACATGCTGTTGTACCTTGAGGAGCACTATCTGAACCGGGGGGACCGGGATCGTCTGAGGTCGCTCATTCCCGACAAGGAGAGACGGGCGAAGATGTTTGCCGACTACATGTGGAAGAAAGGCCACGGTAACCCGGATGAAGGGGAAAAGCAGGACAACGCTGTGGTTAAGATATTCAAAAAGCTGTTTAATGGGCTAAAAAAACTGCTTTTTGGTGAGTATTTTGTTTTTTGCCTGTTCGAGGACATTCGCTGCGGCAGGTTTAGACCTGGCATACGGGAGGTCCGGAGGGCTGACCGCCGAGCCGAGATTAAGTCGGTGCCGGAGGAGGAGGGCTGTCGTATCTGACCTGTGTCCTGTATTTTTCTTCCAGAAAAGTGGTTTTCTTGGTTAAATGACGTG
>DYLD01000403.1 GCA_020722315.1 Syntrophus aciditrophicus
CCTATGTCATTCGGATGGCAGCAGTCTACCGTTGACTCGCTGTCGTCTCCCAGCATGTTTTTATTGGACAGGAAATGCAGATAGGGAATCCCGTCAGACTGCATTTTTGCGAAGACAGAACGGAGGATTTTTCCTTTTTCCGTTGGGCTTGCATCCAGGAAATTGCAGTCTTCGGCTATTACAATAGGGGTGCTTCCATGAGCGGTGCGGAGTCTTCTGACGAAAGGTTCGATCCGCGTCCCCACCATTTCCGGGGTCATGTTCCACAATGTGTCCAGGACATAGATGGACGGATCCAGCTCCGAGAGGAGATCCCCCATCTCCATCTCCATCTTCCCGCTTCCGGAAAATCCGAGGTTGATTACGGGGATGTCAAGATGGCGTCCTACAATGGCCGTATATGCGAGGCCAGGCCTGGATGCACACCCCCCCTGGGTTATAGAAGTCCCGTAGAAGACAAGCGGCTTGCAATTGCCGGACATTTTCAGAAAAGTGATCCCGTGCTCCTTGGCAATACCGATCTCGAATAATTTGATCCCGTTGTAAAGGGGCAGATAAAGAAGGTGCTCCCGGCCAGGGAATGTCGCGATGTCTCCACTGCTGTTTGTTTCCTGCACCGGCTGGCCATTGCCTCTGAACTGCCATTTGCCCTTCTCGTTTCTCGCATATAGGTCGAAACCGCTGGCTCCGGTTGGAGGCATGTGATGCATTCCGAGGGGACCCGAGAGGGTCCAGCGCACCTTGATTGATTCGGCATCTGTCGTGAAACGGAAACAGAAGCCCGCAGTGTTGTGGCTCAGATTCCATACATCTTTCGTGACTTTGCCATTTGCCCGCGACGGAAGACGGTCATAGAACGATTCCGTGTCAGGCCAGCCTTTGCCCTCGACGGGGCAATTCGAGCAGTCATACCACAGAGTCTTTTCGTCCGGATCCGCCGCCGCCTTCCCAGGATCGGCAGCGTCCATCGGTTTCAAATGCGATTGAAGCAGATACGAAGATGCAGTTTTATTTTTCGGTATAGGATCATCCTCCAGCAGCTTTTTGGGAAACAACAGGATCATGCATGTTCCGGGACGTAATATCGT
>DYLD01000404.1 GCA_020722315.1 Syntrophus aciditrophicus
TTTTGAAGCGGCAGAACCTGACGATGCTTTGCCTGTGGGCCTGCCGCTCGACGACCTGGCGCGGCATGGGGTCTTGAAACTAGGCGATGAGGCGGTTGAGCATGGTGACGATTTAGCAGAAGGATTCATTCGAGTGGTACGCGAAGATTGGGTTGGGACATCGCAAGCCTTTAAAACGGACAAGCTTGAAGATGGTTTATCTGTCTTCAAAGGTGTTACGCCCGAGGACGTATTGAAGGAAATGCCTGGTAAAAACATACCCAATACTACGGTAATCATTCCAAGCCAAGGGCTTCCCCTTGGAACACAAATCATCAAAACACCGGCTCGAGGGCTTTCCCAGTATCTCAGTGACGCACATCATATTCTTGTTCGCCCAGAGGGTTGGTCAATTGACCGATTTGCTAAAACGATTAAAAAACTGGTTGGATGGGAGTAAGTATGTCATATACGGATTGCATTAAAGACATAAAAGAGTTGCCACATTATCGAGAATACACATGCTCGAATTGTGGACACAGCCAAAAAGCATACATTTTGCTCATTCATGCAGAGTGCGAAAAATGCGGTCAACGCGGTAAACTTCGCCGCTACGAATCGCTTGGAGCAGAGACCGAGGATATTATTGATGCTGTTTTGGATTGGTTAGGAGAAGGTGAGGATTTCAAGGCTGCTTTGGAATGGAAACGCCTTCGAGACTCATACCAAGAATAAAAGACGAACCGAACTGAGGAGCAGTTCTGTCCGTCTTAGCTTGAGGGATAGTGGAATTGTACCTCTACCCCGGCTGTTGGCAAGACCGCACACTTCGATAGGCTCAGTGCAGCGCTTGAGCAACACAAACCCGCCGCCTTCGCGCGACTGCGCGAATCGTTCCTGAAAGTCGTATAATGCGGATGAGCGGCGAGCCCGTAAAACCCCTTCGTGGGTCTCTGCAAAGAGTTCACACTTCTATGTGTTTGGGACGCCGCTCACTCTTTCCCTTCGACAGGCTCAGGGCAGGCTCCCCTGACCCAGGACTGGACCGTCCAGGGCGGACGGCTGCAAAACGTCACCGTCGGGACCCTGCAAAACCTGACTTAC
>DYLD01000405.1 GCA_020722315.1 Syntrophus aciditrophicus
CTCTGAAGGGATTTCATCGGAAGAATTTCGACTCCCACGTCAACACGATCACCCACGTAAAATGCAAGGTGCTTGACAAAGAGATCGTAAGCGACGAATGCATACTTGCCAAACTGGACCTCGACAGCCACGCGATCCTTAACGAAATCAGTCTGGTTGTAGCTGAAGATCGGTTTTTCACCCGCAGCTTCAATCTCTTTTTTCTGTTCCTCAGGCGACATCGCCAATGTCTTTCGGATTAGTTTCTCGCTGCGCGTGACCCAGTAACTCACCCGTTTTTCTCCCCACGCCTTTACGCGAAGAAGGCGTTTAAATGCAGCATTCATATCAATCGGGCTGAACAGAAGCTCCCCTTTCATTGTCTTCTCTTTGGAAACCTTCGTGCGACATTTATTTGCGTCCACCGCTGAAATTACGCCTTGTATCTCCTTCCAAAGAGCTGGCTTGTGAACGAGAAGAAACTCAAGCCCGTTAAGATGGGAGTAAGTTTCTACAATCTTCATCGGGCCGTCTTCCCCCCATATTTGGGGCTTCTCTCGAACAGCGTTGTCTGCTCGGTGTTTTTCTTCCAAGGAGCAATGGTCAGGCTATTACCGGATTCAACAGGGTCATATACCGGCCTGTCCATAGGTCGGGTTCGCAATGTGCCTTCCATTTCCAGCTGGATTCTCTGTCGTGCAAGCTCTACGTACTTGGGAACAGTCTCCGCTCCAACGCCCCGGCGCCCATGACGAAGGGCGGCGATGACCGTTGTGCCCGTTCCAAGGAATGGATCCAGCACCCAATCTCCCTCGTTTGTAAGAGAAAGCACCAATCGTTCAATCAGTTCAACGGGAAACTGGCACGGATGCTCGGTCTTCTCGACATGGTTGCTTTTTACATTCGGAATCACCCACAAGTCCCCGGGATTTTTGCCGAGTGGGTTGCATGAGTACTGGCCAGCTTTCGGACCTTTGAAATACTTCTTCCCAGGGTATTTCTGGGGTACGCGCACGGAATCGAGATTGAAAATGTAATCATCCGATTTTGTGAACCAGATGATTGTTTCATACCGGCCAGAAAAACGGCGGCTACAGTGCAG
>DYLD01000406.1 GCA_020722315.1 Syntrophus aciditrophicus
GCGCTTCAGGCACCATTTTTCAAAGGTCTTATGAGAGCTTCGCGCAACCCCCAAAGCCCTCACCTTACCAAAAACAAAAAGGCCGTGGATTTTTTGCACCCACGGCCTTTAGGATAGCTTATAGATACAGGGAATCACTCCATCCTGAAAGCAACGGGCGCCGGGCACAGGCCCAGCCCGAGAAGGGCGAGACGCAACAGGAGACCACGGGAAACGCCGTCTTTATAACCGTTCTCTATTGCTCCGCATGCTTTCATCATGATCCCTCAACAAACCTTTCGTCTTTCCCTTAAAACAAAACGGACCCGATGTCAACAAAAAATTTCACGACGAGACCTTTTAAAAAACGCCGCCCTCTTCAATCTGTAAAGCGGAACTTAAAAAGCGTCCAGAGCGCGGAAAATCCATGCCTCCACGTGATCTTCTTCCCTTCGGCGTAGCTTCTTCCATAATACGAGATCGGTATTTCATAGACCCGCCACTTTTTGTTCTTGCATATCTTCGCCGTCAGTTCGGGCTCGACCGAAAAATCGTCGGACCTAATTGTTATTTTCTCGATAACCTCGCGACGGAACATCTTGTAGCAGGTCTCCATGTCGGAAAGGGTGGTGTTGTAGAGCAGGTCGGTGATGAACGTCAGCAGGCCGTTTCCGATTTTATGCCAGAACAGATGGACGCGCTGCGGTCTCCCGCCGGAAAGACGCGAGCCGTAAACGACATCGGCGAATCCGTCCGAGATCGGTTTGATCATTGCGGCGAACTCGTTCGGATCATACTCGAGATCGGCATCCTGAATCACAACGATATCGCCTGAAACATGACTGAATCCGGTGCGTAGCGCCGCCCCCTTTCCGCGGTTCCTTTCATGAAAAAAAAGCTGGATTCGGTCGTCAAATGAGCTGCTCTTGAGAAGCTCCGCCGTGCCGTCCGTCGAGCCGTCGTCGATGACGATGACCTCCTTGACAAAATCAAGGCAACAAACGCGGCGAATCACATCAAGAATGGTTCCCTTTTCGTTGTAAACGGGAATGACGACCGACAGTATCTTTTCCATTGCTGTTAGCCTTTCAAAAATGGAGAG
>DYLD01000407.1 GCA_020722315.1 Syntrophus aciditrophicus
AGTTGAAGGAGTGGGAGGGGATGCAAGAGTGGATGAAGAAGGCTGGAGCATGGTGCCCAGCCTTCTCTTCAACCAAGCAATCGGTAAGTCTACGCCGACAGCGCCAACTCTTTCACCAACGTCTGCGGCAGGGAGATGGGCGAGAACAAACTGGCGGGGAAGAGATAGTCTTCGCCAGATTCGTCCACGACGCGGAGCATTTTTTGGCTTTCGGCTTCTTTGTCGGTCAGCAATTGGTAAATCTTGCGCGGTTCGAGGGAGGCTTCGTAACCGTCACTGCAGAGGCAAACCACGAATTTTTTTTATCGGCTTATTCCGCGTCAATGAGTTTTTCAATTTCACCGAGAACGGTTCCCAGATCGGGTGGCGATGAAGCGACAACTTCGTCTTCGTTTATATGCTTGTGGTGCGGCGCGGTTGGTAAATGGCGAAAATGCGGCGTATTGTCATAGCGAAAAACCATGACGCCATTTTTATCCTGGTAATAATACGCGTAAACGAATCGGTCTGTCCCATCGCTGATGTTCACAAATTCCCGAAAGTGGAGCATGGAGTTGTCTTTGAAATAGATGTTGCCCCGAATGTATCCCTTCGTTGACGTGCGTTTGTCGAATTGAATGTCCTGCGAGCGGACAACCGATGACTGCTTGAGCAGGTCTTCGATCAGTTTGAAGTACCCGTCAATCATGCAACCTGCGCTCCTTCCAGAGCGCGTTTTTGCTCGTTTAGGAGAGCGAGCATTTTCGTCTCCCCGTACCAGTCAATAAAGTCAAGGGTTTCGCCGAGATCGTCTTTTGTAAAACGCCGTAAAAACTCCTCCGTGCTCATGGAGAATTGCTTTTCAAAGGCGGCTAATCGCTCGCGCGTGCGATTAATCCCGTGCTGGATGGTCTTCAATTCATTTTGAATTGCCGACTCAAGCAATTGTCTCACAGGCTCATTTGATTCAACCCGGATTACGAATTCCTGTAGCATGGCGCTTTCCTTTCTCTGAAACAACATCCATGCTTATTATAACCGCTTCAAAAGGTGTATACTATTTTCAGAAAGGAACCCAATCCGTGGGTCACGCTGCGGG
>DYLD01000408.1 GCA_020722315.1 Syntrophus aciditrophicus
CAAAAACTGTATAAGATGGAGAGACCTTAAGTTATGACGGATACGTCCCGGCGTAAAACGGACGCGGGTCGGGAGTCAGGAAGACGGACATCGGCCAGCCGCTCCGAGCGTTTCGTCAACACCTGGAACTGGCGCCAGCGAGCGCGCCCCGCGCTTTATCCTTCATCCTTCCGAATTCATCCTTGTCTTTCGGCTGTTCCATGGCTTGCAGACGTTTCGCCATCCGCTCCGCGTAGCAATGCTTACAGCCAGGACTGATTTTCGTGCAGCCAGTAAGCGGATTCCAGGTGGATTCTGTCCACTCGATTCTTAAGCGCGTTTCCTCTACAAATAAAACTCGGAGATTCTCACCTCCGAGTTTGGGGGTCAAGCATACACTGGCTCATAATGCAAAACCAGCAATTGCTCTGCTTTAACAGCCAGTTCTGCGTAGGTGCGTCCATCACTATCGGCGAACTCCACCTCATAGACATCGGGCGCAAGGAATTCCACCACCGTCCCGACCTGACCGAGTTGCAGGTCTTTTTCTGGCAGTTCCTGGGTGAGCGCGACCACATCGAGTAATTTGACTTTGGTTTTCATGTCATGCCGTTGCGTAGATATGCACTTCCTTTTCAAGTCTGTCTTTCAGCCTGTCCTTCTCCACTTCGATATCATAGCGCGTTTGTAGATTAATCCAGAAACGCTCGGACAGCCCAAAGTATCGCGACAGCCTCAAGGCAGTGTCAGGCGTGATCGAACGTTTGCCCAACACAATCTCATTGATTCGACGCGGAGGGACGCTGATGTCATTCGCCAGCCTGTATTGGCTGATTCCCATCGGCTCCAGAAACTCTTCGAGCAAGATTTCCCCTGGATGAATGGGGGGTAATTTGTTGGTCATCTCTATCTCCTTAGTGATAATCCACGATCTCAACCTCGTAGCAATCACCGTTCTTCCATCGAAAACAGATTCGCCATTGCTGGTTGATTCGAATGCTGTGTTGACCTTCGCGGTCGCCGCTCAGTTTCTCCAAGCGGTTTCCAGGCGGGACTTTGAGATCATCCAACTTTTCCGCCGCGTCGAGAATCTC
>DYLD01000409.1 GCA_020722315.1 Syntrophus aciditrophicus
ATCGGAGGGCCGCTATCAATTCTTTTGGACGGTCGTAGGCCCGGGAAAAATCCGGCCCTGGACGAGACAGATCTCGGGCTTGTTCCCGGACCGCGCTTAGATCGAACTGGTAGGTCCTCCCTCGCCCATCGTCAGCGTGGTACCGCTGGCTGTAGAGATTGAGGGCGGTCTCCAATTTTTCAACTGCCGCGGTGTACTGGTTAAAGGTATTGTGAGAGACGCCTTTCTGGATTTTTTCAGATAGATATCCTGTTACGATCCGCTGATCAATCTGCTCCATTTCCCGGATTCTCTCGCCCCTGGGCAAGGATTTTCCGTAGGCTAAGACTTGAGCCCAGACGTCAGTGTAAGCTCGTTCAGTAGAGTATGAATGGATTCCAAGTTGTTTGCCGATGTCGTGCCAGGAAACGGCCCCCATGGCGCGGGCCTCGGCCTTGGCCTGGTGTTTACTGGTGCCGATAGCCGATATGCCGCTCCGCAAAAATAGCGTCCTAGCCTGGTTATGCGGACTTCCTCTCATGGCGGTTCATCCCCACGTGTGTGTGAAACATGCTGGACCTTTTGGCCTTCTTGAATTGTCTTTGCACTTTTTTTTCGTGGTCGCAGGTCCACGGGTTTCTCCCCTGGTTTGGTTCGTTTGCTTTGTCGATGCCGGTTGCAAGCGGCCGGAAATTTTGCTCTTTTTTTGCGGGAGCATGACCGCTGGTTCATCAACGCTGCGCCTACTAAAAATTACTCTGACGGGACTCGGCGGGGAGAACCGGGGCGTCAGTGGCCATCATGGACTTCTTGCTAACGTTGGGCGTGATAGTGGCCGTATCACGCTGCGGAGACTGTCTGGCACGTCTCACTCCTATATACAAATTTGCCTCTAGTATAATCGTTTTTTTTGGGTTTGTCAAGGATTTTTTTCCATGATTTTTTGATTCGGGCTCTCTTTAGAGCGCGTGCCTCGCTCTAAAGAGAGCCCGGGGTGGTGCCCATAGTGTAGTAATAGCAATGCGTTAGCTGGTCTAGGTGCGGTGCTATATTGCGCGATAGTGCGGGTATCATGGGTGCGCTGGA
>DYLD01000410.1 GCA_020722315.1 Syntrophus aciditrophicus
GCCGTAAAACGATATTTCGCGTTCTTTACGCAGGTAGGAGGAAATATCGGCCAGCCGTTCCGCCGATTTTCCAACCGCTTCTGGAAAACGCCCGCGATATTCAAGGATCAAACTGCTCACATCGTGCCATTTGGGCGGCTCGATGCCTGTTTGTCGTAACATTCCTTTCAAGGCAAGTTCAACGATTTCCTGCGCCTCACGCATGACATCCGAATAGGCGGATTCATCCAGTAGAACATCCAGGATTTTCAACCTCTTTTGGGCTTTGACCAGGTAACTTTGTGCGAGAGTTGCGTTGTTCATACTTCGAATACCTCGCCGCGCTGGTAATCGGGTTTCAAGTCCCAGAACCAGTTATCGCCGCGCCAGATCCGTTTTGCGCCAAGCCTTTTCAGGTTTTCACGCAAACGGTTCAGGGAGTTTTTCAAAAATTCTTCGCGGTCGTACAACACCACAGCGTCATCCACCATATCGAGCAGTAGCGGCGATCCGTTCCTGATTTCACCCGGGGTTTTCAATATGGGAGAAAGGGGGACGTCTTTTAAAGCCGACTCGATTGGCTTGAATTCCTCCACGCGCTTCATTCGCCAATGGGACAAACCTTCCACGATCAGTAAAATATCCATGTCCGAATCTGGGCGGGCTGTGCCGCGTCCCATCGAGCCGAATACAGCCAAAGAGACCAGCCGCCCGCCATAGGTTTGGCGGCAGAGGAGTTGAAGTTTGTCAAAAAGAGCGTTTGTTAACATGGTTTACATTATACCCTGTGAAAGTGAATGTGAAACGCGATGAAGGATTCGGGGAGGCGATAGTCGAAGTCGGAAGTATTCACAAGCGAAGCGCCATGGCCCCGATGCCTTTAGTACCTAAAAACTGAAATGCTTGCACAAAAAGCAAGAAAATCTTTTGAACCACGGAGACACTCCCGAAAGAGCATCGGGACGATGTGAGTCACGGAGATTTAAAAAGTTTTTCTCAGTGTCTCCCCTGGCACCGCCCGCCAGGGCAGGTGTGTGTCTCAGTGGTTTGACCTGTTTGGTTTCGGCTTGTCCGAGTTAGG
>DYLD01000133.1:0-3150 GCA_020722315.1 Syntrophus aciditrophicus
GAGGATTTCGATTTTCTTGCCGGAGATCCGGATCAGGCCACGGTCGCGGAGCTTGTGCAATTCTTTGTTGACGCTCTCCCGCGTTGCCCCGATCATGCTTGCGAGCAGATGCTGCGTGACGTTCAGCACGATGGGGCCGCCCGTCTGCTGCTGATAGCCATTGCTGGCAGAAATTTCGATAAGTTTTTTTGTGAGCCTGGCCCCAACCTTCAGAAAAAAGATGTCCGCAAGAAAGTCGTCGGCCCTGCGCATGCGTTTTGAAAGAGTGGAAAGTATGGATTTGACGGTTCTTTCGTTGTTTATAACGCGGGAAAGAAAATCATTTCTGGTTAAAAGATAGAGATCGGAGTCCTCGACGGCTATCACATCTGCCGAGCGCGGCAAACCGTCGAGCAACGACATCTCTCCACAGAAATCCCCGGCGGAAAGGACCGCCAGAATCACCTCCTCTCCGCCCCGGGAGCGGCGTACAATCTTGACCTTTCCGGAAATGATCATATACAGGGTGTCTCCCTCTTCTCCGGTACGGCAGATGTACTCCCCCCGATGATACTCCCGTCTTTGAAGAAGCTCCGCGAGACGCGCGGAGTCCTCGGGCCGCAGCGAACGAAAAAGCGGAACCTGTCTTAAAAGAATTTCTCGATTCGGCATATCTTTCTCCTTAAATGATGAGCTTACAAGCGCTTGCGGTGCACACTTCGGTCTTGCCGGTATTCGTTTACTGAACGACGGTTACCTTCCCCGCCTTCGCCTTGCACGGAATGTCCTTGAGGTCGTCGCCCATCAACTGCACATCATCGGCCTTGATAACGGCAACGGCGCCGTTTGCGCCCCTGACGCCGAAGAAAAGTGTCAACAGATTGATATTTTTGCCGGTTATCCCGACGGCGCCCGCCATGACGACGATCAGCTTACCCGGCGTTTTGTCGTTGACTACATGCATCATCGAATCGGTGTTTTTTGTCCTGGCGGCCCCTTTGTAAACGAGCAAGTCCTTATTATAACTTAAGATAAGCTTGACGCCGGCGAGCCGCTGAACCTCGTCGACGATAAGAGGCACCCCCACATCCTTCCCCGGTTTTGCCTTTAAGTCGGGTATAGTGAGTTGCGCCGCCGCTGCCGGCGATTCGGCGGCAAGGACCATCAGCATAAGAATCAGCAAAAAAGCGCCCATCCGGAGACGGGACACGAGTTTTTGTTGTTTTATGCATCTACAACATTTCATCCAGATCTTCCTCCCTCTTCAGAATCCGCGTCACGCGGAAAACCTCTTCGACCGTGGTCGTCCCCTCGACGACCTTTCTCGCCCCGTCGGCCAAAAGCGTCGCCATTCCGCGCCGTACGGCCTCCTGCTGGATCTGGTTTGAATCGGAGGTTTTGAGGATCAGCCTCTTCATCGCTTCATCGAGGATCAGTATCTCGAATATCGCCGTGCGGCCGCGGTAGCCGGTGTTCATGCAGGCCGCGCAGCCGCCCTTGCGGTAGAAAACCTTTCCTTCGATCCGGCTTTTGTCGAGCCCGAGATTGGCGAGCGATTCCTCGTCGGGAATATAGGGTTCCTTGCATTTGGGGCACAGAACCCTGACGAGGCGCTGGGCGATGATCGCGATGACCGAGGAGGTCACCAGATACGATTCGATGCCCATGTCGATCAGGCGCGTCACGGCGGAGGCCGCATCGTTGGTATGCAGCGTTGAAAAGACCAGATGCCCGGTCAGCGACGACTGGATCGCTATCTCCGCCGTTTCGAGGTCGCGGATCTCACCGATTAATACGACGTCCGGATCCTGACGGACGATCGAGCGCAGCCCCTTGGCGAATGTCAGATCTATTTTGGGGTTGACCTGGATCTGACTGATCCCCTCGATCTGGTACTCGACGGGGTCTTCGATCGTGATGATGTTGACCTCCGGGCTGTTGATGCTCTGGAGAGCCGCGTAGAGCGTTGTCGTCTTGCCGCTCCCGGTAGGCCCGGTGACAAGGATGATCCCGTAGGGTGATTTGATGAGCCGGTTGAATAGGCCGACTTTCTGCTCGCTCATTCCGAGGTCGCAGAGCCTCAGCATCGACGACGTCTTGTCGAGAAGCCTCATCACGACCCTCTCCCCGAATGACGTCGGGATCGTGGAGACGCGTATGTCCACACTGCGATCGGCGATTTTGATATCGATCCGGCCGTCCTGAGGCAGCCTTTTTTCGGCGATATTGAGGCTTGCCATGACCTTGACGCGCGAGACGAGCGGCGAATGTATCTTGCGGGGAAGGTTCAGGATGTCGTAGAGTATGCCGTCTATCCGGTAGCGCACCTTCACGTTGGCCTGATACGGCTCTATGTGGATGTCGCTCGCCCGGTCCTTGACGGCCCCGGACAAAAGCAGATTCAGCAACTTGATGATCGGCGCCTCACTCGTTTCATCGAGAAGATCGGCCTTTTCCTCAATTTCCGAGATCAGGTTGTCCGTCGACCCCTCGGACATCTCTTCGAAAAACTTCTTTGCCGTGCTGCGGCTGAGGTCATAGGCGAGGTTGATCGCCGCGGTAATTTCGTCTTGGGTTGCAAGAACAACCGACCGTTTTGGGAAATTCATGACGCGGCAGACATCATCGACGAGCTCAAAATTTGCCGGATCGTTCACGGCCACGACCGGTCCGTGATCCGTATTGGCCAGTGGAACAATCCGCTGTTTTTTAAGGAGCTGTATCGGAAAGTGCGACGTAAATCCTGTATCGATATGGTCGGTCGGGAGCTTCTTCCAAAAGGGAAGTCCGTATTCCTCGCTGAGCGCCTCCATCAGCGTGACTTCAGCAATGGCCTTTTTCTGCAGCAGAAAGTCGGTTATCCCGATCCGGTTTCGTCGGAACAGCTCATGTGCCTCGGTAAGGAGCTCCGGCGGGACGCCGAGAACGGCAAGACGGGCGGCTATGCCCGTTGCGGCAGGCGCGTCAGGCGTAGCGGAAATTTCGGGCTGCTGCTTAAGGATTGTTTCCTGCATTTTCCGTTCCTGTTTGTTTGAGCGCCTCATCGGCTATTGTGTCCTGTGAAACCGCCGGCTTTTCATCCCCGGATTCTTTCTTCCGTACCGGTTCATTCTTGATCGTCCCTTCATGGATGGTTTTCATGTAATCCTTTTTGTCTTCATGGATCTTTGC
>DYLD01000133.1:3250-6605 GCA_020722315.1 Syntrophus aciditrophicus
GGCGTTGACCTCCATAATCAGCGCCTCGAGATAGACCATCGGCCGGGGGATATCGAGCTTCCGGATGACATCCTCCAGCGTAGCGTAGTCGGCGGCGTCTGCGGTAATGATCAGCGCGTTCGTCGATTTGTCGGCGACGATCTGGACGTTTTTGGATATCGGGGCCGCCGCAGGCGCCGCCTTCGGGGCGGCGGCCTTCGCCTGCTGCTGCGGAATCCCGGTCAAGACCTTCACCAGATCCTCCGCCTTCGCGTTTTGCAGGTAATAGACATGGATCGCGCCGGAACCCTTTGGGATTTCCTTGTCTATCAGGGCGAGGAGTTCCCTGACCTTTTTCGTATCGTTTTCCGACGCGAGTATAATGAGCGCGTTTGTGCGGTCATCGGCGACAATTTTTACCGGTGAGAGCATCACCTTCCCCGCCTGCTGCTGGAAGATCATGTTCAGGGACTTGACCATTTCAGCCGCCGACGCGTGCTTCAGCGGGATATAGGTGATAACTTCGCCGACGCCTTCAATATCGAGCGCGGTGACGATATCCTGAAGGCGTTTGATGTTCGACAAAACGTCGGTAACGATCAGCATCCCGGTCGGCGGGTACGCGAGGACGATGCTGGTTTTGGACACCAGGGGATCAAGTATCTTTTTGATTTCATTCGGATTTGCATGTTTCAGCGTGAGAATCTGTGTGACGATTCTGTCCTCCGGAGAAACAGCCTCTTTCTTCAGGCGGAGTTCAAGGTTCTTTCCGCGGGCCTCCATCGCCGGAAGGACCTTGATCACGTCGCCTGCCTGGACCGTCGTAAAACCGTAAATTTCAAGAACCGACTCGAAGACCTTGTAAACGTCTCTCACGGCGATCTTTCTCGGCGAGATCAACGTGACTTTTCCCTTCACGTTGTCGTCGATAACGAAATTCTTTCCGGTCAGCTCACTGACAAATTTAATAAAAACGGTAATATCAACGTTGTCAAAGTCTATCGTGACGTATCTGTCGCCGCCGGGTGTCACGGCCGGGGGAGAAGGAGGCGCAGCCGGTTTTGCCGGCAAAGCAGGAGAGGCATTCTGGACAGGGGGCTGAGCGGGCTTTAACGGCGCGGCAGCGGGGGCCGGTTGAACCGGCGGCAGTGCGGGAATCGGGGCCGGTTGGGCAGGCTTTATTTCCGCAGCGGGTTTCTGTTGGGCGGGTGCCGGTTTCGGCTGAACGGCCGCGGGCCCCTTCGGCGCAACGACTGGTGTTTGCTGCGGAGGAGATGTTGCGGGCGCCTTTGACGGGACGGCTTGTTTTTGCTGCGGAGGCGATGCCGCAGGCGCGGTCGGAACAGGCGCGTCTCTGCCCGATATTCTTGCCGCCCAGGACGGATTTGAAAACGTGAAAATCACCGCCGAGATGATTACCGGCAAAAGGAGATACCTCTTTGCAAAGAGAAACAAGGTTTTCTCTGAACAAGATCCCGATAAATGAAATGATTTAAGTTTAGCGGAAATACAACCCATTGACACCCCCTAAAATCCTTCCGCGGTCAAAGCGCCGGATTGGCCTTTGCCGATTTCTTTAAATTTCGGGGAGCTGATCACCTTTTTAAAATCGGGATCCTTTTGCACCCATTTTTTCACTTCCCCGTCGATCGACGCGGCCAGATTAAGATACCAGATGCTTTGCTCCACGTCGTTTTTTTGTGCGTAGATACAGGCAATATTGTAATAGGGATCGGCATAATCTTTTTTCAAAAGGGCCGCCCTGCGGAAAAGCTCGAGGGCCTTTTTTCGGTTTTTCATGGCCAGATAAACGACGCCGAGATTGTTCAGCGCCCGGACATGATCGACATCCATCTTCAAAACCTCAACGTATTTTGCCTTTGCGCGCCCAAGATCCCCGTTAGCCTGCGAAAGAAGCGCTTCCTGATAGAGTTGTTCTATCTTTTCAGATTGTACAGAAGAAGGCTGTTTTCGTGTTTCCTTTTGTGAAGCCTTTTCCAACAGAGCCGCCTTTGCCTGTTGCGCCGGAGCGGCTTTTTGTGCCCCCTTTGGGACATTCGCCATTTTCTTCTGGGTTCCCGCCGGATTCAAGACGCCGGGCGCCCGCAAATAGAAAAATTCTATAACCAGAAGGGCTGCCGCAGTGATCAGTATGACGGCCGTAAAAACCGCAAACCGTGTTTTCGGGCGTTTGTTCGGTTGCGTGGAAGAAGAGGCTTGGATATAACCAAACTTTCCGTAACTTTTGTCCTTTTCCTGCTGCGCCTTTTTCAGCGCCTCATTGATATAACTCATTGACTTCCCCGTCAAGTCATTTGACTAACCGCGGCCCTTTATCAGCGTCCCGGCCGGTAAAGGCTGCCGAAAAGGTAGCCGTAGCCGAGCAGCAGCATGATCGCCCAGAGCAGCAGTGCCACCGCTGCCTCAAACGATTGCCGCCGCCGTTTTTCGGCCGTTTGCGTCAGATAGCCGCGGCCGAGGTCCCGAATCGCCGCCCGGACGATCCGTCGATCGACCCTTTTTTTGTCTTTCGCGTAGGCGATCAGAAGCCCGCGGTCGCAGATCGCATTGATCCGTCTCGGTATGCCGCCCGAGGCGCGATAGACTTCATCGCAGGCTGCGGCGGTGAATATGCTGCCCGCATCCGCCGCCGCCGTAGAGATACGCCGCTCGATATACCGGCGGACCTCGCTTTTCGCAAGCGCCTTCAGTTCGCAGCGGACAACTATCCGCTCGTTCAACTGCCGCAACGACGGCAGCGCAAGCATTTCCATTAGCTCCGGCTGCCCCAGCAAAACTATCTGCAGCAACTTCTCCGTTGCCGTTTCCAGATTGGACAGCATCCTTATCTGTTCCATTGCCCCGTGCGACAGGTTCTGCGCCTCGTCGATGATAAGAACGGCCTGGTTTCCGTCCGAAAAATTCCGCAGCAAAAAATCGTTGAGGGCGTCTATGTAGGTTTTTTTTGTCCCCTTTCCACTGCCGATTTTGATCCCGAATTCCTCCGTAACCGTTTCGAGCAGTTCGATGTCGGACAAAGACGGGTTGAAAATCAGCGCGGTTTTAACCGAATCGTCAAGCTCCGACAACAGAAAGCGGCAAAGCGTGGTTTTTCCGGTTCCCACGCTTCCGGTGACCGCGATGAACCCCTTTTTTTCCTGGATTCCGTAAAGCAGGCAGTTTAACACCTCGGCGTGCCCGGGGCTCAGATACATATAGCGTGGATCCGGCGACAGCGCGAAAGGATTTTCCGTCAGACTGAAAAAGGATTCATACATCCCATAAAACCCCGCCGAAACAGGTAACATGGCTTACAATACACCGCCAAAACGCAAAATCCCGGCAGTAGAGGCCCTAGCGTAATTGATAATTTAAC
>DYLD01000411.1 GCA_020722315.1 Syntrophus aciditrophicus
GTCGATTTTTCAAACCGCTGCAATGCGGCAAATTTACTGAAGCTGGCCGGTATCATCAAAAACCAGCAAGTAGATATCGTTCATGGTCAGGGCGCCAGGGCGGAGTTTTATGCCCGTCTGGCCGCGAGAATCTCAGGACGTAAAAAATATGTTTCCACCGTTGCGATGCCTGTCGAGGGCTACGATGTTGGCGCTTTTAGAGGTTTCTTATACCGGGTGTTGGACCGTTTCTCCGAGAGGTTCGTGGATTATTTTCTGGTTGTCTCTTCTACTTTGGAGAGGGACATGATTCAGCGTCACGGTGTGGCAGCAAAGAAGGTCGTCAAGATTTACAACGGCATTGAGACGGATCATTACAACCCTGATGCTCAGGAAGAAGGAAGGCGCGGGATTCGCCGGGAATTTTCGGTCAACGAGGGCGAGATTCTCATCGGTGCTTTGGGCCGCTTGGTCTGGCAGAAGGGCTTCGAATATTTCGTCCGGGCCATTCCGGCCATCGTCCAGGAGATTCCAGAGGCAAAATTTATACTGGTCGGCGAGGGACCGCTAAGGCAAGATCTGGAAAGGCTTTCAGTTTCATCGAACATTCGCTATCGGCTTGTCTTTACAGGTTATCGCAGCGATGTGAAAAATCTGCTGTCTGCGATGGATGTCGTGGTAATTCCTTCTGTTCTCGAGGGGTTCCCGATGATTACGCTCGAGGCTATGGCGATGGAAAGGCCGATTGTTGCAACGGCCATTGACGGCATCACCGAGCAGATTGAGCATGGCAAAGAGGGTCTGCTTGTTGCACCCAAAAATCCTTCTGCTCTTGCCGTGGCGATCAAAAGGCTGGTGAATGACCAGGGCTATGCCCGAATGCTGTGTGCAAACGCCAGGGCAAAGGTTCTCCGGGAGTTTTCCGTAGAGAAGATGATAACGCAAACAATTGAAGTTTATGAAAAATTATGTCGCCGTTGACCTCCGAAGATGAAAAAATCCATTGTCTTATTGTGAATTTGTGGCATTGTCCGTCCGTAATTATCACTTGAATCAATTAGCGATGTAGTGTATTGTAG
>DYLD01000134.1 GCA_020722315.1 Syntrophus aciditrophicus
CAAGCAGGTATTGAAAGCCCTTCGAGGGACGGGGGTGTTGCGGGCAAGTTTTCGTAAACGCAAAAGAACCATCGTAAAAGGTTCCAATGGAAGAAACAGACAACCCCTGGATACCGCTGAAAAAGACGTCCGGAATCACGAATGCCCGGATCATCGCGGGCAGGCTCGAGAGCGAGGGTATCCCGACGAAACTCGATTATGAGGCAGCAGGAACGATCTACGCACTCACCGTCGACGGCCTCGGAGAAGTCACGATCTTCGTTCGCAATTCCGATTTCGAACGGGCTAGGCAAACCATCGCCGAAAGGTACAGCGACGAAGACATTCCATGGAAAAAAACCGAATAGAAATTCGAGACCTTTTTGAAAACGCCGCCTTTCGCGCTCATAAATCTTTTTCGACCCCGCGGCGTCTCGCAAAAGACTCTACAGCCTAAACGCTCCGGGACCGTTCGCGTTCTTAACGCCTTTAGAGCCTTGGCTGCGACGGCGCGGTAGCTTAAGAAAAATCAATAAATTTGCGCTTCAGACACCATTTTTCCAAGGTCTCATCGTGCAAAAGTCCCTCTTTAACCATGCATAAAAACAGACTTTCTTCGTAAAAGACGCGCCTTGACATGACAAAACGAAAAGCTGTCGAACGATGATTTTCCCTTTTCCCCTTAACCACAATATGTTGTAGGTCTTTTATTGGCTGCCACTGCCTGTTGTATTTTTCCTTTACAAGTGCAAAAAATTCTGTTAAAATTCCAATTAGAAATAATTTCAGGAACCAAAAGAATGAGACTCAAGAGACTCGAACTGATCGGGTTTAAAACATTTCGCGAGAAGACCGTCCTCGAATTTTCCGGTGGGATCAGCGGCATTGTGGGCCCGAACGGATGCGGCAAGAGTAACATTGCCGATGCAATTCGCTGGGTTATGGGAGAACAGCGGGTCAGGATCCTGCGCGGTAAAAGGATGGACGACGTGATCTTCAACGGCTCCGAAGAAGCCCCTCCAGTCGGGATGGCTGAGGTTTCGATGATCCTTTCCGCCGACGAAAACAAATTTCCGGGGGACTACGCCGATAGCAGCGAGGTCATGATCACAAGACGGGTCTTCCGGGAAGGAGAGAGTGAGTACAGCATCAACAAGATTCCGTGCCGACTTTTGGATGTCAGGGAATTTTTCATGGGTACAGGTATCGGCGCCCGTACTTATTCGCTGGTCGAACAGAACAACATCGCCGCCCTCATCGAGGCAAAACCGGAAGAACGGAGGCAGTTTATCGAGGAAGCCGCGGGGATATCCAAGTACAAAAGCCGCAAGGAAATTGCGCTTCGCAAGATCGAAGCAACAAAAGAAAACATTGTTCGTGTCAACGACATCATCCGCGAGCTGAAGGTTCAGCTCAATTCCCTGTCACGTCAGGCAAAAAGGGCGCAGCAATATAAGGATATAAAGCAGTTGCTCAAAGAGGCGGAACTGAAGATTGCACTGCAGGGTTGCTTTGCGTTGAATGGGGACCTCGCTTCCCGGAAGGAGCAAAAGAAGGTTCTTGCGGACAAAAGCGAAGTCGTGCGTAAGGAGCTTCTGACGCTGGAGGCGGCAAACGAAGAGCTAAAAGCGGATTTCGCCGAAAACGAGGCCCAGATTTCCGCCTTTCAGGAAAGACTTTACGCCGAAAAAAATTCAGTCAGCTTAAAAGAACAGGCCCTCAATTACTCCCGTCGGAAAATCTCCGATCTTGAGGACAAACGGGCAAAGGATGCCGCGCAGGTCGAATCCCTCAAAAGCAAAAGGGACAGTGATGCCGTTGAAATGGACGCCCTCCGAACAACTCTCGCCGAAGCGCAAAAGATGCTGGAATCCCTCCGCAATGAGGTCAACGAAGAAGACGGAAATCTTGAAGAACTGCGGCTTTTGTATAAATCCCAACGGCGGGAAATAGACGAGAAAAAGGTGCAGTATGTCGATATAGCTGCTGAAAAGGCCAGAATTAAAAACGCCCTCTCGGGGTTGATCAGGGCTATTGAAGATCTCCAGAAAAAAGACGAAGCGGAGCTCCGGGAAATAGAGGCGAACACAAGAAAAACCGATGAGCTCAGGCGCACAAAACAGCTGACGGATTCGGGTCTTTCTTCCGAGAAAGAAAGACTGGCTGAATTTCTTGCGCAACAAGAAACCGTGTCCGAGTCGGCCGGTGCTGCCCGTCTGGAGCTTGCCGAGTTAAACGCACGGATGACGGAGTTGCGTGAGGAATACAGTGCCAAATCGTCGCGTCTCGAGTCGTTGATGGAATTCGCCGAAAATTATGAAGGGTGCAACGAAGGTATCAGGTCCCTTTTGTCAAAAAGCCGAACCCAGGATGGAGACCTGCCTTTCCGTGGCTCATTACTGGGTCTTGTAGCCGATCAGATCCGCGTTCCCAAGGAATTCGAAACCGCCGTCGAGGCGGCACTGGGAGAAAAACTTCAGTATGTGCTGGTACGAGATCAGAACGACGGTATCCACGCGATTGACTACCTCAAAAGCGCCTCTCTCGGAAGGGGAAGCTTTGCCCCGTTGCAGTTACGTTCCGCTGTTGGGCACGAATCCTATTCTCAATACGAACATCTCAACGGAACTCTTCCGTTGATGAATCTGATCGAAGTCAATGAAACCTGCCGGCCGGTGATAAACGAATTGCTAGGGG
The DNA here is from genome assembly GCA_020722315.1 of Syntrophus aciditrophicus. GTDB lineage: Bacteria > Desulfobacterota > Syntrophia > Syntrophales > UBA5619 > DYLD01. The sequence goes on from DYLD01000134.1 coordinate 2,677, forward strand.
AAACACTTCTTATCCCCAGTCTGAAAGATGGAATAGCTATCTGGAAACAAAATGGTTTTCGGGGAACCTTCGTGACCAGAGAGGGGGACATGATAAGCCCCTGCGGCATTTTGACCGGCGGAAGCAACTCGACAGGCGAAAGAAGCCTGCTGAAAAACCGCCGCGAGATTGAGGAGCTGACCACAGAAACCGCTAAGATTAAAGCTTCGCTCGTTGAGGTGCAGACAAAGGCGGAAGCGATTTCGTCTTTCATTGCGCAATCGGAAGAGGATCTCCACCGCCTCCACTCGGAAATTCACCTGGTGGAACTGCGGATAAATGGTCTTGTTAAAGACAACGAAAGATTCGAGAGTGAGCTTAAGGCCGGCGAGGAAAGACTCAAAAGCCTTCAGTTCAATCGTGAAATTATTGCGACGGATATTTCCGAGGCGAAAAAACGGATTGCCGGTCTCGAAGAGGAAATGGCCTCCGTCGAAAAGAGGGAGGACGAACTCAAGGAAGCGCTTGCCGCACAGCAAGAACAGGCCGAAGCGACGAGTCAGGAACTGGAACAAAAAGAAAGAGCGGTAACCGAAAAAAAGATTCGGCTTGCCTCTCTGGAAGAGAAGTGCAACTCCGACGAAAAGACCCTGGCGCGTCTGGAAAAATCAAACGCCGATAACGATCGGGAAATTGCCTCTTTGCTTGGGGAAATCAAAACATGTTCCGAAGAAGAGGCGTTGCTGAAGCTGCAAATCGAGGACGAAAAAGTAACATTGGAAGGGCTTTATGCCCGAACCGAGCAAATCGCCGCAGACCTTTCTAAAAAGCGGGATCTTCTGCAGGAAAAAGATCGCTTGCTTAAAGCCGGAGAAGCTCAAATCCTCGACATGAAAAGGGTTCTGGACGGGCTTGGGAGGGAGGAGGCGGATTCAGAGATCGCTATCGGAAAGATTGAAATGCAGATTCAAAACCTCGAGCTCAATATCCGCGAAAAATACGGCATCGATCTCGCCTCGATGCTGCCCGAGTTCCAGCCGCTCAGTGACGAACAGATCCAAGAGGCAGCCGAGGAGGTTGAAAAGCACAGGAAAGACATTGAAAACTTCGGGGAGGTCAATCTGCTGGCACTGTCCGAACACGAAGAGCTCCAGAAACGTTTTGATTTTTTGAACGGCCAGATTACCGATCTCAACAGCTCTCTTGAAACCCTGAACAGAACCATTACAAGAATCAATACAATCACAAGGCAGCGATTCGCCGATACCTTTGCCGGCATCAATAAGTGCTTCGGTGATGTGTTTTCCCGCCTTTGTCCGGGAGGGAGAGGAGAACTCAGGATGACCGACGAAAACGATCTCCTCGAAACCGGCGTCGACATCGATATAAGGCTACCCGGAAAAGCAAAGCAGAACATCACGTTGCTTTCAGGCGGCGAGAAGTCCCTTGCTGCGATTGCCCTTATCTTCTCGATGCTGATCTACCGACCGGTCCCTTTCATACTGCTTGACGAAGCCGATTCCGCGCTGGATGACGCGAACATCTCACGTTTCAACACGCTGGTAAAAGAAACGTCCTCGAATTCGCAGATCATGCTTATCACACACAACAAAAAAACTATGGAGATAGCCGACAACCTTTACGGCGTTACAATGCAGAAAAAAGGTGTCTCGACGCTTGTTTCCGTCTCGTTGTCATAATGAATAAGGCAACCTTGGGGGTTATTTGTAGCCGGTCCTGCCCTTTCCTTTTTCCCGTTGATTTGGTAGGCTTCCCCCTGCATCTTGCGGTGAAAGGAGAACACCTTACACATAAGGGGGAAGTTTTATAAAACCATCTCTGGGGTTTTGAAAACCCTTCCGAAAGGAATAAAATGGAAGATACAAACGGCAAAAGGGGTCTTTTCGACAGGCTAAAAAAGGGACTCTCGAAGACTAGGAAATTGCTGCTGACCGACGTCGATGATATCATCCTCGGCAGCAAACAGATCGATCAGGCGCTGTTCGACGAACTTGAGGAGGCGCTGGTTGTCGCTGATGTCGGGCCGGTCTTCGCGGGCGAACTGATAGAATCCCTGCGGGAGAAGGTTCAACGCAAGGAGCTCTCGGCGCCCGGGATACTTCGCAACGCGCTCAGGGAAACGATGCAGGAGATCCTTCTCAAAAACGAATCTCCGCTGCAGATCCCGTCCGACGGGGTTTACACGATCATGGTCGTCGGGGTAAACGGTTCGGGAAAAACAACGACGATCGGAAAGCTTGCTCACAATTTCAAAAAAGAAAAACACAGCGTTGCCGTGGTCGCGGCCGATACCTTCCGCGCGGCAGCCGTCGAGCAGTTGGAATTATGGTCGAGGCGAGCGGGCGCCCGTCTGATAAAGCAGGCACCCAACGCAGATCCAACCGCTGTTGTTTTTGACGCGATGCAGAGCGCCAAGACACGGAAATCCGAGATTTTTATCATCGACACGGCCGGCCGTCTCCATACAAAAACAAACCTGATGGAAGAACTCAAGAAAATGAAAAGGATCATGGGACGCGAGATACCGGGCGCCCCCCATGAGATCCTCCTTGTGCTTGACGCGACAACAGGGCAAAACGCAATCGCCCAGGCTCGAATGTTCAAGGATGAGATAGGGGTCACCGGACTGGCCCTAACGAAGCTCGATGGAACAGCTAAAGGAGGCGTCGTCGTCCGCATAGCGAAGGAACTCGGCATCCCTCTGCGTTTTATAGGCATAGGGGAGCAAATGGATGACTTAAGACCATTCAGGGCACGGGAGTTTGTCGATGCGCTGTTCGAAACCAACGGTTGATCTCAATCACACCATTTTTTCTTCGGGTATGTGAGACCTTTGCAAAACGCCGCCTTTCGTGCTCATAAATCTTTTTCGACCCCGCGGCGTCTTGGGACTTGGCTCTAGAAGGCTAAACGCTCTGGGATCGTTCGCGTTTTTAACGCCTTTAGAGCCTTGGTTTTGACGGCGGGGTACCTAAGAAAAATCAATAAATTTGCGCTTCAGGCAGCATTTTTCAAAGGTCTTTATGTTTCACACATTGTCTGTCGGGATGCGGCTAATCCCACGATAAGATTTGAGCTATGAGTGATGGTAAAAAATGAGCCAGCCATAACCAAAGGGAGAATATTCGCCATAGGTGATATCCACGGCTGCAATCAAGAGCTCACAAAGCTTCTGTCCATCCTGGATGCCGACCCAACAACCGATACAATTGTCTTTTTGGGGGACTACATTGACCGGGGCCCGGATTCGCGCGGCGTCATAGACACGATACTGGATTTCAAAAGGGATTTTCCTGACACGATCTGCCTGAAGGGAAACCACGAAGACATGTTCCTGGATTCCTACCTCTATGAAAGAAACATCGATTTATACATGTTTAATCAAGGCATCACGACGATTGAATCCTACGGCGCTTCGATAGTAGATTTCCCCCGGATAAAATTTCTTCCGAAGGAACACCTCGACTTTTTTAACAGCCTACGCCTTTTTTATGAAACAGACGACTACATCTTTGTTCATGCAGGGCTGCGGCCCCATATTAGGCTCGAGGAGCAGTCATCGGAAGACCTTCTCTGGATACGGGAAGAATTCTTAAACTCCCGCTTTGATTTTGGAAAGCTGGTTGTTTTCGGCCATACCCCCTTATCCAGGCCGCTGATACAAAAAAACAAAATCGGGATAGACACGGGGCTGGTCTACGGCGGTTTTCTAACCTGTCTTGAATTGCCCGCTTTAAATTTCATCCAGGTTTGAAAAGACAGCTCAGGTTGACACGTCCGCGAAAGCGTGTTAGACGTTCCGCACGTTTGTTTCTTGCCCCTGTAGCTCAGCAGGATAGAGCGACGGATTCCTAATCCGCAGGCCGCGCGTTCGAATCGCGCCAGGGGCACCA
>DYLD01000412.1 GCA_020722315.1 Syntrophus aciditrophicus
TAGGCCTGCAAGAACTCAGGCTGATCGCTATCTTGGTATCGCAGATATCGCCACAGGATAAGAATTTTGAGACATATACCTTTAAGATCAAGGACTTAGCCGATTTAATCGGCATAGATCGGAAAGATTTATATCGGGACATCGAATCGGTTACACGCCGCCTGGTGGGGACCAGGATTGAATTATACGACCGGGCAAAAAAGGAACGCCTACAGGCGACCTGGATGGCATCCGCAAAATACGAGTATAATCAAGGGGTTGTGCATCTGGGGATTGCGGAGGAATTGAAGCCATTTCTACTGCAATTGCGCGAGCACTTTACGGAATATGCTTTAGTCAATTTACTTCGCCTCCGGTCTCGATATGCGATCCGTTTATATGAACTTGCGCAACGGCACGCGTATCAGAAGACGATGCGATATTCGCTTGATGAGTTATATTCCATGCTAGGCGCGGAAAAGAATACAACCTCATATTTCACACAAAAAATCCTAAGGCCGGCGGTTTACGAAATCAATAAGCGGTCCGATCTCCGCCTTTCATACAGCCCGGTAAAACAATCCCGTAAATTCATAGGCTTCGAGTTCCATATTGGGAAGAAAGAGACGCCGGGAGCTGATTTGCGCCCCTTGCCCCCTGCCCTAACGGCAATCCTGGCCATGACGCGGCCAGCATACCACGAACATCCTGCGGTAATCGCGGCTGTTTCGCGCGCATATCGGAAGCACGGCGCGGCCTACTGTAAACGCAACATTGCCTATGCTGAGCGGGCCACGAGCAATTATCCGGCGTATCTAGCCCAAGCCTTGAGATACGATTGGGGAATCGCCGTAATTCCCGCAACAAAACCTACCGCCGTGGATCCGGCCAGGGTAGAAGAAATCGCGCAGGAGGCCGCGGCGCGAACGGCCCTGGAGCTAAAAGTCAATTATTTCAAGAGTTTATCTAAAGAGGAACAGGAGAGAATCCGGGCTGAGGCGATCGCAAAAATGCCTGCATTCCTGCGGAAGTTAAAACATCCGCTGGAGGTCATACTCTCATTTGCCGAGTTT
>DYLD01000001.1:0-3534 GCA_020722315.1 Syntrophus aciditrophicus
TTTGAACCGGATTCAATGATCTGGTCCGACTTCCGAAATCAATGACTTGTATTTGGAAACAGCATAGACTGTCATTGCCGCTCCATAGCGAGGAAGCAACATATTTCCAGCATCGACAAAAAAGTCGGATAAAATTATTATAATATCGCTATCAAACCAGCCACGATTTCGGCTCTTTGCTGAAAAACACTTCGAGGGGAATTCCCTGTCCCCCCACGAGGAGCGCCCGTGCTTCGGGATAGTGCTCACGGAAGCGCATCAGACCGGAAGATTTTCCGCTACGGCCGCTTTTTACCTCGATGGCCCAGACGTCGCGTCCTCTGGCGACCACGTAATCGACCTCGTGATCTTGCTGTCGCCAGTAGGTGATTTCGTATTCCACCGAGCAAAGGCCGTTGCACAGATACGCGCCGACGGCATTTTCCACCAGTCGTCCCCACCAGATGGTATCGCTGAGCGCATCGGCGAAGGTCCATGTGGAAAGGGCGTTGACGAGAGCGTTATTCCAGAGGACCAGCTTCGGGCTGCTTCCGCGCTTCCGCTGTTTGCCCCGTGAGAACAGTTCCAGCCCACTTGCCAGGAAAGCCGATTCGAGGAGCTTCAAGTAATGCGCAAGAGTCGTCGTGTTCCCGGCTTCCTGGAGCTGACCGAGCATTTTGTTATACGAGATGAACTGGGCCGCTACGGTGGCCGCCAGGGCGAAGAGATGGCGAAGCAAAATCGGCTTGGCGATCTTGCTCATCTGGATCACATCGCGGGCGAGGACCGTTTCAATCAGGGAATCGGTGATGTAGCGTTTCCAGGACGATTCGTTTTCCGTAAAGGGTGCGGCTCCCGGATAGCCTCCGAAGTAGATCCACTGCTCCAGATTCCAGCCAAAGGCCGTGTGGCACTCAAGATACCCCCAGTGGTTGCAGCGATGCAGGAAAAACCGGCCGGCCAGACTCTCGGTCAGCCCCTCCTGCATGAGAAGGGACGATGATCCGAGGATCAGGACGCGAATCTCCGGCGCTGCCGGGTGGTGGGGAAGAAAACTTCCCGGTTACCCGATTATGCAGCCTGTAAATTACGAACGTGGAGAATCTCCTTGGCCTGCATCAGACGCACGTCCTCACTGTTAAGAGTAACTACTGCGATAGTATCGCCTTGTCCGGTTATGAATTCTACCTCAAAGGCCTTACCGTCCTGATAAGAATGCACAACAGCGCCGATGTCTCCTTGCTTGAGGTTATGCTCAGAAAGATCCCGGGAAAGAACAACGGTATCCAGTTCTTTTATCATCACTAATCTCCTTTCAAATGTCAGCTTTTCAAAGGGGATATGCTGTAACAAATCGCGGCCGATCGTCGTGTGACTCTACGACCCAAATGCTACGCAACCGTGCCGTGGTCCCGATCGGCGTGACAATATCTCCATCAATAATATACTTGGTCCCGTAACGGGAGACCACTTCTTGTCTCACTCCTTCAGATTTGGCAATCATCAGCAAGGCTTTTGCCAACTGATCAACATTTTCTTCGGTATAGCCAAGCGACCGAAAGTATTTCGCTTTTGCTTTTCCAACCGCATGTGTTTCGGACAACAGATATTTGCTCAGTTTCTGTCTTGGAACATAAGCCTTTTCGTAATTCGGAAGATTCATTTCTATAGGATGTCAATATGCCTTTGGATCGAACCTACTCGCCAGCCGAACAATACTCTAAGTTTTCCGGCGAACTTTACAGCTCGTGAACAGCTCGAGAATCCAAGCAGCGATTGATTCAGTCCTTGGTACCCCGGACTGCCGGCTCTTTGTGTCCAAGCTTAACGTCATTGAAAAACGCATAAATCTCTTTAGATACATTTGTCAATGACAATTCTTGTCTTTCTTGAGCTTCGCTTTTCGTCTATCATATCAACATACGGGAGAAATTGCCTTTAGCAAGCAGAATCAGCAAGCAGCGCCGTCGGGCCGAGAATCTCGGGGTCGAAAAAGATTTCCTCAGCTTAAAAAGGCGGTCCTTTGCAAATCTCTCGAAATAACGCTGCCGTGGATTTTGGGCTTGACACGATGGTTTTGCGGTTATATGAACCAAATACAGCTAACCGCTAGGGGTGCTCGGGCTGAGAGTTCCGATCACTATCGGGGCGACCCTTGGAACCTGAACTCGGTAATGCGAGCGCAGGGAAGCGGTATTATTCAAAACCAGGGAACAACTCAGCCCCTGGTTTTTTTGTTTTTAAGGAGGTAGTTTGTATGACACAACTCGAATTGGCCAGAAAGGGGGTTACCACACCCGAGATGCGGGCAGTCGCCCAGGCCGAGGGACTGGACGCCGACCTGCTAAGACAATACATTGCCGGCGGGACGGTCGTGATTCCCGCCAATGAGTGGCATAAAAACCTCGTCCCCCGGGGCATCGGAGAGGGGTTATCTATCAAGGTCAACGCCAATATCGGCACCTCTTCCGATTACGGCGACGTGACGACCGAACTCAAGAAGCTGCGCATCGCCACGGATGCCGGGGCGGATGCGGTGATGGATTTGAGCACCGGCGGCGATATACCCGCTATCCGGCGGGCGATTCTCGCGGCCAGCACTCTGCCTGTCGGCACGGTGCCGATTTACCAGGCGGGCATCGAGGCGATCGAAAAGCGTGGGGCTATCGTAAAGATGAGCGTCGATGACATCTTTAACGCTATTGAGGATTGCGGCCGCGACGGCGTCGATTTTATCACCGTGCACTGCGGTGTGACAAGGGCGGCCGTTGCCCGGCTCAAAGAGCAAGGACGGATCACCGATGTCGTCTCCCGCGGGGGCGCCTTCATGATAGGTTGGATGCTGCATAATGACCGGGAGAACCCTCTCTACGAACACTTTGATCGCCTGCTTGATATCGCCCGCAAATACGACATGACGCTGAGCCTCGGCGACGGCATGCGTCCCGGGAGCCTGGCCGATGCCACAGACCGTACACAGGTGGAAGAGCTGGTGACGCTGGGAGAGTTGGTGCGGCGCGCGCATGATGCCGGCGTACAGGTCATGGTGGAGGGGCCGGGTCATGTACCCCTTGATCAGATTGAGACCAATGTCCGCATGCAGAAGGCGTTATGCAAAGGCGCCCCCTTTTATGTGCTGGGCCCGCTCGTGACGGATATCGCCGCCGGCTACGATCATATCGCCGGCGCGATCGGCGGGGCTCTCGCCGCGATGGCCGGGGCGGATTTTCTCTGCTACGTGACGCCGTCCGAACATCTCGCGATCCCCGAGGCGGCTGATGTACGGGAGGGCGTCATTGCCTCGCGTATCGCCGCCCACGCCGCCGATATCGTCAGGGGCAGCGGAAAAGCCAGGGAGAGGGACAGGCAGATGTCTATAGCACGTAAAAGGCTGGATTGGGAAACGCAGGCCAAGCTTTCCTTGGACCCGGAGAGGTTCGCCGATGTTCGCCGCCGGCGCGCGTCTGCGAGCGCCGCCTGCAGCATGTGCGGTAAATTCTGCGCCCTCGAGCTGGTGGCAAAATACCTGGGAACGGATGTGAAGGCCGTCAGGCC
>DYLD01000001.1:3634-108829 GCA_020722315.1 Syntrophus aciditrophicus
GCGCCCTCGAGCTGGTGGCAAAATACCTGGGAACGGATGTGAAGGCCGTCAGGCCCTAACCGCTAAAGTTGGTTGTAAGGCGGCCGATTTGTCAAAAAAACTATATACGGTTTTGACGATCCTTTTGATGAAATTGATTATATTTGGTTCATCCGGTAGAAGTGCAGCCATAGCAAATGAGCCAATACTTTCGCAAAGGAATCAGCCATGATACAGAACTTGAACCAGTTTATCGCGATATTGGAGGCAAAGGGCGAACTCAAACGCATAAGCGTTGAGGTGGACCCCGTCTTCGAGATCACCGAGATATCTAATCGAGTGTCCAAGGCGGGCGGTCCGGCTCTACTGTTTGAGAAGGTACGGGGATCAAAGTATCCTGTGCTGATCAACGCCTTTGGCAGTATCAAGCGCATGGAGATTGTGTTTGACAACCGTTCTTTTGACGATGTGGCCGCCAAGATCGCAAGCTTGTTGAAGATACGGCCTCCGGAAGGCATTGCCGGTAAGATGAAGACGCTTTTCACGTTGAAAGAAATAGCCGATTTGTTTCCCAGAAAAGTCAAATCCGGCCCCTGCCAGGAAGTCATTCACGGCCCGGAAAGCGGCCTACTTGACCTGCTGCCGATTTTGACATGCTGGCCAGGTGACGGCGGGCCGTTTGTGACGTTGCCGATCGTCATCACGAAAGATCCGGATACCGGCATCCAGAACTTAGGTATGTATCGCATGCAGAAGTATGATAAGGCCACAACCGGCATGCACTGGCAATATAATAAGGACGGGACAAGACATTATGACAAATACCAAAACGCCGGAAAACGCATGGACGTAGCGGTGGCCCTCGGTGGTTCGCCGGCCGTGACCTGGGCCGCCACAGCCCCCCTGCCGCCGGATATCGACGAGATGATGCTGGCCGGGTTTGTCAACAACCGGGCAATCGAGATCGTCAAGGGGAAAACCGTTGATCTGTATGTGCCGGCCGAATCCGATTTTGTTATCGAAGGCTATCTGGATCCGGACGAGAAGCGGCTTGAAGGGCCCTTCGGCGACCACACCGGTTTTTATTCGGCCGCCGATATGTATCCGGTCTTCCACGTCAACTGCATCACCAGTCGGAAAGATGCCGTCTATCCGGCCACGGTAGTGGGAAAACCACCGATGGAGGACTGCTACATGGCCAAGGCCACACAGCGGCTGTTTCTGCCGATGCTGAAGATGGTAGTGCCGGAAATCGTTGACATAGAATTGCCCTTTGAAGGGGTCTTTCACAACTGCGCCCTTATCTCCATCGACAAGAAACATCCCGGCCAGGCCAAGAAGGTGATCAATGCCCTCTGGGGTTTGGGCCAGATGGCCTCGACGAAGTTCATCGTGGTCTTCGACAAAGACATCGACCTGCGGGATTCGTCCACTGTGGTCTGGAAGCTGCTTAACAACGTCGATCCCAGGCGCGACATCATCCTTTCCGAAGGGCCGTTGGATGCGCTGGATCATTCCGCATCATATGCCAACTTCGGCGGCAAGATGGGGCTGGACGCCACCCGCAAGACAAAAGAAGAAGGCATGGGCCGGCCCTGGCCCGAAGAGATCGCCATGTCGACCAAAATCAAAGAACAGGTAGCCCGACGCTGGAAGGAATATGGATTTTAAGACCTTTTCCAAACTGATCATGATCGAGCAGACCCTCTTCGCCCTGCCCTTCGCCCTGCTTGGTGTACTGTTTGCCGGCGGCGGAACTATACAAAACTGGATATGGGTAGTAATAGCTCTAACCGCAGCCAGAACCGCGGGGATGTCTTTTAACAGGGTCATTGACGCCGACATTGACGCGAAAAATCCGCGCACAGCCGAGAGGCCCCTTCCCAAAGGCGAAATCAACCGCAAGACGGTCTGGCTTACCGCGATAGCCGCCTGCTTGATTTTCATTTTTTCAGCCTGGATGCTTAACCCTCTATGTTTTTATCTTTCGTTTTTCGGGGTGTTTTTACTTTTTACCTACTCGTTTTTCAAACGGTTTTCAGCATTATCCCATTTTTACCTTGGTTTGGTCGAGGCGGCTGCGCCCATCGGCGGGTACCTGGCCGTAACCGGCGAAATATCGTTTCTACCGGTCCTTTTAGGGATTATTATCCTGGCATGGATCGCCGGCCTTGATATTTTGTATGCGCTTGCAGATATGGGATTCGACCGTGAACATCACCTGCACTCCCTGCCGGTATCTCTGGGCCGAAAACGGGCGCTGGGGGTCGCAGCCCTGTGCTATGCAATCTCGATGGGCGCGATGATTTTAACGGGATTGCTGACCGGGCAGAAGGGACCCTACTGGATCGCGCTGGTCGTCATTGCCGGAATCTTTTTCTACCAGCTACTACTTGCTCGAAGACCGGACATCGAGGAGGCCACCGTAAAAATTTTAAAGATCAACGGTATTATCGCCCCGGTGTTGTTCGTCGGAACGTTGATCGATTATGCAGGCAGGTGGCTTGTTGATTAGGGCGTCTGGTTGCCGACAAAGGCGATAGATCCTCGGGGTTTCGGGGGAAGATTTGTTGTTTAATGAAGGGGTATGAGATGATTATCCTGAGACCTTTAAAAAAACGCAGCCTTTCGCGCTCATAAATCTTTTTCGACCCCGCGATGTCTCTAAAAAAGACTCTACAGGCTAAACGCTCTCTATCGTTTTACGTTCTTAACGCCTTTAGAGTCTTGCTGCGACGGCGGGGCGCCCCGAAAAATCAATAAATGCGCGCTTCAGGCAGCATTTTTCAAAGGTCTGTTGGCCTTAAAAGAAAAGGAGAAGAAAACCAACCATGAAAAAAGGATTTTTTTGCTATTTTGCGATTATCATCGCCCTTGCCTGTCCCGGGATTAGCCAGGCAAAGGAGACCCGTGTTTCCGCCGGCGGCAGTCCAAAGGTCATAAACTTCGGCGCCCTGCCGGATGTCCAGGCCCTACCAGTGTTTGTCGCCTCCCAAAAGGGTTATTTTAAAGAGGCAGGTCTTTCCGTGAACGTCGTACGATTCAACTCGGCAATGGAAAGAGACGTGGCGCTATCTGCAGGACGGCTCGACGGATACTTCGGAGATCTGGCGTCGCCGATGGTGCTTTATGCAAACGGGGTTGCCATTAAGATCGCGGCGACGATCTTCGAAACACCGAAAAATCAGCGTATGTTTGCGATCCTTGCCTCGCCGAAACACAAAGGGATATCCCTGGAGGAACTCGCGAAGGAGGGCATTTCGCTTAGCTCCAACACGATCGTGGAGTATCTGGCTGTCCGACTGCTCGAATCGAGGGGGATCGACCCGAAAAGGGTTACGTTCATCGAGATCAAAAACATACCCATCCGTCTGCAGATGCTGCTTTCCGCGCAGGTTCCGGCTGCGATTCTCGCCGAACCTCTCGCGACGTTCGCCGAACAAAAAGGGGCAAAGGCCGTCATAGACGACGCCGGCGCGGATCTTTCTTCGACGGTGCTTTGTTTTCATAAGAATTTTCTCGAGAGATACGGCAGCGCCGCAACAGCCTTTTTCAGGGCGATAAATCGAGCCGTCGAGGAGATCAACAGCCATCCTGCCGAAAACCGCCTCATCATGAACAAAGAATGCAGAATCCCCGAAACAATGCAGACGACGTTTCCCGTGCCCCGGTTTCCAGTGCTCGGCGTTCCCAACGAAAGGCATGTCAGGGATGTTTCCAGATGGCTGAAGGGAAAGGGGATTATCAAGCGCAACCTGTCCTACAAAGAGATGGTAGCCGGTGGATACATCCCCTAAACTCCTTGTTGTCAGAAATCTGACCAAGGCCTTTGTCAACGACCATGCACCCAAAACGGTATTCAGCGGAATCGATTTTGACCTGGCCGAGAGGGATTCGCTTGCCGTTGTAGGCCCTTCCGGCTGCGGAAAAACAACGCTTCTTTTGATCATCGCGGGCCTTCTTCGCGCCGATGCAGGTGAAGTTCTTCTGCATGGAAACCGCATCGTTAGACCATCCAGCGAGACAGCCCTTGTACTGCAACATTATGGGCTTTTCCCGTGGAAGACGGTCGCCGCAAACATCACCCTCGGCGCCGATATCCAGCAAATCAACATCTCCGACACCGAATTGATGAATGTAAAAAGAGACCTGGGGATTGAGAGTCTTGATGCACTTTATCCCGCGCAGTTATCAGGTGGACAGCGTCAGCGCGTCGCCCTTGCGCGGGCGGTTCTGTTGAGACCCTCGCTTTTGCTTTTGGATGAGCCGTTTGCCGCGATTGATGCGATAACGCGCGAACGCCTTCAGGCAAATCTGCTAGCCCTCTTCCGACGGAGGGGTTTCAGCATGATAACCGTTACCCACAACATCGAAGAGGCGGTCTTTTTGGGCAGGAGGATTATCGTGCTCGACAACAAACAAAAAGGTATCAAAACGATGATCGACAACCCGCAGGCGGGCTCCACGGATTTTAGGAACAACCCTGAGTTCTTCGAGCGCTGCCTGGAATTGAGGAAAATCCTGGAGGATGCGGGATGAAAACAACTCAGGTGGCTTTATACTTGCTGACGTTGGTCCTTTTATATGCACTGTGGCATATACTCTCGCTTTTTCTCGGCAGTACGATCCTTCCTGATCCTCTGACCGTCTTTGTCCACGGCGTCGAACAGATAAAGGAATACGGTTTCTGGTCGCATACATTCTCGAGCATGTTCAGGATCGCCGCAAGCCTCCTGATTTCCTTCTGCACCGCGGTTCCGGCAGGGCTCCTCCTTGGAAGCAATATAAAAATCGACAGGTTTTTTTCTCCGCTGATCTATCTTGGCTATCCGATACCGAAGATTGTCTTGATGCCGATTATCCTCGTTCTGTTCGGGCTCGGCGATCTAGGCAAGATCGCTCTCATCACGATGATTATCTTCTTTCAGCTCCTCATTACGACGAGGGATGCTGCAAAGGCAATCGACAGCGAGATCGTCTATTCATTAAGGTCTCTCGGCGGAACCAGATGGGATTTTTACCGTCATGTCGTCTGGCCCGTCAGTCTGCCCGGGATATTTACGTCTTTAAGGATTGTCACGGGGACATCCATCGCCGTTTTGTTTTTCGTTGAATCGATCGGAACAACCAGAGGTCTTGGCTATTACATCATTGACGCCTGGGGAAGGTCGGACTATCCGACGATGTTTGTCGGTATCATCGCGTTTTCGCTCATCGGCATCCTCCTTTATGAGGTCTTTGATCTTTTGGAAAAGAGGCTCTGCCGGTGGAAGACCCTTTAAATTTGAGATCTTGATCGCAACTAATTTTTTCACCTAATGCCGGATGGCAAAGCAAAATGGTGGGGATTGCGCAAATGACGACACAAATAAATCAGTAAAACCCTATCTTGCAATTTTAAGCGGGGCGTTTTCTTTGCTTCAGCGAAAAGATGTGTTTTTTAACAGCTGCAATCATTGCTGTTTCGTTATCGAAAACCGGCCCGGAGGTTGCTATACTCGGCCGCCTGATTACGATAAGGCGGCATTTTGTCAGGCGCGCGGCCTTGTACTTGGCTTCCATTCCGCCTGCTTTGCCGCCTTCCTTGGTAACAAGCGTCCCGATTCCGAAGCGTCGAATTGCAGCGATGTTTTCCTCGACGGAGAAAGGACCGCGTCCGGTAAGGATGCTTTCTTTGGAAATTCCCGCTTCACGGCAAGCCGCAAGCGACTCCGGGGTGTTTAAAACCCGAACGACCAGAGATGTCCCAGTCCTGCGGGCGGCTTCGGCATACGGCGCGAGATTCCGTGAACCGGTCGTAAGAAGCACCGGGCTTCGGCCGGCAAAGGCCAGCTCGGCCGCTTCGGCATGATTTTCGACAAAAAGAACCGCCGTGGCACTCCATGCCGGTTCTTTTGCGTCATCGTTGATCCCCAAAAAAGGTTTGCCGACTGCCTCTTCGATCGCCACCGGCCGACGAAAAACAAAACAGGGGATTTTGAGACGTCTCGCGGCTAGTTCGACTGTTTTGTGGGCGGCGACGGCATAGGGATGCGCGGCATCGACAATCGCGGTAACGCCTTCTTTCTTTATAAGCTCCACCATCTGCCGTTCATCCAGACGTCCTGTACGTCGGCGGATTAACGGATGGTCGCCAACATCAAGGGGGACATCCGTCGCCGTTGAAACCAGAACGGCGCATCCGGCTTCGGCAATCCCTGTGGCGAGCGGCGCCGTTTCGCTTGTCCCGCCGATTAACAGAATCATGATCGTCAACCTCGCAAAAGTAACATCCCCCGTATCCCGTTGCCGTCAGCAGCCATTTACCGGCGCTTTTTTCGGAATCCAACGTATATCAGGCCGACAAAGACCAGAAATCCCAGCATGAACAGATACGGAATCGGCGCGCCGGAGGAAGCGGGGGCGCCGACTTCCTCCATCTGGAGGCCCTCCACCATCTGCGTTTTGCCGCCGGGGGCCTGGGACGGCTGGGCCTGCGTCTTTTTGCGGAGGTCGGCGGGGGAGGGGTTTTGCCTTCCGGCCTGCGCGGCGTTTTGCGCCGAAGACGCGCTTGTACGGGCCGGTTCCTTCATGTCTCTGAGCGCCTTCATAAAGCCGTTGTCGAGGCTTTTCAGCCCCGGCACGGAGACGAGGACGTTCGATGTGTATTTTGTCAAAAGCGGGTTGTTGCAGGTGTGGTCGCAGCAGGCAAGCCCGACGTCGATCGCGGTTTTTGCGTACTCCTCGGCGAGCTTCTCGACAACCGCCTCCTCGGGTTTCCAGTAATCCTTCCGCACGACTTCGAGCATCCGGGCCACGATGGACTGGTAGGCGTGGAGATTTTTGGTCTCGCGGAACATTTTGCGGATGTCGAGGCCGTTTCTGTCGAGGACGTAGGTTTCGTACATCTCCTGCCATTTGGCCGCGTCCACCGCCTCGGGAACCGTCACCTGCCACCCCCAGAGGTGTTCGACCACCTTATCGACGAACCTTGCCCCCGCATAGCCTTCGTTCATCATCGCCTTGATCCAGACGGGGTTCAGGTAGCGGGAGCGCATCTCGCGGCCCATCGTTTTTTCGATGGTTTCCTGCGTGGCACGGCGGGGGTTGGCCATGTTGGTCACATAAACCTCGGGCGTTTTTCCGTCCACGGAGCGAATCGCCAGCGCCGTGCCGCCCAGGTACTGGAAGAAGTCGTCGTTATCGAGCGTCGCGTAGAGGTTGGTGGACATGCTGTGGATGGCGATCTTCGAGCCGGAAAGGGCGTTTTTCAGCAGATCGACCCCGATCCCCTTGTGCCCCGCCGCGTCGCCGTCGCCCCAGAAACCCTGCCCGAACAGATGCCCCTCGTGACTCAAAAAGAGGTCGGCGATCTGCTTTTCGTTGTCCCAGGTGTTGGACATCGGGATCGCCGTTGCGATTCCGGTTCCGTAAGATCCGGTGGTTTCGGTGAAAATCCGGACGCTGGCCAGTCTTTGCGCCTGTTCTTCCGATATGCCCTTATCCGTCAACATCTTCTTCGTCTTGAGGACATGGCTGCGCACGATGTTGTCGTCTTCCGCCTGGTCGCGGGCCATCGAGACGGCGTCATCCAAAAGGGCTATCAAATTCGGAAAGAGATCGCGGTAGAGGCCGGTCGTCACGATTGTCACGTCGATCCGGGGACGTCCCAGTTTGGCGCGCGGGATCGCCTCGACGCCGACCACCCGTCCCCGCTTGTCCCATTTCGGACGTATTCCCATCAGGCTCATGACCTGCGATTCCATGATTCCCTCATGCCGGATGGTTTCCACGGCCCAGATGTTGTAGGCGAGCTTGTCGGGAAAACTGCCGTGCCTTTTGCGGTAGCCGTCGATCAGCTCGTTGGCCAGTTTCGCCCCCGCCTGGTATGTGGCCTTTGACGGGATGCGTGTGGCGTCAAAGGCGTAGAAGTTTTTCCCGGTCGGGAGCGAATCGGGGTTTCGGAGCGGGTCGTTTCCCTGCGCGGCGGGGATGTAGCGGCCGGCAAGCGCAAAGATAAGGGCGTCCAATTCGGCCGTCGCGCTCTCTTCAATCTTCTTTTCCATCTCGGCGATAAGCCTCTCCCGCTCATCTTTATCCAGCTTTCCATCAAGGGAGACAATCGCCAGGGCGGTGCTTTTGCGGTACGATGCATCCGGCGCCTTCCCGAACGTATGCAGACCGAACGGGGTGGTCGTCTCGGCAACGTCCTTGATGTGGTGCTCGAGTGCCTCTATTTCGTCGTCTGTCCGGAGGGTCTTGAGCTTGAGGTCGGTCAGCATCCCGGTTTTCTTCGCCAGTGCGTTGATCTCGGCCCGTTTCGACTCGGCAAGGGACGGGCTCTTTTCGCGGGCGGCGTTGTAGTCGCTGATGAGCGCAGCCAGCTCCTTCAGCTCCCGATTCATCCCGGCCCGGTCGAAAGGCGGCGTCATGTGGTCGATGACAACGGCCATTCCGCGCCGTTTGGCCTGGATGCCTTCGCCGACGTCGTCAACGATGTATGGATAGATGTTCGGTAAATCCTGGATCAGCGCCTCGGGCGGGTCTTCAGCGGTGAAGCCGGCCTCCTTTCCCGAGAGCCATTCGTGGGTGCCGTGGGTGCCGACATGGACGACGGCATCCGCCTGAAACCAGTTTTTCAGCCAGAGGTAAAAGGCGATGTACTGGTGGTGGGGGGGAAGCGTGACGTCATGGTAGAGCTTGACGATATCCTGCTGCCAGCCCCGCGCAGGCTGGGGGGTAAAAACGACGTTTCCGTAAGTCATAGCCGGAAGTACCAGAAACTTTTCCCCTTTCTGATTTTTCCAGATCATGATCGTGCTTTTTTCCACGTCGCCCCATTTTTTGACGACCGCTTTTTGAAAGCCTTCCGGCAGGGCGGAAAACCACTTCTTGTAGTTGGCAAGCGGGATCATAACCGGCTTTCCGGTTTTTACGAGTCTGTCGAGCTCCCCCGGCGCCCAGTTGCCGATGTTGCGTGCGTAATTGTGGATGTCGTCAAAGAGCCGCTCCTTGACCTGCTGTGGGGTTCGCCCTTCTTTGAACAGATCGCCTGTATTGTAGCCTTCCGTCTCCATCCGGCGGGCGATCTCGTAGAGGCTCTCCGGAAGCACGTTCAAGTAGCTTGCGCCGATGTTGTGCTTGCCGGGCGGATAGCTGTAGTAGATGAGGGCGATCTTTTTGTCCGGGTTGGGTTTTGTCCGCAGGCGGACCCAGGCGCCGACGCGG
Organism: Syntrophus aciditrophicus; assembly: GCA_020722315.1. Taxonomy (GTDB): domain Bacteria; phylum Desulfobacterota; class Syntrophia; order Syntrophales; family UBA5619; genus DYLD01. Next base: position 12,821 of record DYLD01000001.1, read on the forward strand.
GCGGCAAGCCGTTCGATTCTCTCGGGAATCGGCGTTTCCTCGACATATTCCACGCCGCTTTGGCTATCAACGACTGTCTCTTTCGAGGCGACCACGGTGGGCTGGATGATTCCAGCCATCTCGGGATTTCCGATCTGCCAGGCGCGCTCGAAGATATCGAGGCCGATGGCCGAGTCGCGCCACTCCTTTGCCGATTGCCCCCGAAGGGCGATTGCGTCGATGACCGGTACATCGAGGCGCGAGAGCATCGGTACGAATTTTGCCGGATTTATCCCGATTTTCCAGCCGAGGGCGACAATGACGCTTACGCCGCCTGCATGCAGAATCTTCTCCACGTCCTTCTCCTTGAAGACGGAGCCGAAGACAGGCAGGACATTCATCCCGTGATTCTCGATACTTTCGATCAATGCGTCGAGCGTCTTCGTCTGCCCGGACTCGAGTGTGCTGTGGTGAAAGACGATGCCCACCCAGGGCTTTTTGGCCCCGCTTGGGTCCTCGGGACGGGCGGCGCAAAACGACGCGAAATCGGGAAAGGTCTTTTTCGTCGCCTTATCGTAGATGCCGACATCGGGCAGTTGCACCGGCTCGCCGCAGGGGATATCGAGACCATATTCCCGGTTTAGCGTGTAGATGATCATGTTGCGGATATTTTCCCGGGTGGCCGTCCGGAAATAGGACTGCATTTTCGGATCGAAGACAATCCCCATCTTTTTGAGGTCGTCGTTGTAGGCGGCGCCGACATCATACACCTTGCCGCCGTGCCGGACGACCTCGGCTATCTCAGGTTTTACCGCCTTGAGCAGTTGCCCGCCCATGACAAAGATGATCACCAGCCGTGACTGGCGCAGGTGGGTCAAATCCCTCTTCTCGATGTTCTTGTCCGGATAGACGCGGATATCGAACGATTTTTCACCGTTTTTTCCCGATGTTTTCCCATCGGAAACAAAGAGCCCAGTCTTTTTCAATTCCTCCGAAACCGCCCGGACGGCCTCGATAGCCGTACGGGAATTCGTGTCGCCCAAAAGGAGGCTGACCTTGACGGTCTCGGCATAACCTGCCGCAGCCGCGAAAAGCGCCGCCATGAGCAGGGAGACAATAAGAGACAATTTTACGATTTTATTCATGGATATGGAGTACCTTTCGGATGGGCGCAACAACGCACCGTTCATACAATGCATGCAAATGTTGCCCGAATCTCTATTCGGGAACATAGACAACCCTTCCATCTTTGAGCTGATAAGCCGTGCCGAGCCTCGTTCCCTCGCCGCTGAGGCGCTTGTCCGTTACCTTTGTCACCTTGATCTCCCTGCCTTTTTTGACGACCATCTCGATCTTGCCGTCGGCTGTCTTTTTGACGATCGTCATCTCCGATTTTGGGTCGAGTAAATCCAGCATGTTGTAGGCCATGAAGAGGGCGATCATCATGCTGACGATGAAGACGACGCTTGCGTCGAAGAGGTTGGCGACGCCGGAGATCGGGTCTTCGAGGGGTTCGTCGTAGCGGTCGAAACGCCTGCGTCTCTTAAGAAATCTCATCGTCCCCGGCCTCCTCGTTCTTCACGCCGCCGCGATGCCGCCCCTGGGAGCGCAGGGCGAGTTCGGTGTGGTACTCCATCTCGCGGATATCCGCGCGCACCCACTTTTCCTTGACGAGCGCCATCAGGTAGGCGGCGACGCTGACGGCAAGTCCCACGACGGTCGTTGTGAAGGCCGTGACCATGCTCGACGCCATTCGGGGCATGTCGCCTTTCGCCAGGGCGGATAGAGCAATGCCCATCGGGATCAGCGTTCCCATGAGTCCCAGGGCCGGGCCGGTGCGGATGACGAAGCGGATCCGGTCGAGGGATTTGATCGCGTCCAGTTCCGCTACCTGCAGCAGCCTTTCGAACGTGATGTCGATGTTGTTGTCCGGCGAGGCAAGCTCATGTTTCAGCGTGTCTTTGTAGGCGGCAAGAACCGACGATTCGCCCCGCCTGCGTTCCACCCATTCCTGGAGAAATCCGCCCAGAAGAATCAGTATCCAGAAGGTAAGCAGCACCAGCCCTGCCACGACGGGGAAAAACAGCGCCGACGATAGAACGTAGAGAAATGTTTCGAGTCCGGGAAGGATATTCATTGCTTATGTCCCTTCAGCCTGATGATGTAGCCCATCGCCAGCGCCGCGAACAAGATCAGCAGCACCCCTGCCATGTTGGAAGCATCGGCGCTTCCGCCTGTGCCCGTGAAGGAGGCGTACATCGCCCGGCCCTCCTCGATCTTTGCCGGCAGAAACAGCGAACCGATGAAATAGAGGCCGATTACGACCATCGCCAGCCCCAGCGAGGCGTCGGGATGCGTCGATTTGCCGAATCGGGCGAGCAGCAGAAAAAAAAGCGACAGGACGGCGAAAGCCGCCCCCAGCCCGAGCCCGACCAGCGCCGGCGGCATCGCCAGCGCCCCCAGCGCCGTCCACGTCGAAAAGGACATCGCCGACAGGCAGACGGGGCAGGGGATGATCAGCAGAAGCGATGACTTGAAGGCGCCATCACCGATGGATGCCGGGGTTCCCGGCGCCGCATGATGCCCCCCCCGGAGCATGTAAACGCCCCAGACGATCATCCCCGCCGCCATCAGCAGGTGGATATAGGGCCCCTTCTTCAGGATGGGCATGGCCATCTCCATCAGCCTGCCCGCGAGAAGCGCAATCGCCACGAACAAGAGGACGTACCCCGTAAGCGTCAGAACGATCCCCTTCGTCCCGAACCGCCCGTACCCGAGCCCGAAGCCGACCTTGACGGCGAAAATCCCCAGGCTGAAGAGCGTGCCCAGGACCCATAGGATGATGTTCAAATCCACTATCTCTACCCTCCGTGATGTATTCATGCGCCAGACGCGCTGTTAGATGTTCCGGTCGTTGCGGATAATTTATGAACATGAAGCTGCGCTTTCAAACCCGAAAGCCCGTTGCAGACCGTTTTCTTCCGGGACAATCGGGGTCGGATCCTGTCCCGTTCCAGGCGACCCGACCCCGCATATCCCGGTGATTCCCCTTTTTTCTATCGTTCGGTAACGCAGCGTCAGCCGTTCAGTAACGCAGCGTCAACTCCAGAAACCACGAGCGACCCGGCGCCAAAGAGTAAGAGAAATACTCCCGGTCGAGGATATTCGCAACCGAAAACGACGCGGATGCCCACGAAGTGACCTGGTATGATACCTTCGCGTCCATCGTGAAAAACTGGTCGTACGCGCCGTACACCCCGCTTGCGGTGTCGGTATTGTCGTCAGTGTTGTAGCGTTTGTCCATGTACCGTCCCGTGAGCGACGCGGAAAGCGGGCCTTTTCGCAGCTCCCCTCCCGCATTGAACATGGTGCGCGGCAGGTCGGTCATCTCCTTGCCGACGGAGGCGGGGGCGGCGCTGTTTTCGAGGATTTCGGAGTCGGTCCAGGTGAAATTGGCGAAGAGCCTCAGCCATTTGTCGAAGCTCTGCTCCGCCTCCAGCTCGACGCCGCGGCTTTTCCCCCGTCCCGCGTTGATCTTCTCCTTTGTCGTCGCGGTGAGCGTTCGCGTGTAGATCATGTCCGAAATCTCGTTTTCAAAATAGCCGGCCGCGATCCGCGCCCCTTTCCAGAGTTTCCGGTCAACGCCGACCCCCCACGAGACGGCCGTCTCCGGGGTCAAGTCGGGGTTGCTGAGGTATGTTGTTCCCCCGGAGGTGGTCCAGGTGCGGTAAAGATCGTGGAGATTCGGCGAACGGAAAGAGCGTCCCAGCGAGGCGCGCAGCGTGGTCTTCGCGAACGGGGCGTAAACGAGGGCCGCCTTCGGGCTGAACGAGGACTGCTTGCGGCTGTCGTAGGTTTTTGGATAGCCGACCGTTCCCGCCTGGTTCACGTAGCCGTCGAACGTCTCCCACCAGTCCTGCCTTGCGCCTATCCAGGCGGTAAGCTTGTCGAAAATCTGTATCTCGTCCTGAAAAAACAGGGCGTAGTTCCGGTCTTTCCCCTTTGCCTGATAGGTCAGGTTTGTCGCCGATCCCTCGTCCGTCCAGTTGGTCAGACTGGTTTCCTGCGAGTCGGACCATCCGGTCTTGTATGACCCGCCGATGGTCGCAAGCTGGCTTTTGAAAAGGGGAAAGGTTGCCTGCATATCGGCGCTCCAACTCGCCGTTGGGGTGTCCGACAGCTTGCCTGGGCCGCCGGTTCGGGTTGCCGTCGCGCTTGTGGGGGTGACATACCAGCGCTTTTGCTGATCGACGTAGCCCAGCGTGATCTTGACCGCAGCCTGCTGAAACCATTCGGTTTCCAGTCCAAGACGGTACAGATTGCGGGCGGCCCCTCCGGCCCCTTTCAGGAAGGATCCTTCTTTGACCGTTGAGTACGTCCAGACCTCGGCTCCCGCGGCGTTCCGGAGATACGTCTCGGGAGCGCCGTTTTCGTAATCGTGCGTCGCCCTCTGAAACTGGAGATCGGCTTTTGTGGCATCGGAAAAATCGTACCGCGCCTTGAAGGCGATGTTGTCATTTTTCCACGCGTCGTTGCCTCTGTTGCCGATCAGGTAGCGTTTCGCCCCGGTGGTGGATGTCGTCTCGGACCAGCCGGTCAGCCCCGCCGTGGGCTTTTTCGTCTGGATGTTCAGGTTGGATATGTTGCCGTTTGTGCTTTTTTCATCATAACTGATGAAAAGACGGAGCTTTTCTCCGATTTTGTCGCCGCCCGCCGCATACAGGGAAACGAGGTCGTTCTGCGCGTCGCCGCGACTCCAGGCCGTTCCATAGCCGGTTTTGATGATCGCTTCCCGTTTGTCGGGCATCCTTGTTATGATGTTCACCACCCCGCCCATCGCATTTCCGCCGTACAGGCTGGAAAACGGACCCTTGACGACCTCGATTTTCGCCACGTCCTCGACGGCGATGCCGCTGGAATCGAACGAACCGGAATAGGGGCTGTTCAGGGATATCCCGTCGAGCAGGATCAGCGTCCGGCCCTGGCCGGGAACCCCGCCGACCGTCAGATACGACATCGTGTCGCGCAGACGCGCCCGGCCTGCGATAACACCGGGGAGCAGATTCAATGTCTGGTCAACACTGAATATCTGTCGGTTGGCGATCTCCTTTTGCGTGACGACGCCGACGCTGCCCGGCACCGTCTCCAGGGTTTTTTCGGTTCTCGTCGCGGTGACGATGATTTCATCCATGCGGGCGGGCGCCTCTTGCGCCCTTAACGGTGAGGCAAGAGACAGCAGCAGAACGAGAAGATTAAAACCGGACCGCAACGGCAATTGATTGAAGATATGGTTGTTTTTATTCATGTTGCTCCTTATTTGGGATTTTTGCGCACCGTCCGCGCTGCTTTCGGAAGTCGATCCTGGATAAACCGTGAAGCTCTTCCCCTGTGGCAATGTTGTTTTGGATCGTCTTGCATGCCCGTTTCCCCCGCCGCTCACCGGCGCAGGCCTCTACATCGCGATATGGCTGTCGCGGGCGACGTCCCGTATATGCTGAATCAGGATGCTGGAAATTTCATGGTTCACGCCCAATCCCTCAAGCACGGGAATGACCTCGATTCCCCGTGCCTGGAAAACCGATTTCCATGAATCTTTCTCGTCCCCGGCCATATCGTTTGTGGCGTGGTCGCCTGCAACAATCATGAAAGGCTTCAACAGAACTTTTTTGATTCCGTATCTCTCCAGTTCAGCGACGACGCCGTCAAGATCAGGAAATCCTTCCACGGTGCCCACGCAGATCGGCGTTGATGGATAGAGCCTTCGCATTGTCTCCTGAAATTCCGCATAGACGCCTGTGGAGAGATGTTCGTTTCCGTGTCCCATATAGACCAGGGCGGCGCTGTTCTTCGCGGCAAGTTCCACATCGGACCGCACCGCCTTTGCCGCCGTTTCCAGATCCTTGCGGTACGGATATTTTTTCCCTTTTTCACCCAGCAGGGGCCTGCCGAGCGCCACTTTTCGGAAGGGCCTGAACGCTGGTTTGATCGTTTCGATGGAATCCAGCGCGTGGACGAGAGCCTTGAGATCAAGGTACTCCTCTCCCTCCATAACATGGTTCGATTGCACGATGATTGTGTTGTATCCGTCATCCTGCAGGTCTGCAAGCGTGGCCAGGGGGGCCTTGACCTCCAGTATTTCCCTGGAGATGCCCTTGTTTTCGGCAAGAAACCGCTTATCGTTTTGCCGTTCATGCCATATTTTTCTGATAATGTTGGATGTGAACGCCAGTTTTACCTTCACGCCGGGAAAGGCGGACTGGACATTCTTTTGAATATCGAGCAGCGATCGCAGAGCAGAAGGGTAGCTGGTCCCGAACTGGGCAAGAACGATCGCCCTGCCGTCGTTTTTCTGATCCATTGCAAAAACGTCGCCTGTAAAGAAGAACCATGCGGACATCGCGGATAACACAATGATCCATGCCTTTTTCAGAAATTCTTTCATTTTTTCCTCCCTCGAGATTTTTTGTTTGACCAGGGGGGAGCAGTTCCTTTTGTCAACAGCGAATTCCGCTTCCATGGAACCTTTTCCTCCTGGATTGTCTCAACCTGGACAGGCTTTCCGGCTTCGGGCTTATGCCTACTTGCCCGCCTTCCCGCCATCTTTTATCGACGGCAGTGGCTTATATTCGGGCGTTCGTTCCCTTCACGGCTGCGGGGCAGCGGGAGCTTTTCACTCCTCTTTCCTGACTTCCGGTTGATGACAGATTCATTGTTTCCGAGACTGTGAACATTAAGCTTTGCTTTATTGCCTTCTTTGCGGACGCGATTTCAGCATGCTCCGTCAGATAGGACTTTCTTCACATCGCCTCCTTTGTTTATGTGCGAATAGCGAATGCAACAACGCCTGCCGTTGAGCGTCAAAAAAAATCCTCGAACCCAATGTATCAGGTCCGAGGATGCCGTTTTTCACCCGTAACAAGTTTATCGATCGGCTTCCGTCCACGAAGCCCAATCCCATATAACATATCAAGAAGGTCTTCCGGCTTCCGGATCAGCTTACTTACCGCGCCTTCCCATTCCTTCCAAACGGAACAGTGACGTCACTGCGGCTTTCATCCCCGGTTACGGCGGCGGGCCCGCGACGGATTCGCACCGTCTTCCCTTTTACGGCCATAAGGCCTCTCGATTGTTGTGGATCATTACCACCCTTGATTTCCACTGTCAAGATTTTTTTATTGCGTAGCCTCTGGGGGTGATGAGCCATTTCCCCGAAATCCGGGAGGTGCTGTTGCCGACGATCACGACGCTTCGCATTGTGATCGGCAGGTCGCAAAAACTCTCGAGATCGGAGATGACGATATCCTCTTCCGGTGTTCCGACCGCCGTTCCGACACCGACGGGAGTGGTTCCGGGCCGGTGAGTCCGGAATATCTCCGCGGCCTCTTCGAGCTGGCGGGTGCGCTTCTGCGAGCGAGGGTTGTAGATCGCAACGACCAGATCCGCCGCCGCAACGGCCTCGAGACGGGCCCGGATCGTCGGCCACGGCGTCATCAGGTCGCTCAGACTGAGCGTCGCGAAATCGCACATAAGAGGAGCCCCGAGGCCGGCCGCGAGTGCGTTGGCGGCGGAAACACCAGGCACAATCTCCACCGGCACGTTCGAACCGTTTGCCTCCGCAAGCTCCAGAACCAAACCGGCCATCCCATAAATCCCCGGATCACCGGAGGAAACCAGGGCCACCGTTTCTCCGGCCGCGGCCTGCGCCAGCGCAGTCCGGCATCTTTCAATCTCCCTGGTCATCCCCGTGGAGATCAGTTCCTTTCCGCCGGTGATGTCCCGGATCAACTCAAGGTAGCGCGTGTATCCGACGACAACCGTGCTTTGCGCGATTGCTTCCTCCGCGCGGCGCGTCCTGTCTAACGCCCCTCCGGGGCCGATTCCGACCACGAAAATTTTTCCCTGGCCAGGGAAACCGTTATTCCGCCTACGATCTTCTTTCGACAAATAAAAGTCGTCCTCCTTCCCGCAATTAGTGCCGCCGGTTCGGCGACGGCCGGAAGATTCACCTTCCGGGAAACAAAGTCGGAACGGGAGAAATCCCGTTTTGACTCTGTAATCTCCGTTGAAGAGATAAAACGCAACGGCAGGCCGAGCATCCCCGCGGCCTCCATCAAACCCTGTTCGTTAGCCTTTACGTCCGCCGACGCCATGAGGCGGACTTCCTCAACGGCGATTCCCTCCGCTGTAAGAACCTCGTTGACGGCGGCGACGATCTGTTCCGCCGGTGTAGAGCGCCGGCATCCTATCCCGACGATCACCGACTTCATCGCCTCGGTTGTTGTCGTTATGACCGGCTCCGCGCCGGTAAGGTTCGCGATCCGGAACGCCAGATCATTCGCCCCTCCCTCGTGACCGGAAAGCAGGCTTATCACCCAGCGGCCTCCGACATCGAGCACGACGACGGCGGGATCGTCATACTTATTTCTTATAAGCGGGGAAACAGCCCGGACAACGACGCCGCAGGGCGCGGCATACACGAGATTGTCGTACAACCCGAACAGGCTCCGCGTAAGCTCCGTGATCTTCGCAAAGCGCTCCGCCTTCGCCGTTTTCCGGGATGGACCACTCCGAAGGGTTCCCGCGCCGATGGATTCGTGGACGAAGAGTTTCGCCTCTGGAATCCGGGCGGCAACGGCAACAAAAAGCCTTGCGCCGGCGTCGGAAAGGGTGATCAGCGCCGTCCTCACTTCTTTCCCCCCTTTCTGAAGCCGTGCGAAAAAGTGGCGTCGTAAAGCCTGGAAGCGGGAATATCCCGCGAAAGAGCTTTTCCGACGATGATCATCGCCGTGGAGCTTATCTTTGCCTCTTTTGTCTTTTCGGAAATATCGGCGAGCGTTCCCCGGATTATAAGTTGATCAGGCCAGGAGGCGCGGTAAACAACGGCGGCCGGGCACTTAGGGCCGTAATAGTACCGCAGCGTGACGGCCACCTCGTTGATCTTTTGCACCGACAGGAAAATGCAGAGCGTCGCGCGCGTTTTCGCGATCCTCTCGAGCTGCTGTTCCTCCGGCAGAGGGGTGCGCCCCGCCGTTCTGGTGAGAATAATCGTCTGCGCCGTCTCCGGGGCGGTAAGCTCCGTGCGCAATGCGGCGGCGGCGGCCTGAAAGGAACTGACACCGGGTGTGACGTCGTATCCGATTCCAAGCTCGTCGAGCCTGTTCATCTGCTCGCGCGTCGCCCCGTAAATCGAGGGATCCCCGGAATGAAGGCGGACGACGTCGACTCCCTTCTCGGCTGCCTTTTGATAAACGGCGACAACCTCATCCAGCGACATCCCGGCGGAGTCGTAGCACTCAGCATCTTTCGGGATAAGCGCCAGAACCTCGGGGCTGACAAGGGATCCCGCATAGATGCAGATACGGCAGGCGCCAAGCAGTTTCTCCGCCTTTTTGGTAAGCAGATCCGGATCCCCCGGACCCGCGCCGACGAAATGAACCATCATATCTCTTATCCGTGGAGACCGTTGCAAAACGCCGCCTTTCGCGCTCATAAATCTTTTTCGACCCCGCTGCGTCTCGCTAAAGACTATACAGGCTAAACGCTCTCTAACGTTCGCGTTCTTAACGCCTTTCGAGTCTTGCTGCGACGGCGGGGTACCCCGAAAAATCTTTGAAATCGCGCTTCAGGCAGCATTTTTCAAAGGTCACCGTGCTCGACTTCCCCGGCCGGGCAAAAAAGCGGCCGGGACTCCGCCGTCATGTCCCTTTATCGGCGTTAACCAGAATGACGGACAGGTATCCCGCCTCCGGCGCCCCGGTCTTAAGGCGCCGCAGATCCGTCTCGATGCGCTGATCGGCCATCGTCGCATGCGACACGAACACGGCCTGCTCCAGGAGGCCTTCCTGATCAATGATGGCAAGAATCTCCTGCAGCCGCCCGCCTATCTTCATCAGAACAACAGTCCCTCCGAGAGACAACGCATCGCGTACCGCCTTCAGATCGTCCGCGGTCGGGATGATCGTTACCGGTTTTTTGCCCTCTCCTATCGCGAAATCCGTCAAAGCGGCCGCCGCAAAGAACGACGTGATCCCTGGAACCGTGACGGTCTCGACGGCGGGAAGCCTTCTTTTCACCGCCTTCAACAGGTAGATATACGTCGAATAGAGCAGCGGATCGCCGAGCGTAAGAAAGCAGGCATCCTCTCCCCTTTCGAGAACCTCGGTGACGTGGACGGCAGCCTCGTCCCATTTCCTTTCGAGCTGCTCCCTGTCGGCCGTCATCGGGAATACGAGTTCATGAACCGCCGTTTTCGGGCCGATAAGGCCCCGGGCAATATGAAGGGCGACGCTTTCCGCGGCCGTTCTTGCTTTCGGTACGAACAGGTGCGGCGAGGCGCCGATCAGACGCGCCCCTTTCAACGTCATCAGTTCCGGATCTCCCGGCCCTGCGCCGATTCCGTAAAGTATCCCCGTTTTACAATCCCTGGCGTCCGTTCTCATGAAAACAGTTCTCTCTTCACAGCCAGAACGATGACCCTCGTCGAGACTTCACGCTCTGTAAGCTCATCGGGCTTGACCTCGGTGATCTTTTCGTCGGGGAGGGTAAGCTCCTCGCAGAGAAAAACCCTCCGCCCATCCCCGAGTTCCTTCAAAAGCCCGGCGATCCAGTGGAGGCTTGCGGTTCTCCCGCCGAGAATGGCGATCTTCCCGGCAGGACGAAGCTCATCCGCCGAAATCCTAGGATCCTCCTTATGGGCGGAGAGGATCGTCACATCCTCCCACGAAAGGCCGATTCTCGCGAAGGCGACCTGGATGGAGCTGATCCCGGGGATAACCTCGCAGTTTTCGCGCCCAAAATGCCGGATGACCGGCTGCGCCAGGCTGAATATCCCCGGATCCCCGGTTGCCAGCAGAACAACCTGTTTGCCCATATCCCTCTGCCTGGCGATGATTTCCAGCGTTTGCGCTATATCAGCCCCCGCATCGATCCTCTCGGCGGAGGACTCCGTAAACAATCCCTCAAGGCGCTTGGAGACGATCAGCACGTCCGCCTTCCCGGCGGCGGCGGCCGCCGCAGGCGGCAACAGATCAACCGAACCGGGGCCGCAGCCGACGATGATAATTCTTTTCTTTTCTACCGCCATTTTTGAGTATCCCCCGCCTCGCCGAATATCCGGCCGGAAAGGTCGATCAAAACCGTCGCGACAATAAGCTTATCCCCGACTTTTTTTGTTATGGCCTCTCTGACAGCCTCGGCAAGCCGGTCCCCGAGCCGCCGCCGCTGTTGGGTTTCGAGGGCCATGAATATCCCCTCGACGGTAGCGACTTTCGCGGCCGGTCGTCCGATGACCGCCTTATGAAACGCCTCCACGATCCCAACGGCGCTTTGCGACCTATGGGAGTGCGTATCGAAGTCTCCCCGGATCAGTTTGGCGAGTTTGCCGGGGTGACCGAGCGCCATCAGGGCTGTAAAAGGGTGTTTCACCGACTCGTCCAGCGCAACGCCCCACTCGTTTCCGGTTTCTATAACCTGCTCCGGCACGGTATTAAAATCGCGCCGCGCCGCGCGTTCACCGATATGGCCGGGAACCAGTATCGGCATCTTGACTCCAGCGGCGGCGGCCACGCTCAGCGAACAACGGACCGTTTCCTGTAGAGCGGCCAGACTGAAAGGTCTGACGATTCCCGTCGTTCCGAGGATCGAGATGCCACCTGTAATGCCGAGCCTCGGGTTGAAGGTTTTGGCGGCCAGTTCTTCGCCTTTTTCCACCGAAATCGTCACCTGTACGCCGCGGGACGTGACCTCCCTGATTGCCTTTGTAATCATGCTGCGCGGTGCCGGGTTGATGGCCGGCTCGCCGGGGGGAATGGCAAGTCCCGGTTTTGTCACGATTCCCACCCCCGTTCCGGCAACAAATGTCACCTTTTGATCCCCCCGCCAGCAGACGGCGGCCCTGATAAGCGCCTTATCGGTAACATCGGGATCGTCGCCGGCATCCTTTTGCACGGTCGCCTCCGCGCCGTCTCCGGCAAGCTTCAGATCAACGATGGGAATGGAAAGCCTTTTCCCATCGGGCAGGGGGATATCCATTTCCCTTTCCTTTTCTCCCCTGTCCAAGAGCAGAACGGCCGCCTTTGCGGCCGCCGCCGCACAGCTTCCGGTCGTGTATCCCTCCCGCAGCGTTCCGGTCTTATTCATCACCTAACCCCGATAAACCAAAGCTTCCCCGTTCTGCAAGCCGAAGGTACCGGCGGCTACAGCTCGATGCGGTTGTCCCGCGCGACGTCCTTTATATGCTGAACGAATATCCTTCCGATCGCAGGATTTTCACCCAGCCCGCGGCTAACCGGGATAAACGTAATCCCGTTCGCCTGGAAGATCGTCTTCCAGGAATCCTCTTCATCACCGGCCATATCGTTTCTGGCATGCTCCCCCGCGACGATCATCAAAGGTTTTACCACCACCTTGCGTATCTTGTCCCTGAGGAGCTTTGTAACAACACGCTCAACGGACGGAAACCCCTCAACGCATCCGATATAAACAGGCGTATCCGGGTACATCTTGCGTAACGATTCCTGAAATTCCATATAGATGCCGGTGGAGAGATAGGCGTTTCCGTGTCCCATATAAACGAGCGCCGCATGATGCTCTTTGGCCATATCCAGATCTGGCCGCAGCGCCTCCGCGGCGACGCGAAGATCATGATGATAAGGATATTCCTTTCCCTTTTTCCCCAGAAGGGGCCGTCCCAGAACTATTTTCCGGAAGGGCTTGTGCCGGGGATTGATTGTGTTTATCGAATCGAGCCCGTCAACGCAGGATTTGAGATCGAGATATTCCTCCCCTTCAAAGATGTGGGTGGACTGGACAACGATCGTCTTGAAACCTTTATCCTGCAGGTCGGCAAGCGTTGCAAGGGGGGCCTTGACATCGAGAATTTCATCGGGGATATCCCTGTTTTCTTTGAGAAATCCCGCATCGTCACGCCTGCCGCGCCAGATTTTTCGAATTATGTCCGAGGTAAAGGCGATGCGGATCTTGACGCCAGGGAAGGCAGCGGCGATTTGTCTCTGAATGCCCGTCAGGGCGCCAAGCGCCGCGGGATAGCTCGTGCCGAACTGGGCAAGAACGATTGCAATCTTTTCTTCTTTGTTTTCCATCATAAATCCCGACTTTCCTCTGACGTAGGCTCCACGCCTGATCCTCACATCGGCCTCATCCTTGCCGCTGTTTGTCGAACTCGTACCCCCTTGAACAGCTCACCGAAGGCGACGGGGGGACGGTTGTTACGTGTTGAGGATTGCCGATGCCGCAGAGCGCATTGATCGTGCTTGCAGCAAGCGGGCTTCCCCCGCGGCGGCCTGCAACGGCAATATAAGGGATGTCCAGTGTCATCAGCTCCTCCTTGCTCTCCACGACATGAACAAACCCGACCGGCATCGCAATGACAACAGCCGGTCTAATTCCCTCTTCAATGACCATCCGGTTGAGTTCCATCAACGCGATGGGTGCATTTCCAAAGGCTACGATCGCGTTTTGAAGAAAAGGGCGCGCCTTTCTTATCGCAAGCAGTGAACGGGGCAATGAGGTGCGTTCAGACATCTCTTCGATATCCTTATCTGCGATATGGCAGACGATGCTCTTCCTCCGGTAACGTCGGCAGACAAAACGGAGGCGGGAGACCGAAATCCCGGCGCGGATCATGTTCGAATCGACAATAATTGGCCGACAGGCCTTGAGGGCATCAAGGGCGGCCGTGACCGCGCCCTGAGAAAAGCGGATGTCTGCGGTGATTGCGACATCACCGGTTGCATGAATGATCCGCCGGACAACCGGCCATTCCTGTTCGGAGAAGGATTGCCTCCCGATTTCCCGCTCGATGATTTCCATCGAACGGGCCTCAATCTCCGGACCGCTGAGCGGCGATGCCATAAAATCCCGCATGAGCGGGCGTCGCGGCCCTTCCATCATACTTTAGCTCCTGCAACGTTCTATAAAGTGGTTGATCGCCGCCGGTCGTGAGGCGAAATGGAGATGGAGATAACTCGCAAGAATTGCCCCGCGTTGGAATCCCTCCGTCTCCAATGCCTCCTGTCTGGGCCGGCGTACCTGGTAAATTGCCTCCCATCGGGGATCCGCCGTCGGGTTATCAATCAATTCCGAATAGTGGAACTCATGTCCGCGAAATGTATCGCCGGATCCGCCCCAAAGCGAATCATTCCGAAGCGTCACCTCTACGTAGCCAAGGGCCTTTTTCCCCGCCCGCATCCTCGTTCGTGCCGGCAGGACGCCGGCAAAGGGATGGTATTGATCGCCGACCTCTATTCCCCGCGATAGATACATAAGCCCACCGCATTCGGCATAAAGCGGACGTCCAGAGTCCGCATATCTTCGTATCTCCTCAAGCATCCGCTTGTTGGCAGCCAGTCTGTCCGCGTATAACTCCGGATAACCTCCTCCGATATATAATGCACAGAGCCCATTTGGCAACGAAGCATCCGTAAGCGGGGAAAAGAAAAGCAAGTCACAGCCGGCTTCGGCGAGTTCATCGAATAGATCCGCATAATAGAAATGGAAGGCATCATCACGCGCGATGCCGATGCGCAGAGGTTTTTTTCTCCCGCCGGATCGGCGCCTGGTCTGGGTGCGTTCCAAACCATCTGAAGCTTTTTCGTTTCCTGCCTTTTCGGAAGACGAAGCCGTGTTCTTTGTCGCATCGAGCGAAAATATGTTTTCGATGTTGATATGCCTTTCAAAGACATCGGCCAAGGAGTTCAGAAACTGCTCTGAAAGGAGCCTCTGATCCGCCGTCACGAGGCCCAGATGACGGGAGGGGATATTGGGAAGGATGCCATCGTTTATTGCGCCGAGCAGAGGCGGGAGCCCCGCCGCCGCAAGCGAAAGGGAAAGCCATTCGGCATGACGCGCGGAGCCGCAACGATTGGCAATGATCCCGGCAAAGCGAAGGCCTGTCTCAAAGGTCGTGTAACCCTTGACAACTGCGGCGAAACTTCGTGCCATTTTGCGAACATCGACAACAAGAAGCACCGGGATGTCGAAAAGACGGGCGATTTGGGCCGTGCTTCCTTCATTGCTCTGCGGATCGGCGCCGTCGAAAAGACCCATGACCCCCTCGACAACGACGAAATCGGCGTCCCGGCACGCCCTTGCAAACAGCCGGCGGCAGTAGCCGCCCCCCGCCATCCATCCATCAAGGCTGTAGCAAATTCGGCCCGAAGCGATCGAAAGATAGGTCGGATCAAGAAAATCCGGACCGACCTTGAATGTCTGCACCCGCTTTCCCCGCCGCACAAGCGCATGCGTCAGCGCAATCGCAAGCGTTGTTTTTCCCACGCCGCTGTTTGTACCGGCAATAACGATAGATTGCAATGACATCAAAAACTCATCCGAAAAGCCGTAGTTCACGGCCGGTCAATTCCAATCGCGAACCATGGACGACCTCGGCCATCTTGCAGACGATCAACCCCATTCCCCTTGCTATAAGCTTCCACCAGGCATCCATGAAGTATTGGTCGTACTCGTCGGACAAGACAACTTCGATTTGATCGGCCTTAATATCCAGCCCTTTGGCCGCCTTTTCCGGATCAAAATCCTTCCGCATCCGTTCACTGCCGGCAACATAGACGATTACCCCGTTTTTCATTTTCCGCCCCCCTTTCTTTATTACTTTTCAATGAGACCGTCTCTTTTTGTTTCATACACCAAAGCGATGATGGCCTTTACTTCTTTATCTCTGTCTGGACGGCGACTTTTTTGAACCCCCCGTGATTGATAATATCAAGGACATCGATAAAAACCTGGAGCCTTATATCGGAGTCCGCGCGGATAATCAGCGGCGTTTCCCGATCCAACGGACGTATGGTATTGTTCAACTCATCCAGTCCGACCTCCCGGGAATTGAAATAGACTTTGCCGTCCCGGTCAATCGAAATTATATCGTTTTTGACGACTTCGGCCTTGCTTGGGGACGCCTTCGGGAGGGAGACGGAGATCATACCGGTAGCAATAAACGTCGAGGTCGTCAAAACGATCGTCAGCAGCACCAGCATGACATCGACAAGCGGAATCACGTTGATGTAATTAAACTCCTTCTCGTCGTTCATGTTTCAGCTCCCACTCTAAAATAATGCCCTTCGCGCGCCGCAAAAGGAGGTTGTAAAAAACGACGGAGGGAATCGCTACGAGAAGTCCCACCGCCGTCGCCTTCAGCGCCATTGAAAGACCGATCATGATTTTCCCCGTGTCGGCGAAGCCCTCCAGCCCCATCGTGTAAAACGTCGCCATGATCCCCAGCACCGTCCCGAGCAGCCCGACATAGGGCGCGTTGCTTGCGATCGTGGCGATGAGATGGAGCCTTTTGGTAAGCTCGAATTCCAGCGCGCGTTTATCGTGAAATTTCCCGCCGTTGATGTTGCGGTAGGACAAAAACCTTTCGATCGCGATCGCCAGCGCGGCGACGCTCATCAAAACGAGCAATCCCATGATCCCGTAATCCACCAATGCCGATAAATATGCCATCTCTCAACGTCCTCAAATATCCATTACAGGGATGATCCCTTTTTTATTGGGTGATTCTATTCCAGTTTGAAACGAATCGGTAAAACGGCGCGGGAGGCGATATTGCGTCCTTGTATTCGCGCCGGGGCAAAGGTCGATTTTCTGACCGCCTCAATCGCCGCCTCCGTCAAACCGTAACCGGGCGATTCATTAACGTCTATTTTCTGAACCCTGCCCGTGCTGTCGATAAGAAGGGTCAAGACGACCCTTCCCTCCTTGCCACGTCTTCTTGCCAACGCCGGATAGACGGGAATCTCCCTGTGAATAAACCTCGGGGCGTTCAGCTCGCCGAACCTGGTCTCCAGAGGACTCCCGGCGCCCCCACCCCCTCCGGAACCCGTACCTGTTGACGCATAGTTTCCGGAACCGTCTCCAAAAGCGCCTTCCAACGTGCTTCCCGCCGCATCGGAAACGCCGACGGAATGACCTCCTTCACCGTGCCGGGTGCCGGCGGCGGCCGTACCTATGGCAGGAACGGCATCGGCGTCGATGAACTCATCACCCTTCGGCTTCCCTATAGCGGGCGGCAGCTGCGTTTCCGTGGTCTTTACCGATGCGTATTTTCCCTCAACCGGGTGCATAACCCTTTCTTCGGTCGTTATTTGGTCGATCGGGGCCAAACGAGCGGCCGCGGGACGTTCGACGGTTGTCGGGCGGTTCGCCTGCCTGCGCGCTCCGGGAGGGTTGTGTTTTTTCATCGGCTTGGAAATCAAAGAGGGCTTCTCGGCTTTCACTTTCATCCCCGAGTCAGGATGGATCGGGCGATCCTGCAAGAAGGAGGCTCCTTCGTCAAAGCTGATATGAAAGGTTTTGAGCTCGATCATCTTTGCGCCGGGCTGGATCATCAGCAGAAAGATAAAGGCGATATGGACCAAAAGCGAGCAGACAATGCCGATATGACCCTCACGGATATGTGCTATGCCGGAACCCCTCCGTGTTGATGAAACATCAAGGTACGCCGAATAGCTCTTTTCTTCAGCACTCATACTTCGCAAACGCTCCAGATTCAGTAACTTTTATTGACACGAGAAAATCCAAACAAAAAATCCCCGGCCATATCAAACGTATGACCGGGGATTAAACGTTTTTATAATCCGGATTAACCCAACACCTTCGGCCTTCTTTACCGTCGAAGATAAAGCCGAGCTGATTCTGGCAGGTCTCCTGGCTTGCAGTTCATTCCTCCTCCCTCGCCTTCCCATCGTAACGACAGTGGCCGGCATCTCGGAACCCGGTACTTGCAGTATCGGCATGAGCTTTCCGAGTCCGTAGAGGGAATCGTCGCTGCTTACAGTGGCGGGTCCGCTCCCGATTCTTACGGGATTCCCTATTATACCGCCCGAAGGGGCGGCACCAGAACAGCATGACTTGTAAAAGAACCTGTATTTTTCCCAACAACCGTTTTGTGAAATCGGTAACATGGCTTTCCTTTTTCTGTCAAGTGATATTTGCATCGTTACTTTCCCGCTCTTTTCAAGATGCGGGGATACTGAAGCCACCACCGGAACTGATTGGAAAAGATTCGTCTCAGCCGTCAATCCGTCCTTCCGGCAAAAAACGAGCTCCTCCGTCAGGATTACTTGTCGGACAATCTCATCAGTATCTCAACAGAATCGTGCAATTTTCCGGCCGCTTCCAAAAGCACCGAAGCCGTTTTCGCGCCGCCCTTTTGATTCTGAATCTTTTTTGCCCACTCCTCGTACTCGGCGATATGCTGCCGTTCATGTTCGATCCAGTGTTCAATCAGATGTTTTTTTACCTTTGTTAAGTCGTCCATGAATCCTCCCGTTGCGTTACTTTTTTTCGCTTTTTTGTGTATGCCGATGCAAAACCACGCACGGAATACAGCGAAATTTAAGTCAAAGTGGTGTCTTGGCTTCATTTGTTCCAGACGGCGGCGTAGGGATCGCCCTTGACAAGCATCCCCGCCAGTGCCGCCTTCCCGGAAAAGCGTTTCAGCGGGACAATAAAGGGAAGATTCTTTTCGATGGGCCGCCCGGCCAGAGCCGAACCCATTTTTGCGCGGGAGATAAGTGGAAGAAGACCCCCTTTCGCGTTAAATTCCTCTCTGCTGACCTTGCTTGCGGCAAAGGCCGCATTGAAGTCGAAACCCAGCGCGATCCCGTCGCAGACGTCGCTTTTTTTGTTCACGCGCATTGCCACAAGCGTCGGGGAGATGCCGTTTACCGCATATTTCTCCATATCCCTGTCGCTGATCGCATCCGCGTACCCGCCCCCCTTGCCGGTCGTCGTATCGAACATGACCTGAAGGGCGTCGGCCCAGCACTTCGCCGGGGCGCTGACAAACACGTAGCGATCCCCTTCGCGCAGCGGCAGTTCCCTCATGATGAACATCCCCGACAGGTAACCGATATTGACCCCCGGGCAGACGTGGTTGTGAAACGACGCCGCCATGAGCAGCGTCCAGGGGGCATCCACGGACCACGCCCGGCTGATCGTCACGATGGAAAAGAGGTTCTGCCCGATCGGCCCTGCGGAGGCCTCCTTCCAAGCCGCGGGTTTCAGAATGACCTCCGGGGCCGCGTTGATCCGCTGCGTCTTGATGCCGCCCTTTGTCCAGCCGATATACATCAGCGCCCCCGTATCCTTCCGGTAGAGGGAGGCCCAGAGCGGTGCGTAAAATGGGGAGTGAACGGAAAGCAGCGACCGCTTCCCGAGCGTGCAGCCCGTCGCCGCGCTTGCGGCATCCCAAAAGGCCTCGGTCGATTGGTTTTCCATCTGTCCATACCCGGCATTGGTGAGCATGAAAAGCCTGCCGTCGCCGACGGGAAGGCCGATTTCGTCAAGGGCGGCTTTCAGCGCCGCCTCCATTTTCCCCATATCCGCGGGCGCCGCTGCTGCCGATAGCGGAATCAGGAAGGAAAGCGCCGCCGCAAGTACAAACAATAAAAGAGGTTTCAGTTTTTTCATCGTTAAATGTCCTTTCTGGCATATCAGCCTGAAAATGCATGCATTTATTATCCTGAAGCGTGGGGAGGGCGGCGGATACGGGCCAGTTATCTCCCCCGCGCTTTCACGAACGGTTAAAACTCCACGGATGCAGACAGTATCGCCGAAAACGGGGCGCCCGCCATATAGCTTGTTGAGCCCGCGCGTGTATCATCCGAGGAATTGATGCGTGAGATGTATCTTCGGTCGAGGATGTTGTTCAGCTCGGCTGCGATCTTGAGATTTTCGGCGACGGGAATTTTCTTGAACGTGTAACTGAGTTTAAGGTTTAGCGTTGCATAGGATGAAACCTCTTCCTTATGTTCCACGTCCGCATAGCGCGAGCCGATGAAATTCACCGACGGAATTGCCTCCAGGGCGCCCCATTTGTAGATCAAGCCTGTTTTTACGATCATTCTGGGTGTATCCACGACCTGGTTATCCTTTGCCTTCAGCGTGGCGCCGTTATAGGTTAAATCGTCGTCGTACTCCAAAATGGTGTACGTCGGATTGATGAAAACAGTAACGCTGGGATGAAGATGGAAGTTTGCCTCCACATCAAGACCATAGCCGGTGGCCTTGCCGATGTTCTGCTGGTAGTTGAGATTGACCCGCGAATCGTAGATCGTCGTGAGCAGGTTTTTGTGCCTGCCGTAAAAGACCGTCGGCGCGAAATCGAACCGTGCGGTTTTCAGACGCATCCCCAGATCGATATTGTCCGACTCCTCAATGTCGTACCCTTTGAAGAGGTCATTGAGCATGATCCCTTTTGCGGTAAATGCCGCTTTATTCTGGCTGTAGAGGTTCACCAGCGGCAGGTACGCATAGGGACGGATGAAGTTTTTTCCGTAGCTTGTGTAAAATTGCAGATTTTCAGAATGCGTCCAGGAAAGTCCCGCGCTTGGCAGGACAATGTCGTACGTTCTCGCCTCGCGGTCAAGGGCCGCATCCCGTATCAGGCTGTAAGCAGGCGCAGGCCCGGATCTGTACCCTTCGCTTGCCGAGTCCTCAAAACGGAAATACTTGACGCCCGCCTGCCAGTCTATCTTCTTGAGCGAGCCGGCAATCTTCAGATAGGGGCTGTGGATATACGTGTCGCCGGTCGTGGCCGTCACCCCGTAGCCCTGCCAGGCAAGCCCCACCGGGTTGTATTTTTGCGTGTAAATCTGCATGTCCGAGTTTTCAAAATGGTAACCTGCGGTGATATTCACCGGTTTGGCGCCCCAGAAGCCCTCGACGATGACGCCCTTGCGGTCGATATCGCGGGTTCGTTTCTGGATAATACCACCCCCGGAGCTGCTCCCCTGATAAATCTCTGTCTCTTCATCGCAAAAATAGGGTTTCAGCGTGAATCGGAGTTGTTCCGAGGGAGTGACCGTGATGAAGGCGATCAGGTCCTTGTTCTCGTATTCGCCCCTGTTGTAGTCGTAGTAATTGATATCGGTCGCCTTAACGCCGGTGAGGGTTTCATTGTAATCGAGTTTGTAATTGGCGTCGAGGTTCTGGCTCTCGGCGTAGGTAAGCGATCGGTAGAGATTCTGCTTGAGGTCGTTGGAGTTGAGCCAGAGCTTCACATCCACGATGCTGCCCAGCGGCTGCTCCAGGGCGAGGTTAAAGTTGTTCCGCGGACCTGTTTTCCCCGGCCCCTTCCATTTGTCGGCTTCGGTATAGGAATAGGAACCGGAAAACGCCGTGCCCGATTTCGTGAGGCTGCCGGAATCAAAACGGAGGTAGGTGCGGTGGTAGTTGTCCGTGCCGAACCCCTGTCGGAACGTGAAACCCAGTTCTTTTTTGGGCCAGTTTGGTTTCAGATCGATCGCCCCTCCGCGCGAGCCGATTCCCGCGCCAAAATCGGCAGGCGCCGCCCCTTTATACACCGATAGGGATTGAAAATTCTCCATATCGTAGATGTATTCGCGCGGCCCGATCGGGTTGCCGCCGTAGTTCGGAACCCCGCTTACACCCAGGGCACCAAGCATGCCGCGAACCCCCCGCACGCGGATGGTTCTCTGTTCCGCCCCTAATCCATAGGGATCGGCGCTCTCCACACTGACGCCCGGCAAAATGCCGATCGCCTCATAGACGCTCGTGCTTGCCGGCGTTCCCTGGACTTCGATGCCTTTCGCTGTGATCTCCGTCCCGGTGTAAACGGTCTCTCCGGTTTCACGGGTCGGCGCAATGATCTTCTCCCCCGTGACAACGATCTCCTCGAACTGTTTGATAGCGCGTGCATCTTCGGCTGCGCCGGCGCCCCAGGGGATGCATACGCTCACAACCGCCACGACCCCCAAAAACCATTTACCCTTTTTCATTGCTTCTCCTCCTTTCCTCTTTATTGAATTAAATGCGGAAATTTCCTGAAAGGAAGGAGTTCCATGGCATGGCGGCTGTGCTCGACGGAATAACTTTTGTTTTCTCGAGAACTTACATGGAGAGAACTTTGCAAAACGCCACCTTCGCGCTGATCGGATCTTTTTCGACCCCGCGGCGCCTCACATCGGCTTCAAAGGTTAAACGCTCTGGGATAGTTCGCGTTCCTGACGCCTTTGCAGCCTTGCTGCGACGGCGGGGTACCCCGAAAAATCAATAAATGCGCGCTTCAGGCGGCATTTTTCAAAGCTCTCATGGATAAAAACACAATTCCGCAAAAAAAACGCCACGAAAGCGCCCCCCTCCAGGGAATTCACGCCTTCGTGGCATTCTTGATAGGTCTTTTTCTGCTTATTATCGCAGATGTTTTTCTGTAACCAGCTTCTTCACCGGCTTCAATGCCGGTTTTCCACCACCGACTTCTCGGATGATTTGCGGACTGCTTATCACGACCATCTGCCGAAGTCAAGCCTTTTTCTGGGAAATTTTTCCGTTTCAGGCAACAGGTTTTAAGCAAAATTTAACCGAACCTGAAGATTTCTTTTCCGGCGACGGGTTCATTAAAACTTAACCGAACCTAAATAATGTTGCAACAAACGGCTGCTATCATCGCCCCCAAACACGGTCAAGGAGGCTGTTATGAAGACAATCAAAGCTGTGAAAGTCAAACTCGGTTATGGAAACAAGGTCGTCTTGACGGATATCGATCTGGAGGTGTCCGGAGGCGAATTTATCAGCATCATCGGCCCTTCCGGTGTGGGGAAAACGACGCTGCTGATGGCGATCAACGGCAACGTAAAGATCTTCGATGGAGAAATGTCCGTTCTCAACCACAATTTGCGAACCATCGGAAACACCGATTTGAAATCGATACGCGCCCGGATCGGGGTGATTTTCCAGGGGTATCACCTCGTTAAGCGCCTGAACGTGCTCGACAACGTCGCCGGGGGAATGCTCCGGAAAATGAATTCCCTGCAGGCCGCCATTAAGTACTACCGGCACGACCAGTACGAGTTGATCTACGGGTACATGCGTGCGGTCAGGCTTGAAAACGAGGCGCTGCAGCGCTGCGATAGGCTTTCCGGCGGGCAGATGCAGCGTGTGGCCATCGCCCGTGCGCTTGCCCAGGAACCTGAGATCATCCTAGCGGATGAACCGATTTCTTCCCTTGATCCGATAAGCGCGACGGGCGTGATGGATACACTGGCCAGGATCAATAAGGAATACGGCCTGACCGTGATCGCCAATCTTCACCAGCTTGAATACGCCCGGCGCTATTCCCGGCGGATCATCGGGATGAACAAAGGCCGGATCATCTATGACGGCAAGCCCGAGGCGCTCGACGACGCAACCGTCGCCCGGATTTATCAGGGAGAACGCGCCGGCGAGGTCGAACCATCGCTCGAATTCCCGCTGCCTGCCGCTGCACGGGTAGCTGTCTACAATGCGTAACCGTCGAAATGAGACGAAACAACACACCGTGAACAAGGAACTACCGTTTTTTTGAAGCAACACATCTCGCTGAACCATCATAAAATTAATAAGGAGGTTACTATGAAACAGATGTTAAGAACGGCAATTACGGTCTTGGTAATGACAGGGATCATTCTTACAAAAACGGCATTTGCAGCCGGTAACCCTTCCGACTGGCCCGCTAAACTTACGTTCGGCATCATCCCGACGGATTCCTCGTCTAACATAACCGAAAGGACCAAAAATCTTGTCGAATACCTGGAAAAAAGCATCGGCCTACCGATTACCGTCAAGGTAACGACGGATTACGCCGGCGTGATCGCCGGTATGCAGTTCAAACATGTTGATTTTGCGTATTTCGGCCCGAAATCGTACGTCGAGGCGGCAAAGAGAGCCAATGCGGAGGCTTTTGCCATTGAGGTCGGCGAAGACGGAACGACCGGCTACTATGGACTGATCATTACAAAGAAGGGTTCCGGACTCAACAGCATCGCGGATATCAAAGGCAAAACATGGGCCTTCACCGACCCGAACTCGACGAGCGGGACGCTTGTCCCGTCCGTCTATTTCTACAAGGAGCTCCATGTGGCTCCCGAAAAATATTTCTCGAAGGTTATCTATTCGGGAAGTCATGCGGCTTCGATGATCGCCGTACGATCCGGCAGGGTTGATGCGGCATCCACCAATGACCTCGATATGGCCCGGGGGGAAGGAAAGACATGGAACTCAGAACAGGATTTCAACATCATCTGGAAGTCTAAACTGATCCCCGGTTCGCCGATGGCATACAGGAAAGACCTGCCGCCATCTCTGAAAAAGAGGATCAAAGACGCCTTTCTCGCCTACAGGGATCCTGCCGGCCTCGAAATGCTGAAAATCAAGGGATATGCGGACGGAAATGATTCCGTCTATGATCCCATCAGGGATCTGATTGAGGTCAAGGCCAAAATGGTCGCAAAGAAGTAATAGTTTTAAAAGAGGGCAAATTCCCCCGTGCCGGGCCATGGATGTTGTGCCATGCAGCTTGAAGAGATCAAAAAGAGAACCAATCCGCTCAATCGTTATAACCTGGCGGTTCTGCTAATGATGTTTGTACTTGCAACGTGGAGCTGGAAGTCCACCGAGATGAGCGTCGGTGTCCTCGCAAAGGGCTGGCTTAATATGATTGTCTATCTGACGGGAAATCCGGAGATCGAAAACAGCGGGTTTTTCCCTCCGGCTTCTAGCTCGACCGGGATTGTGAAGTATGTCAAGCTGATGGTTGAAACGGTGCAGATGGCCTTTCTGGCGCTGATTCTGTCGGTGGCGATCTCTTTCCCGCTCGCGTTTTTTGCCTCGCGCAACACGCTGGAGATCATCTTTCCCGGGCAGCGGCTTTTTGACAGGGTGATCCGTAAGGTCTCCTATATCACAACCCGGTTCGTGGCGAACCTGGCCCGCTCGATCAACGAACTGGTCTGGTCGCTGATGTTCGTCTCGGCGGTGGGACTGGGACCGATGCCCGGGATACTCGCGCTCGGCGTGCACACGGGCGGGGTTTTGATCAAGCTGTTTTCCGAGGGAATAGAGAATATCCAGAGCGAGCCGGTAACCGCGCTGACCGCGACGGGGGCCGGGCCGCTGAAGGTGATACGCTACGCGGTGATCCCGCAGATATCGCCGTTTTTTGTCTCGATGCTCCTCTACCGCTTCGAATCGGATGTCCGCTCGGCGACGATTCTCGGTTTCACCGGCGCGGGCGGCATCGGGGTCTATCTGTACGACAAGCTCCGGTCTTATGAAAACAGGGATGTGACGACAATGCTGATTATCATTATCATCACAGTCGCCATTGTGGATCGGATGAGCGCCTGGATACGGAAAAAATATACCTAAAAAAACGCTCGCCTCTCCCCCTTAAAGCCTTCTTTCCGGGAACACCCTCCACCCGGGAAGAAGGCGGGGAGTCGGCATATGAAAGAGATGGGAGGATCTGTATGAACATGGAAGATCAAGAAGCAGCCGGATGGGATCACGTTTTATCGCGGACGGATCTCAAAACGGACCGCCGCATTCTGCTTGTGGTATCGGAAGGTTTGACTGTTCTGCGGGAGCCGCGTCCGGCGCTGGTGATGATGGCGGTAACGGACAGCTCCGGCGAAAGATTCAATCTCGGAGAGGTTTTGGTCACCGAGGTGGAGGTTTCCTGCAACGGCGAGAGGGGCTATGGAATCGCCGTAGGGGATTCCGCCGTCAAGGCGATGGCGATGGCGATTGTTGCCGCGGTGATGAAAGGGGAAAACACGGCCGTAAAGAGGCGACTGCTCAAACTTTTGGAAAGGATAAAACGGAGCAGCCGGCAGGCTCTGGATGTGGAAAATGCCCTTTATGCTGCGACAAAGGTTGATTTTCAAATGATGGTGAAAAAATAGATGCTTTTTAAAACCGGTTCAGAAGATCAGAGCGTATTCAGGACTATCCTGCAGGCGGTCAGCCATCCCGGCCGAATTTTTGTGCTTCCGGAAGCGTCCGATAGGCGAAAGAAGTGGGCTTCGTTGCTGAAACTTCTTACCGCGGTTATGGACGGCGAGATAACGCATCATATCGTAGACGGCGCATTGTGCCCGGACTTTTCCGATCTTCTCTACGCCGCGACAAAGAGCCCCGCCGTCGCTCTCGAATCTGCGGATTTCGTTATTGTCCCCGGCGGAGATACAAAAGGGTCCATCACGTCGGCGAAGCGGGGGACGCCGGAGTATCCCGACATGGCGGCAACAATTGTCTACGGGGTTCGTTTTATTGCCGCGGGCGAGGCTCAGGATGACGGGATTTTTTTACAGGGCCCCGGCATACATGGACGGATTGCTCTGCCGGTGATGGACGGCCTCAACAGCAATGATCTGCGGCTTCTTTTCGAGATCAACAATGATTTTCCGCTCGGCGTGGACACGCTCTTCGTAGATGAAGCGGGAAGGGTTGTCGCGATTCCGCGCAGCACCCGGATGACCGACTGAATAAAGAAGAAGCTTTATGGGATATGTTGCGGTAAAGGGTGGCGAACAGGCGATCGAAAACGCCTGCAACCTTTTTGCGTACCAGCGCATAAAGGGCGGCTCGCGTCCGCTTGCGGTCAAACAGATAGAAGAGCAACTCTATTTGCTTATTGATCGCGTGATGGGTGAAGGGTCGCTCTACGCACCCGAACTCGCTGCGCTTGCCGTCAAACAGGCCGCGGGGGATACGCTGGAGGCATCGTTCATGCTTCGGGCCTACCGTACGACGTTGCCGCGGATCGCCTCTACGTTGCCCGGGTCAACCGCGCGGATGAGGATATTTCGGAGGATTTCCGCATCGTTCAAGGATGTTCCGGGAGGTCAGGTGCTCGGTCCGACATCCGACTACACGCTCCGGCTTCTCAACTTCGATTTGTTTGATGAAACGAAGGCCTCGGCACAGCTTTTCCGCCGGTTCGTCGAACACAACCTGCGGAGCCATGAAAGACTTCCCGACACCTTTCCCAAGGTCATCGAAATCCTAAGGACGGAAGGATTGATCGTCAATCCGAAATCCGCCGGCTATAGCGACGAAAGTGACGGAGAACCTTTTGACATCACCAGGGAGTCCCTTGTTTTTCCCGCTGCCCGCTCCGCCCGCTTACAGGCGATGGCGAGAGGAGAGACCGGCGGTCTTTTGCTTCTGGCATATTCCAGCATGCGCGGCTACGGTGATGTCCACCCGATTGTCGGCGAGCTGCGTGTGGGCTATCTTCCCGTTGTTGTTCCGGATCCTTATACAAAAGCGCCCCGGGTAGCCGGAGAGGTCAAGGTGACGGAGGCCGAGATCATTGCCCGTTACGACAGCGGATCCGGGAAACCTCTCTTTACGGTAGGTTACGGTCTGTGCTTCGGGCAGAACGAGATCAAGGCGATTTCGATGGCGATTCTCGATAGGGCGATGGAGGCCGCGGAAAACAACTCCCCCGCAAATGATCAGGAGTTTGTTCTTTCTCATATCGATGGGATCGAGTCGATGGGGTTCTGCAATCACTGGAAGCTTCCCCATTATGTTGATTTTCAGTCGGATCTTGACCGACTCAGAAAGGCGCAGGCATACCATGCCGATCGTGGAAAAGAGCAAAAAACAGACACGACAAATTCTCTATAATTTTGCATTTCTCGACGATGTCGCAAAAAGGGAAATCCGGCGCAAGATATTAAAGGCCGTGGCTGTTCCGGGCTATCAGGTGCCTTTCGGCTCCCGTGAAATGCCGATTGCCCGCGGCTGGGGTACCGGCGGACTGCAGATTACCCTTTCACTGATAGAGCCGTCCGACACGCTCAAGGTGATTGATCAGGGATGCGATTACAGCGTCAATGCGGTCAATATCAAGAAATTCGTGCAGGCCGTCACCGGCGTCAGAATAACAACCGATACGACCGAGGCGACACTGATTCAGACGAGGCACCGGATCCCCGAAGAACCGATGACCGAGGATCAGATCCTAGTGCTGCAGGTGCCGTATCCGGAGGCGCTGCGGGAGGTGGAGCCCTCCGAGCAGAAAACCCGTGCGATGCATGCGGAAGGCGACTACGGCCGCATGTGGCTTTTTCTCTACGAAGACATCATCCATTACGGCGAGGTACGGCTGAGCTACCGGTATCCGGTGCTGGTCAACAACAAATACATCATGGATCCCAGCCCTATCCCGCGCTGGGACGTGCCGAAGCTCAACATGGCGCGGACGCTTTTTCTTTTCGGGGCCGGGCGTGAGAAAAGGATCTACGCGGTTCCCCCGTACACCAGCGTGGAGCCTCTGCAATTCGAGGACCATCCGTTCCGGGTCGAGTCGTTCGCCGGCAAGAGGTGCGAACGATGCGGAGCGGAGGATACGTATCTTGATGAGATCATCGCGGAAGACGGGGTAACGAGGCACTATTACTGTTCCGACACCTCGTTCTGCGACAAGAGGAGACGAACATGAAGCCTCTGCTGAAGGTCTCCCGTCTCTCCAAGCGCTATGGGAACGGATGCCTCTTTTGCGCAAACGAAAACGGCGCCGGATTGGTCGGGAACCAGTGCCCGCACTGCAAGTCCGTATTTGCATGCCGCGATGTCTCGTTCGACCTTTTTCCGGACGAGGTGCTCGGCATCGTCGGGGAAAGCGGGTCGGGGAAAAGCACACTGGTCAGGCTTTTGCATTTTGAGGAAGAGGCCACCGGGGGAGAGGTCTTCCTGAATGCGTCCACAGGCGAGGAAAAGTCGCAAAACGTGCTTGCGTTGGGCCCTTTCGCAAAACGGCAGCTCAGAAACCGTAAGTTCGGCATCGTCTATCAGAACCCCCAGATGGGGCTCAGGATGGATGTCAGCGCGGGCGGCAACGTCGCGGAAAAACTACTCGCGGCGGGCTGGCGCAACGTCGGCCTGATACGGGAAAGGGCGGGAGAACTCCTAAAAAAGACCGAGATTCCGCTCAGCCGGATGGACGAAGCGCCCCGCAATTTCAGCGGAGGCATGCAGCAGCGCGTCCAGATCGCCAAGGCCCTGTCGAATAAACCGCGGATTCTGCTGCTGGACGAAGTAACGACCGGCCTTGATTTATCTGTTCAGGCGCGGGTGCTCGATCTCATCAAGAATCTCCAGCGGGAACTGAAACTCTCCGCCCTTGTGGTTTCCCACGACCTCGGTGTCATCCGTCTTTTATGTCACAGAACCATCGTGATGCGCTACGGGAGGGTCGTCGAGTCCGGCCTGACGGACCAGATCCTCGAGGATCCGCAGCATCCATACACGCAGCTGCTTGTCAGCTCGCGATTGTGAGTCGGAAATTTATGCTGAAGGCGACAAATCTATCAAAAAGTTTCGTATTGCATGCCCTCGATAAAAAACAGATCGACGCATTCCGGAAGGTCTCTTTCGAACTGGCGCCGGCGAGGTTTCTCGGCATCCGGGGTATCAGCGGCTCCGGAAAGAGTTCGATACTGAAATGCATTTACCGAACCTACCTTCCGACGGAAGGAACGATCAACTACCATTCCCGACGGGGTGTGTTGAATCTGGCGGATCTTCCCGAACAGCAAATCCTTGCGCTGCGCCGCGAGGAAATAGGCTTTGTTTCCCAGTTCCTGCACGTTCTGCCACGGGTTTCGGCGCTTGATCTCGTCGCGGAGCCGCTTTGGTCGCAGGGAGTCCCGCTGCCGCAGGCAAAGAAACGGGCAAAAGAACTGCTCGGCTATCTGAATATTCCGCCTGCTCTTTATGATGCCTATCCCGCGAACTTCAGCGGCGGGGAGCAGCAGCGGATCAACATCGCCCGGGCGGTGATCTGGAACCCCCGACTGTTGCTGCTGGACGAACCCACCGCGTCGCTGGACGAAGGGTCCGTCAAACGGGTGATTTCGCTTCTGAGGGAACTGAAGAATGCCGGGACGGCGATGATCGGGATTTTCCACGATACAGCCGTCATGGATTCCATTGCGGATGACATATATCATATTAAACCGGTGAGCCATGAAACCTGAACGTTTTTTTGTAGATAACGGTACTGTCGTTCTTCCTGAACGGGTAATGGAGAACGCCGTTGTTGTCATTGAAAAGGGGCGGATCGCCGCCGTCGAAAACGGCAAAAAACGATTCAACGGCGCGCGCCGGATCGATGCGTCCGGCTGCCTTGTGCTGCCGGGGCTGATTGATTTGCACAGCGACGCGCTGGAAAGGGAACTCGAACCGAGGCCGAACGCCTTTTTCCCGACGGAGATGGTCCTGCGTGAACTCGACAAAAAGCTTGCCGCCGCGGGCATTACGACGATCTACCACGCGATCTCATTTGCCGAAGGGGAAATAGGAACCCGCTCAAACGAGATGGCGAAGCAGATTGTCGAAACGGTAAAAAAGCTGACGGACAAGTTCCGGGTTCGAACAAGGGTTCATGCCCGCTACGAGCTTACCGACATCGAGGCACTGCCCATCGTCCGGGATCTGATCGGCGAACACAGAATTGATATGCTCTCGTTCATGGATCACACCCCCGGGCAGGGTCAGTTCCGCGAGGCCGCCTCGTTCCACCGGTACTACAGCGTAGTCTACAGCAAAACGGACATCGAGATAGCCGAGATGATAGAAAAAAAACAGGCGGCGCATGCCTCGACGGTGGAACGTCTGCTCTATTTGCTTAATCTATGCCGATCCTCCGAAATCCCGCTGGCCTCGCACGACGACGACTCGAGGGAGCGCCTCGCGTGGCTCAACGAACAGGGCAGGTTCATTTCGGAATTTCCGGTAAATATCGAAGCGGCCCAAGCGGCGCGGGATTTCGGGTTTTCGGTCAGTATGGGTGCACCGAATGCGCTCAGGGGAACCTCCGTAACCGGCAATCTGAGCGCCCGGGAGGCGATCGAGCGGAAACTCTGCAACATCCTCTGCTCGGACTATGTGCCGTCGGCGCTGTTGCAGGGGGCATTGAAACTCGTTGATACAGGTATGCTGACGATGCCGGAGGCGATCAAACTCGTTTCGCTGAATCCGGCCCGTGCGGTAGGCATCGACCATGAAACCGGCTCGCTGGAGCCTGGTAAGGCTGCCGATTTTCTGCTGTTGAAAAAAACAAACGGCTACGGAGACGTGACAAAAACCTTCGTCACCGGAAAGGAAATCTATTCGACATGCTGGAGATAGGAAGTCAGATCAACGAGGTAAGAACGGACGGGGATCTCGATGTGCTGCGACGGGATCTGGACTACTTTACAATGATCGGTCTCGAGGCAGCGGAGATTCCGCCGCACGGGCTCGATGCGATCAAAAACGGACAGCTTGATAAAACGAGAACGAAGAAGATCCGAAAGATCCTCAGGGACTATAAGCTGATCTATTCCGTGCATGCCCCTGATCCGCTGAATCTCATGGAGAAGGCGAAAGCGGCGCTCCATATCCAGGTTTTTCAGGCAAGCATGGAATTTGCAGGAGCGATCGGAGCCGGAATCGTCGTGTACCATGCCGGACGTCCCATTTCGGAAGAGGCGTTTCTGGATGTACCCCACACCGAGCTGCCGACGGGGCAGTTGAAGGCGTTGCAGGAGCTGGAGGCCGAACGTCTGCAGAAAATGGCCGACGCGTTTCCGGACATCACGATCTGCGTCGAAAACGCCCGCCCCTATCTCGGCCATTCACCGTATTGCTACGGTGAAGAACTCGACAAACTGCATGCTCAAATCAAGATGATCAACCGCCCGAATGTCCGCATTGCGCTCGATCTCGGCCATCTGTATATGTCCGCTCGCTTTTTCTCGTTCAACCCGGTTGTCGCCGTTCGGGAGGCGCGGGAATCCATCGGGCATGTCCATATCCACGACAATTTCGGGGATGCGGTGTATTACGGGGAAAAACAGCAAACCCATCAACTGCCGTTCGGCCGGGGGGACTCCCATATGCCGGTCGGATGGGGCATCATTCCGTTTCGTGAAATCCTGGGGCAAATGCTTGACTGTTATGAAGGACTTTTCATCATGGAGCTGCGCAGCCGCTACTTTTCGGCTACGGAGGCATCCTTGAAAAATTTGAAGGAGATTCTCGCCCCGTTCAAGCGGCAGCGAAAGAAGCATCAGAAGCATTGATGAAGGGTTGAAGTGTTGCCCCTGTCCGGAGATTCTCTTCGTCGTAGAGCGTCTCGATGATTCCATCGACGAGACCCTTTCTCGAAACATGGATAAAATCGGCGCCGCTCCATTTTAGACACTTGAGAAAGATATCGGCGGCGGGAACAATGACATCCGCCCTGTCCGGACGCAGGCCGAGCCGACTGATTCGGGCATCCACGCTAAGCCCTGACAGGGTTTTGAATGCAGTCTCCAACCGGCGGACCTTGATCACCGAAATCCCGGCTTTCCCGTACATTTTGAAAAGCTTGTTGATGTTCCCGCCGGAACCTACCGGATAGATCTCCGAGCTTTTGCCCTTCAGGGGGCGGAGCCATTCCTGAAGCCGTTGCCATTCGCTCTCGGCAACGAGGTTATCCCTCAGACGGATCGTTCCGATGCTGAACGACGCCGATTGTATTGTCGTCTTGCCTTTTACAAAAGAAAGCTCGGTGCTGCCGCCGCCGACATCAATGTAGAGTTTGTATTTGAAGGGCTTCGGTACGAAAATATTGTTGACCCTTGCAAGAATACGCGCCTCTTCTATGTCGTCGACAATAACGACATCTATCCCGGCCTCCTGCCGGAGGCGCTCCAGTACCGCTTTTTTGTTGGCCGCTTCCCGCATCGCGGCGGTCGCGCAGGCAAGGCATCGTCGGGGTCTGTAGATATCAAGCAGCAACCGGAAGGCCTGAAGCGTGGACACGAGATTTTCCGTCTTTTCCTCCGAGACGGCTCCATAACGAAAAACATCCTCGCCGAGGCGAACAGGAACTCTGATCAGGTTATACTTGGTTACAACACCGTCTTGCTCCCCAACGCCCGCGATCAGCAGGCGGACCGCATTGGAACCGATATCAATTCCGGCAAGAACCATCTGCATTTTCTCCTCTTGCGGCAGGCAGCTTTAGGCTTTTGCCTGCCGGATAGTTGTCGGTAATGGTGTTACGAACACAAGTCTTCTTCGCCGCGAACAGAAAGCCGCCGACAACCGCCGTAAACGGGGCGACGGCCACGAGGCCGAAACTGCCGACGACCGTTTTCATAAGCTCCGCGGCGATGTAATTGAGATTCAGTATATGAACCGCCGGAATGCCCTTCGACAAAAGAACCATCAACAACGCCATATATCCGGAAACATAGGCCATCAGTAGCGTCGTAACCATCGTATTGACCATCGAGCGCCCCATCGTGAACCCGGAACGGATCAGCTGCGCCGGGGAAAGGTCGGGGCGCTTGACGGCTACCTCGTGCATCGAGGCGGCCACGTCGATCGCAATATCAATCACGGCGCCCGAAGCACCCAAAAAAATCGCGGCGATGAAAAGACGCCCGAGATTCAGGCCCTCAAACCCTGAATAGAGAAGCGTTTCCGAAAACGGCTGGATCGCCCCATGCAAACGAAAGGCGGGAAACAAAAGCCAGGAGATCGTCGCCGTCAGCACGACACCGAGCAGCGCCCCGATCCAGGCGGTTAGGGCCGTCCGGTTGACGCCAGCGACGAGAAACAGCGTAACCCCGGAAATAAACGAAACCACGAGCAGCGATATCCAGACTGGGTCGGACCCCCTCAGAATACCGGGCAGCATCAGCTTCATGATCAACAAAATCGCGAACGCAAACGAAATCAGCGAACGGATGCCCGACCAACCGGTAAACGCGATCAGCAACCCGGCGAAAAGCAAAACGAGAACGCCTTCCACACCGAGGCGGTAATGATCATAGGCGGCGGCCGAGGCTATTTCGCTTCCGTCGGTATCCATGACGATATAGGCCCGGTCGTTCTTCTTGAACATCTTGTCGCTTTCCATCTTGCCGATCAAATCGTTTTTCGCGTCGATGATCCGGCCCTTATACGGTCCCTCGATAATCCTGACCCTCAGGTTCTGGCTCCCTGCTTTGAGTATCCCGTATTGCTGGATCAGTGAGTTGTCAACCTCCTCGACAAGGCCGACATATCGCTCCTCTTGGGTCGTGTAGGGACTTTTATAGATGTCCGGCAAAAGCAACAGGATGCCGGAAACCACAAGGATGACAAAAACAAAGACAGCTTCGGACTTCCAGGAGATCTTTAGCGGTTCCAAATCTTTCCTCTCTTTACCTTTATTTTTTCAATCCCGCAATTTTCACCACTTTCGCGTGGATGTCCGTCTGGTCGTAATATCCGTTAAACAGTGCTGAGCCGACCCCGATTGCCGAGGTCTGGACCGGAACCCCCGTATGGGAATACGATGTCCAACCGATGCCCGCCTTATTGTTGAGAATCGTGGTCAGCTTGACACTCAAAGGTTCATAACCTCCGTATAGCAGATAGGTGTAGTCATCCTTCGCGCGTTCCTTTTTGCCGAGCATGCTCTGCATAAACGCATCCCGTAAGCACTTGAGCTCTAGCTTCGTCAGGGCCATACTGTATTTAAGGGATTTCTCCGCCTGCTTGCCGGCCTTTTTCTCTTCCTCGGAAGCGTCTTTCGCCTTTCCCGCGATCACGATCTTTTCGAGTCTCGCCTCTTCTTCGGGCGAAAGCAGATAAAGACCAAACGTGTCGCGAATCAAAGGGAGGAGATCTTCAAGTTTTGCATCGGCAACCGTATGATTCTTCTTGTATTCCTCAAGCCTTTTTCCGAACTCAATATAACTTGCCTTCTGATACTGGATCTTATCGACGAAAGAAGAATAGCGTGTGCCGGCGAAGCCGATCGTCATTCCTCCCGTTTCATGGTCGCCGGTTACGACAATCAGGGTCTCCCGGGGATGTTTGACGTAAAACTTGAGTGCTTCATTAATCGCGTCGTCAAAAGCTATCGTGTCGTGGATCGAAGCCGCGGCGTCATTGGCGTGACAGGCCCAGTCTATCTTGCCCCCCTCAACCATCATAAAAAAGCCTTTGGGGTTGTAGAGAAGCTCGATCCCTTTTTGTGTGTATTCTGCGAGGCTTACATGATCTCTTTTGTCGAATTGGTCGATGGTATAGTACATCGCTGCATCCTTGTCCACCTTGTCATTCATCGCGATGACCTTGCCGGCGCCTCGCTTGATCCGCTCGAAACCGGATCTGCCAATGTATATGCCGTAGCCGTTTTTTCTTGCGATATCCAGCGCGTTCGGCTTTCCGGGATTTTTGGGATCACCAGGTCTGAGCATTTGTCCGCCGGCAAAATAGTCATATCCGGAGTTGGCCAGGGCAACGCTGATATCATACATCTGACTCCGATGAGGGACATGCGCATAGAATGCCGCCGGCGTTGCATGATCCAGGGAAACGCTTGAAAGGATGCCGATTTTCCATCCCTTCTTTTTCGCCCATTCCGATATGTTCGGGTAGGATATCTTCTGCGCCGGGTCCATGCCGATTACGCCCGATTTTGTCTTAAACCCGCACGCAATGGCCGTCGCGGTCGAAGCGGAGTCGGGAATGACACTTGTCAAATCGTAGGTCGTGTTCACCCCCTGGGCCGGAAATGTATTCATCACGAGCCTTACCTTTTCAGGCCTGTCGGCACCCCTTGCGTTCGCCAGGTACAATTCGGCGGCATTTCTCTGCGCGATTCCCATGCCGTCGCCGATAAACACGAATACATACTTTGCCATTGCGGATGCGGAACCGGCCATCGCCGCAGCCTGGCCGAATAACAGGAAAGCAGCCGCGACAACCATGACGATGAAGCTTTTTTTGTCAAAGACAACCTTCTTTAAACCTTTTGTCAGCATGATAACCTCCTCTGAAATGTTGTATGAAAGGTTAGGCAGGGCGTACGATTTTTGCCACCGCCTCGGCCAATCCATCTTTACCCTTCAGGCTGTAGGTATGGTAAAGGGTCATCGCCGTAGCCTGAGAAAACACATAATTTCTGAAACAATGAAACATCTCTCCATTCAAATCCTTTTCCGTCATTGCATATCTTTCCACGGCGATGGTCTGCATGACAGGAAGCAGCCATTGCACGGCGGGCACGGTGAGAACCCAATCATGATCTCCTAAGTGGCAGACAAAGTTTTCCATCCGCCTCGGCTGAGGCAGTGTATTCCCATTTGTGCCCAGTAGGCCCTTTTCCCGCGGATCTACGCCGCAGAGAATGGATGCGGCCTTGATCCAGCCGACGACATCCGCCTCGTCTTTTGGCGATCCCGGATGATTGTGGGCGCAGGCCTGGGCCACGCATATTTCAGCAGGGATGTTCCGGAAGATACTTTCCGCTATACTGTAAACGTGATGTTCGCCGGTGCCGGCAAGAGGCAGTTCTGTGCGGGAAGAGGCGTCTTTTCCCCACTGAAAAACCCATGGTTTATGCAAATCGTGGAGCACCTGGGAGGCTATAATCATATCCCTGTCGAGTTCATAGCCGTAAATGTCCCTGTACCCGTCAAATATTCCCAGAGATACCTTAACATTCAGAGCGGTGTGCGTTACGAGTCCGCCCGGATAAGAGTGATGGCTCTGGTATCCGCTTCCGGGAGCGGAATAGAAAGGCTGGGGACTTTTTCTATAGTCGGCGGTGGCGGGCAAAAAATTCTCAAATGATGTTCCTTTGAGAAGATGTTTTGCCTGCAATTCCTCCCAAACGGATTTTCTTGTCTGGCTGTTTTCGAGCGGCCCAAAGAAAAGCGGAGCTGGATTCGCCAGAATTTCCACAACCTGCCGGCGGAGCTGAGCGTTCTTTATTGTGGACACCGTCATTTGCAGATAATCCCACGAATCCATTACCAGTTTTGAATTCTCCGCCATCTTTTTCACCGACATGCCAATGCATTCATCCAGACTGATTTTTTTGACGTCCGCCCAGACGAATTTCGGCATTGCGGCCGCCGCTATCGCGATGGCTCCCGTCGCGGCGCTCAGTTGCAAAAACTCCCTTCGACCCATAATGACGCTTTTTTTCTCCATTGGTTTTCTCCTTTCTCCATTTTTGTCCAAAAGACACGGGAAATAGGCCTTCTTTCAGTGTCAGATGGCTTACTGTTCAGCATCTGCCGCGGATGTTTGGGACAAATTACAATGCGATTGTTTCAGCATGATGAAGAAGGCATGAAGTTTTATTGACGGACGGGGTTATCCCGGTGCCCTTGCCGGGACCTTGCATGATGTTTCCTCCCGGAAGGTCGCCTATGAGAGATCATGGAGGCACTGGAGCGACAAAACGGATTCAAGCTTTGGATGCTACGAGGTCTCGCGAACTTCCCGAAAATGGGTAACCTCCACCCCCTCTTCATCTTTTAGAAGCGCCTCTGCATTCGTAAGGGCCTTTTGCATATCTTCGTCCGGGGTCTTTGAAATTTCTCCGTGTCCGGGATAGAATTCGTTTATCTTCCTTGTCGCCAGAAGACTGATGGAATTGATGTAATCGCCGACGCTTCCGGATTCACCGATGTAGGAAAGTTTACCTCCCGCAAAGAGGGTGTCCCCGGTGAAAAGAATCTTGAAAGCAGACTCATAGATGCAGATGGAACCCGACGTATGTCCGGGGGTATGGATCACTTCCAGACTGTAGTTCCCCAGATCAAAGCGGGACCTGTTTTCCAGCCAGATGTGGACTTTGAGAGAAGGCTCATTGAGGTCTCCCGATTTATACATGGTAACGTATCTGTCTTCCACGGTGATCTTGGTGGCGGCAAAACGATGGGCGGCGATGAGGGCGTAATCCTGGAAATACCGATTCGCTCCGATATGGTCAAAGTGCTCATGGGTATTGACGACGATATCGATATCCCTGACCTTGAGCCCCAGTGCAAGCAGGGATTTCTGCAACCCGGGGAAATTTTTGTCCACGCCCGAATCAATGAGAAGATTTTTGTAATCGCCCTTGATAAGATAGCTGTGACTGCTTGTCTCCTCGCCTCTGATCAGGAATATATTAGGGCATAACTCCGTAATCCGATCATTGTTTGCCATCATTTTCCTCTTGACTCTTTCTTGGCCGTTTCCCTGTTTTCATAAATATGGAAGAGACAATCCAAGCGATTTTGCGTTATATATTTCATGATTTCGGGGTTTAGGGAGCATAACTTCAAGTCCCCTCTCAAAAGGTTGATTTCTTTCCTTATACTGCTCAGGACGCCGACAACGGTGATCGGTTCAAATTTTTCCAATTCTTTCATGTCTATAATCACCCTCATGCCCGTTTCCTTGAGATAAGGGAACAGACATTTCCTGGCCATGACGGCCTCGTTTTTTCTGGTTTTTCCCGATACCTCGATCAGATAGAAACCATTTTCTTCAACAATGCGATAGTTCATTTCCCTTCAAGTTCTCCTTTGCACTTCTTCTTGTGATGCTGGCGACTTTATTAGCAGATTCTTGTTACGGTCTGCTTACGCGCCGGCTAAGATTTGATGAAGAGTCCACAGCTCAGAGGAAGTTATGACCCGGACGGATTACGCTTATCTTTCCGGGCTAAAGCAGGCCGGTCGAATTGATCGAATCAGCAAGACTGCCGGATTCGCGGATATGCGACAGGATTCTGCCGGCGAAAACAGTATCCCCGGGAAAAAACATCCGGTGGCAAGGTTCATACATGCAGAGCGATTTGGCGCTCAGAAAACCGACGTGCCGTACGCGCCCGGCAAGAGCGAAAACAACTGTCTCTTTCGCTGTCAGATTTGCCTTATAGTTACCAAAGCTATGTTTTATCAATCGCGATATCCGAGGGTTGTATCAAGAAAAGAAAGACGCAACTGTTTCAGATACTTTCCCGCTTGACGTGAAAACGGACGGATGAGCCGGTGACCTTGCTCTTTCCGCTATAAAGGAAAACGTTGAACTTATCCATGTCCATTCGTTTTCCGCGGGAGGGATCCCTCTTGTCGGCGAGCAGATCTTCCTCAACTGTTCAGATTCGGGACATCGCCGAAACCCATCCTTTCAATTGCCTCCCGGAGCGTAGGTGTAGATGCCGAAACCCCGCGGCGAAGATGAGCTGTGTGACCAAATATGACATCGGCTCTACTCATAACCCTGCCTCTGCCTGCCTGAATATGAATCTATATTTGCTCTCATTTCCGGAACAAACCTCTTTCCTCGTCGGACGCAGTGTACAAAAAGAAAATGACCCTGTTATTAACAGTCTGTGAATTTTCGATGAAATTAGAAAAAGGATGATTTCTTCTCGGGAATAGTGTTCGATCAGCACTTTACGCTGTTCGTCCACAAACCGCCTTTCTAACCGATGATAATAGCCCCTTTGTTTCCCGCCTGTTCGCCTATTCATTCGTAGCCGGCGAAATTTTATTTCTGCTTGACAGGAACCGGAATTTTTTATAACGAAAAATCGTTTATAAGATCATGGTGGATCAGAGGAAGAGGGGTGTGATTCCCCCGCTGCCCCGCAGCCGTGAAGGGAACGAAAGCCTAAAAATATCCACTCCTGAGATAGGTCAGGGGGAAGGAAGGCAAGTAGGGGGCCCGAAGCCGGAAGACCGATCCGCCGGGGTGATTCTCGTGGGAGGATGATCTTGCCGGATAGCGAGTCCCATCTGACCCTGAGCAGAATAGCCAGGGTTTCATTTTTTCTGGCCGCCGTATTGGCGGCGGTTTTTGTGCTGGCCCTTTTTGCCGGGCCGGCATCGCTGAGCTTTTCTTCGGTCCTTCATGAGCTTTTCTCTGTTTTTCCGTTTTCGGGCAACGGAGGGGCACTCTCCGAATCCGAGCGTGCAATCCTCTTTTCGATACGCATTCCCAGGGTGATATTCGCCGGCATCGTAGGGGTTTCTCTTTCCTGCTCCGGGGTCGTCTTTCAGGGACTCCTGCGCAACCCCCTGGCGGATCCTTACGTTCTCGGCGTTTCCGGAGGCGCTG
The DNA here is from genome assembly GCA_020722315.1 of Syntrophus aciditrophicus. Taxonomy (GTDB): domain Bacteria; phylum Desulfobacterota; class Syntrophia; order Syntrophales; family UBA5619; genus DYLD01. The sequence continues at coordinate 52,505 of DYLD01000001.1, forward strand.
CGGCGGGTGCAATTATCGCAATCCTCTGCGATTTTGATTCGGTGGCGTTCGGCGTTCCGTTGGTCGCCTTTGCAGGCGCCGTGGCCTCGATTCTTCTCGTATGGGGCCTTTCCGGTCCTACGGCAAGAATGAAGATGGAAAGGGTGCTTTTGTCCGGCGTCATCGTCAACGCGTTTTTTTCAGCCCTCATCATGTTTCTCGTCTCAGTAATCGGAAGCGATCGCATCCATAACGTGTTCTTCTGGCTGATGGGGGACCTCGGAATGGCGCAGGGCAGAGACATCATGTTTGCGGCCCTCTTCATGCTCGCCGGCTTTATCGTTATGATCTTCTACGCCCGAGACCTCAATGTCCTGCTGACCGGCGAGGATGCCGCCCTCCAGCTCGGCATTCACGTGGGAGCTACACGGATGATTCTGCTTTTGTCGGCCTCGCTCGTGACCGGAGCCGCCGTGTCGATGAGCGGCATCATAGGCTTTGTCGGATTGATGGTTCCCCATATCGTTAGAATGCTTTTCGGCTCGGACAACAGGCTTCTGTTTCCGGCATCGGCCCTCTTCGGCGCATCGTTTTTGATTATTGCCGACGCGATCGCCCGCTCGATCCTTGCGCCGTCCGAACTGCCGGTCGGCGTGATCACCGCCCTCTGCGGCGCCCCTTATTTCGCCTATCTTATGAAGAGGTTCAAGTAGCGCATGGAAATTCTAAAGATCGAGGGCGTCAGTTTCCGGTATGACGCCGAATGGATTTTAAAGGATATCAGTCTCACGATCGGAAGGGGCGAGCTGTGGGGGATTTTAGGGCCGAACGGCTCCGGAAAGACGACGCTGCTGAATCTGATCGACGGGATCATCTCGCCGCAGAAGGGCGCGATAAAGATCGAAGGAATCGCCGTCGGGAAGATCCAAAGAAGGAATCTCGCGAAGCTGATCGCCGTCGTTCCGCAGGAAACCGCGTGGATCTTCCCCCTGACCGTCGAAGAGGTCGTCCTGATGGGTCGGACGCCCCACCTCGGCCGATGCGAGTTCGAATCGAAGCAGGATTTCGATGTCGCCCGGTCGGCCATGGAGGCAACCGACGTGCTCGGGTTTTCATCGCGCCTTATCCAGTCGTTGAGTGGCGGGGAGAGGCAGAGGGTTCTGATCGCCCGCGCGCTTGCCCAGCAGCCGAAGATGCTTCTTCTCGACGAACCCACTTCATCGCTGGATATAGCCCACCAGATACGGATTTTTGAACTCCTTCGCCGGTTGAGCGAAGAATCGGGGCTTACCGTCCTGGCTGCCACGCATGATATGAACCTGGCCTCACTGTACTGCAACAGGATCGCCCTGTTGCACAAAGGAGATTTTTATTCAAACGGGACGCCTGAGGAGGCACTGACACAAAAGAGCATACGAGATGTTTACGGGGTCGACACCGTTGTCGACCGTCATCCATTAACCGGTCTGCCGAGGATTTCACTCCTCGGCGGCCATTCGCCCAAACGAGGAAGCCGGTGGAAATCCGGCGCTGCCCCGCATCTGTAAGCGTAACGAACACCGCACGATGCCACTGGTTTCTTTCAGAAACCGGGAAGGCGCGGCAAGTAGGGAGACGCAAGCCAGAATATTCGCCCGGCGGATGAAACACAACTGCTTTTCGAGAGGGAAAGGAGGCTGTATGAAGGAATCGGAAAAGAAAACGCCATCCTAATGAGTCGATGTGATTGAAGGAGCAAAAGCAGGAATGACTTACAGACCGCAAACTCACAGGAGGGAGTGAAAGATGAACAAACTGGTATGGTGCATCGCAGGTTTTTTATTCTCAGGGATAGTTCTACCCGGCTCCATTCTGGGGCAGGAAATCAAAGGAACCATGGAGGAGGTTGTCGTTACGGCAAGCAGGTTGGAGGAGCAGGTGAAATACTCTCCTGATTCCATTACCGTGATCACAAAGGAGGAGATACAAAAAGCCGGTAAGGAAACGGTCATCGACGTCTTAAGGGAAACACCGGGGGTTTACATTTCCCAGAACGGCAAGTTCGGGGGAAGCGCCTCGATTTTTCTGCGCGGCACGAACAACGCCCACACGTTAATCATGATAGACGGGATAAAGGTCGGCGATCCTATGGCCACAGACGGGAGGATCAGCATTTCCGATCTCCCGACGGACAACATCGAAAGAATCGAGGTCATCCGCGGTGCGCAAAGCGTCCTGTATGGATCGGACGCGATCGGCGGCGTGATCAACATCATTACGAAAAAAGGAAAGGGGAAACCTGCCGTATCCTTTTCTGCTGAAGCAGGTTCATTTGAAACATTCAGGGAAAACCTTGGAGTCCGTGGCGCAAACGACAAGGTAAGCTATGCGGCATCCGTCTCGCGCCTCGACACGAAGGGTGTCTCAAAAGCGGCTGAAGACCTCGGAAACACCGAGCAGGATTATTATCACAATACGAACTTCTCCGCCCGGCTGAATGCGAAGTTAACCGAGAAACTGAAAGCAGGCTTTATGGCCTCTCATTCGGAATCTTCAATGGATTATGATAATCCTGGCGTGGACGCGGACAAGGTCCAGGACACGGATATCACGACCGTTTCGACGAATCTGGATCATGACATACTGGACTGGTGGCAACAGATCATCAAGCTGGGTGCAACACAGACAAAAAGGGAATACACCGCGAACGGCGCGTTTGACAGCACGTACAAAGGGACGATAAAATCAGCCTCCTGGCAGCACAACTTCTTCCTCAAGGATGTCGATGTTTTAACCGCCGGCTTTGACTACCTGGAAGAATCGGGAGACAGCCAGAGCCTTTGGGGAAATATATCGGAAAAGAAGGTTGATACGAGAAGCTTTTTCATTCAAAATAAATTGACCCCGCTGCAGGGTCTTTCCGTTACGCTCGGGGCCCGTCACGACGATCATGAAACCGCCGGCGGCGAGAACACCTATAAGGCGGCGCTGGCGTATTTTTTCGATCCCACCGGAACCAAGATCAGGGGAAGCTACGGCACAGGGTTTCACGCCCCTTCCCTCTACCAGTTGTACTCTGCTTTCGGCGATCGGAACCTGAAACCGGAAGAAAGCAAGGGATATGACATCGGTCTGGAACAGGAACTTCTTAACAGAAAGGTTCTGATTTCGATAACTTATTTCGAGACCGATATCGAAGATTTGATAGACTGGAACTGGGTTACATGGAAGTATTACAATGTCGGGAAGGCGGAAACAAAGGGATGGGAAACCGCTGTCTCCTACAAACCCGTGGACTGGTTAAGCGTTGATCTGAACTATACCTATACCGACGCAAAGGACAGGACGGCCGGAGGAACGAATGAAGGCAAATATCTGATATACAGGCCGAAGCATAAGGCCTTTGCCGCCGTCAACATCAAGCCGGTCGAAAAATTGAACCTCAATATCAACGCCCAGCATGTCGGCAGAAGATACCGCAACGCGAACAATGCCGATGAAATGCCTGCCTACACGCTTCTCAACCTCTTTGCCACGTACGACCTGACGAAAAATTTACAGCTATTCGGCAGGGTTGATAACGTAACGGACAAAAATTACGAATCTATATACCAGTATGGCGAACCAGGCATCGGGGTTTATGGAGGAATCAGGGTCAATTTTTAACAGGTAAGGACGAACATCTCCGCACCCGCCTCTCGGGGGCGGAGATGTTGTCGGGAAGGGTAATGCATCTTAAAAAAACAAGATACACGAAAGTTTCGGGAGGCGGATTACCGCGGGAAAATGGAGGGCGTCGTAAAACCAAAAAGCTTCGTTTCGTGGAGCGGCGGAAAGGATTGTGCGCTGTCGTACTACCGTGCAACAGAAACAAACAGGATCGCCTATCTTTTGAACATGATTGCCGAGACCGGCGACGTGTCCCGGTCTCACGGCATCCGGACAAAAATCATGCAGCTCCAGGCGGAGGCGATAGGAGTCCCGCTGATGCAGGTCAAAAGCTCATGGGAGAGTTATGAAGCACAATTCAAGAAGGCCGTAGCCGTTCTCAAAGAAAAAGGGGTGGAAGTGGGGATCTTCGGAGACATCGACCTCGAAGAGCACAGACAATGGGAGGAAAGGGTCAGCAGGGAATCGGGCATAAGCGCTGTTTTGCCGCTCTGGGGGACAAAAAGGGAACAGCTTCTGCACGAATTTATCGAATCCGGATTCGAGGCCGTCATTGTTGCGACAAAGGAGGATCTACTTGGGGACAAATGGCTGGGACGGAGAATCGATAAAGATTTTATCAGCGAAATCTCAAATGTCTCCGGCGTTGACGCTTCAGGTGAAAACGGGGAGTACCACACCTTCGTGCTGTCCGGCCCGATATTCCACAAACGTTTGCAAATCGTGAAGTCCGAAAAGATCACACGCCAGGGGTACTGCTTTCTTGACATATCGGAATGCGAGCTAGTGGAAAATGAATTGCATCAGGCACGAAACACGAAAGACTAAAAAGAGGGATTTGTGTGAATTACAATGAGGATTCGCTGATTAGGTTCCCGGATTTCGGGGGAATAATAACGGGGGTTACGAAGGCCTGATTGTCCTTATCGTCGAGGTGCTGGCCGATGGCCGGCGAGATTAGGATAGGACGTTCTTCCGGACATGAAATACTCGATAATGACGCGCAAAATGCGGCCGGAGGCTGGCGTTTCGAACCGGGAACAAGAAATGGCAAGCCCGTGAAAATGCTTGCCGAGGTGCCGGTACGATCCGTCCTGAACGAGTAGCATCCTCGATGTGAGACCTTTGAAAAATGGTGCCTGAAGCGCAAATTTATTGATTTTTCTTAGGCACCCCCCGTTCTGAGAGCAAGGCTTTTAAAGGCATTAAGAACGTAAGCGATCCCAGAGTGTTCAGCCCCCCTAGAGCCTTTTCGCCAAGACGCCGCGGGGTCGAAAAAGATTTATGAGCGCAAGGGCGGCGTTTTGCAAAGATCTCGATATGTTATGAGCACAGCAAAATGATGCCGATAAACCAGGCAAAAAGATCACTCTTTTTCATGTTGACGGCCATTTTTCTTATGTTCCCCGTAATCGCTCTTCCGGCCTCTCCAAAACGTATTGTCTCGCTTGCACCCAGTTTAACGGAAATTATATGCGATCTCGGCATGTCGGAAAGGCTAGTCGCGGTGACCGATTATTGCGACTACCCGCCCGAAGTGATCAAAAAGCCCAAGGTCGGAGGTTTTGCGAATCCATCTCTGGAGATGATCGTCTCTTTGAAGCCAGATCTGGTTGTGCTGACCGAAGACGGCAATCCGAAATCACTGAATGACCGACTCCGGAATATCGGGATAAAGACGTACATTTTCCGGGCGCGAAGGATCAAGGAGCTTCCCCAGGCTATTGTTGATCTCGGAATTGCGCTTGGCATACCCAAACGGGCGGAGTTGAACGCACACCGGTTTTCAACCCGACTGGATCGTTTCGAAAAAAGTGTTCAAAAACATACTGCGGGCAAGGCTAAAAAGGCCGTCTTCATTGTTCAACCGGTTCCACTGGTCGTCGCGGGAAAGGAAACGGTCATGGACGATGCGTTTACGATTCTCGGAATAGAAAATATCGGGGCCGCGGGAGGAAGAGGCTATCCGAAATTCTCTGTCGAGGAGATTATACGTCTTGAGCCCGATGTCTTGTTTTTCGGCAAAGGAACAAAAATGGAAGAACGCTCCAAACCCCTCCTCAACAAGCTCTCATTTCTGCGTGCCGTTCGGGAAGGGAAGGTCTTTTTTCTTGACGTTGCGGTTTACCGGCTTGGACCCAGAATAATCGATATTATGCAGGAAATCTCCGACAGGATTTATCCCTGACAACGGCGGCCAGGCCGGCTTGAGGCGGCTGGATGGGTGATCCGCTTTGGATCGGTCGTTCGGAATTTCAAAAAAGCCTTGACACATTACAATAGCGTATCCTATAGTTCGGCGCTGCAAAAAGGCTCTTATCACAAAAGAAAAGGAGGGAACAGACATGTCGATGGTGGATAACCCCTGTACGCACTTTTTGTCCGAACTGGCGTCCAAGGCCCCCGTCCCGGGAGGAGGGGGAGCTGCCGCGCTCGGAGGCGCGATAGGTATGTGCCTCAGCAACATGGTGGGCAATCTTACCGTGGGTAAAAAGAAGTATGCCGATGTGGAAGGCGAAGTCAAAGACCTGCTTCAGCGCGGCGATGCGGTCATCGAAAAACTCAAAAACCTTGTGGATAAAGACGCCGAAGTGTTTGCCCCTCTGTCCAAAGCATACGGATTACCGAAAGACACGCCGGAACAGATAAAGAAAAAAGACGAAACCATTGAGGAGTGCAGCAAGGTCGCCTGCTCAGTTCCGCTGGAGATCATGCGGAATGCCTATGAAGGAATACAAATTCATAACAGAATGGGGCAGATCGGCTCGATGCTTGCGATCTCCGATGTGGGCTGCGGCGTCGCTTTTTTGAAAAGCGCATTGATAGCCGCTAGCCTTAACGTCATCATCAATTTAAATACAATTAAAGATCCCAAATTCTTGGAAGAAACACGAAACGAAATGAATAAGCTGCTGGACGAGGGGTCAAGGCTGGCCGATAAAACGCTCGATCTGGTTATTGCTAAACTGACAAAATAAAGGAGAGGATCAATGGCAGAAATTCTTAAAGGAAAACCTGTAGCTGATGCGATAAACGCAGAGCTTACCCAGAAGGTTGCTCAACTCAAATCGCGCGGCATCTCCCCCAAACTCGGCATAATACGTGTCGGGGCGAGGCCGGACGATCTTTTTTACGAGGGAGGTGCAAAGAAGAACTGCGCCGCTATCGGCATGGAATCCGAGGTTTTTGAATATCCGGAAGATATTCAGCAGGATGCTCTGGAAAAAGCCGTAATCGAAGTCGGCGCCAAGAAGGATGTGCACGGCATTCTGATGTTCTTCCCGTTGCCGAAGCATCTTGACGGGAAAAAAATACGGGATCTGATACCCGTGGAAAAGGACGTGGACTGTTTGACAACCGCAGGAGCCGCGAAGGTATTCACCGACGATCCCACCGGTTTCCCCCCCTGCACGCCGACCGCGTGCATGGAGATGCTGCATCACTACAACGTCCCTCTGAAGGGCAAGAAATGCACCATCGTCGGAAGATCTCTTGTCGTAGGCAAGCCGGTTGCGATGCTCCTCCTAAGAGAGCACGCCACTGTGACGATATGCCATTCAAGAACCGAAAACCTGCCCGATGTCTGCAAGGAAGCTGACATACTCGTCGCGGCGGTAGGCCGCGCGAAAATGGTGAAGAGCAATTTCGTCAAACCCGGTCAGATCGTCATCGATGTAGGCATCAACCCCGATCCGGACAACCCCGGAAAGTATTGCGGGGATGTCGATTTCCCGGGTGTTGAGCCGATCGTCGCGAAAATCTCACCCGTGCCCGCAGGCGTCGGTTCCGTCACAACTTCGGTCCTCTGCAAACAGACACTGCAGGCCTGCGAGATGCAAACGGCGTAAGTTATCGCCTCATTTTACCTCTTTTCATTAAAGCGGCTTTTCGTGAAAGACACAATGACCGAAAAGCCGCTTTTTTTCTTTGACATCTGAGCGCCAGTTATTTCTAATAATCTTAATACCACTGAAAAATGGCGCCTGAAGCGCAAAATTATTGATTTTTCTTAGGTACCCCGCCATCAAAGAGCAAGGCTTTTAACGGCGTTAAGAACGCGAACGATTCCAGAGCGTTTAGTCCCGTAGAGCCTTGCTCTTTGAGACGCTGCGGGGTCGAAAAAGATTTCGTCAGCTTAAAAGGGGCGTTTTGCAAAGGTCTCGCGGTGCTGTGCTGACGCTTTATTGCTCATTTGACATGTACGATTAGAGGCGATCTCGGAAGGCTGCAGGAAAAACACGCCGGAACGGCATTTGTATCCATTCCGTGTCTGGCCAAGATCAAGGTTGCCGACCTGCTTTAAGGCCTTTGAACTTGGTGCGGAGGGGGTTTTGCTTGTCGGCTGCCTCTCAGATGATTGTCCTTATGAACAGGGCGATGTCTGGGCCGGGCGCCTGCATCTTCAGTGCACTGCCGGCATCCGGACCGGAGCAATGGACAGCTTGCCGGAAGAATTCACAGGCAAGCTAAAAGGGCTGTCAGTCTCTTAAGGCCCCCTGCCAGGGAATCTTCGCAGCCGAGGAGGAAGGCCAATTCATCCGGCCTGAAGGAAAGTCGCTTGAAAATTTTATCTTCAAGTCCCTTGGATCGTTCCCGGAGCACATGCAGCAATTTCATGCGCTCTGCCGTCGTTCCGTACCTTTCCATAATATAATTCATCCGTTCCTCCAGAGAAGCGATACTGCTGTGAAGGACACGTTTATCCGCATAATTAACAACTTCCGCTTCGGTAATTCGATCATCAGGGACAGATTCATAGATGAATACATGCTGGCCAATGATCCTGCCGACTTCAGGATAACCCCTGGAGGCAAGCAATATCTCCCCCGTCTTTGCATGATCCTCTTTGGTCTGGAGGCTTTTTATCTTCGTGATGTCGTGCAGCAGAGCGCCTGCTCCAACAAGCTCCCTGTTCAAAGGATGATCAAACAGATGGTCGGCCAGAAACAGCGAAACCCTCTGAACCTGAACGGAGTGCGCTATGATGTTTTGCGGCATCCCCATCTCGGCAATCATTGCATAACATTCTTTCTCAGACGGGATTTCTGTTTGTCCGGTACTCATACTTAATAATCATTTTATCAAATCCCGCATTGGAAATCCATCTATTTTTGCGGCCCCATCCCCCGGTGTCATCCAACAAAATCCCCTTGACATAACCGTCCCACGTCTTCTATCATAAAAAGCAGTTGGACCTTTCATATCCGGTAGCAATCACAGAACGGTCCTTGGGAAAAAACACCACGATGATTGAAAGGGGGAAATTATGGGCGGAAACGTTTCCTTGGAGGATGTACAAGAGGCGGTGGGAAAGGTGATGCACCCGGCGATAAACAGCACCCTTCTGGATTTAGGGATAGTCAAGGATATAGACTTTGACGGCATCAATGCAAGCCTCACACTTGCGCTGCCGGCGTTGAACATTCCCCCGGCGATTACCAACTATATGATCGACAGCCTCACTGAGGCCCTACAGGAAATCGGTGTGGGAATCAACGTCAACACAAGGGAAATGGACGACGAGGAGAGGCAAAGATTTTTCTCGCTCGAACAGCAAAACTGGAAAGGGCTATAACGGGGAAAACTGCTAAGTTATTCTATCGTCCAGATCGTTTCGGCCGCTGTGTCCCTGATTGAAACGCCCGTTTCGGCCAGCTTTTTGCGTATCCGATCGGCCCGCTGCCAGTCCCGGGCCTTTCTCGCTTCGTTGCGTTCGGCGATGAGGCTTTCGATTTGGGCAGTATTCAAACCCCTCTTTGTTGTCTCCCTTTCTCTGTCCTGGAGAAGATATGCTGCCGGATCTTCAAGAAACACGCCGAGCACCTTTCCTATCTCCAAAAACCGCCCGGTCATGAATGCAGCGGCATCAGAGGAGATCAGGTTTTTGGCAAGGTCGGCGTTGACGGCGCGGGCTGCGTCAAAGAGGTATCCTATCGCACGCGCGGTGTTGAAATCATCATCCATCGCCTCAATGAATCGATCCCGAAGCTTCTCGATTTCTTCAGCGGCTGAAGAGGCAACTTTCTTCGGTTCCTTCGTAGGGATTGCGGCAATCTCCTGAAGCGACTTCAGGACGGAATAAAGGCGATTCATGCCCTGCCTGGCCTCGTTGAGCGCGGCATCCGAAAAATCAACCGGGCTTCGGTAGTGACTCTGCAAGAAAAAGAAACGGAGCACTTCGGGGTGGTACTTTTGAAGGATGTCCCGGATCGTAAAGAAGTTGCCCAGCGATTTCGACATCTTTTCGCTGTTCACCCTGACAAAGCCGTTGTGCAGCCAGTATCGGGCAAACGGTTTCCCCGTTGCCCCTTCCGACTGGGCGATCTCGTTTTCGTGATGCGGGAAAATCAGGTCCTCTCCGCCGCCGTGAATATCAAGCGTCTCTCCAAGATAACGCTGGGACATCACCGAACATTCGATATGCCATCCGGGGCGTCCCTTTCCCCACGGGCTTTCCCACCAGGGTTCCCCTTCTTTGCTGGCTTTCCAGAGCACAAAATCAAGAGGGTTCTTCTTTTTTTCATTCACATCGATACGCGCCCCGGCCATCATTTCTTCGAGATTCCGTCCGGAAAGCTTGCCATACCCCGGAAAATCCTGCACGGAGAAGTAGACATCCTGATCGATGACATAGGCCAGTCCCTTTTTCAGGAGCGCGGATACGAGATCGATCATCCCTTCGATATTCTCGGTAGCCCTGGGCGTGACATCAGGAACGGCGACATGAAGTTTTTTCATGTCCACGTCGTGCTCGACGATATAACGCTCGGCTATTTGCTTGATATCGCTCCCCTCACGATTTGCCTTGTCGATAATCTTGTCGTCGATATCGGTAAAATTCTTCACATAGGTCACATCATAGCCGATGTAGCGAAGATAGGCGACAATCACATCGAACACGACCGCTGAACGGGCATGCCCTACATGACAGAGATCATAGGCGGTGATACCGCAAACGTAAATCCCAACCTTATTATCCTTGAGCGGATGAAACTCCTCTTTCTTTCTCGACTGGGTATTGTAGATTTTCAGCGTCATTTCTTCTCCTTATCGTCATGGATAAAGCCCCGTGCGCGGAAGCCCCGTCTCTTCGGGAAGATTGCACATCAGGTTCATATTCTGAATCGCCTGACCGGAGGCTCCCTTGACGAGGTTATCGATCGCGGTGACGGCGATAAGGCGGCCGGTCCTCTTATCGATTGTAACGCCGATATCACAAAAATTGGAGCCGGCCACACTGGAGATATTGGGAAACTGACCGGCGCGATAGATTCGCACAAAGGGTTCCTTCCCGTAGAACTTGCGGTAAATCTCGAGCACCTCTTCGGCACCGATATCCTTCACAAGCTTGCCGTAGAGCGTGGTGAGTATGCCCCTCTTGACCGGCAGAAGATGCGGTACAAACGAAATCGTCATCTGCCGGCCTGCAAGGATGCCCAGTTCCTGTTCCATCTCCGGGATGTGCCTGTGGCCTTCGACCTTGTAAGCCTTAAATCCCTCCGCCACCTCGCAGAAAAGAGACGCGATCTGCGGCTCTCGGCCGGAGCCGCTGACTCCGGACTTGGAATCGGCGATTACCGATGAGGGCTCTATCAATCCGGATCGCAAAGCAGGGGCCAACCCCAGTATGACGCTTGTCGGATAGCACCCCGGATTGGCAAGAAGACGGGCGTTGCGGATCCGATCCCGGTACAGTTCAGGAAGTCCGTAAACGGCTTCTTCAATCAACGCGGCTGCTGTGTGTTTACGATACCATGATTCATAAACGGCTATATCCCGAATCCGGAAGTCCGCACTCAGGTCAATGACCTTCTTGCCCGCCTCGAGAAAAATGGGTGCAACCCCCATCGATACCCCGTGTGGAAGCGCCAGGAATACCAGATCGGCGCTATTGCCCAGGACCTCCGGTTTCTCATCGGTGAAGACAAGGTCAGTTTGTCCAACAAACACCGGATAGACTTCTGCAACGGGAACCCCGGCAAATCTCCGGGAGGTTATCGACACAACCTGCGCCTCGGGATGGGCCAACAAAAGCCTCAACAATTCCTCGCCGGTATAACCGCTTCCGCCATAGATGCATATTTTGATCAATTACCCCTCCTCGTTGGAACATGTATTATCCCTGTTTCCACTCACCACCAAAAAAAGGGAGGCCGATCAGCCTCCCTTTGGGATTTATCTCTTGGAGAACTGGAAACGTTTCCGTGCCCCCGGCTGACCGTACTTTTTTCTTTCCTTTACGCGGGAATCACGGGTAAGAAAACCTGCCTTTTTCAACGGCGCCCTCAGGTCGGGATCGTATACGATCAGGGCCTTCGAAATTCCATGTTTGATCGCACCCGCCTGGCCGGCGATCCCCCCTCCACTAACACTTATATCAAAACTCAGAAGTCCCTTCTTCCCGGTGATTTCGAGAGGCTGCTGGATCAGCATCTTCAAACTCTCCCTGGTAAAGTAATCATCAAAATTCCGCTTGTTTACCGTCCATTCCTGTTGGCCTTCCTTCAGGTAAACCTTGGCAATAGCGCTTTTTCTTTTTCCCGTCGCGTAAAAGCTTTTTTGTGTCATTCCATTCTCCCTAAAGCATATTTAAACCGCCAGATATGATTCCCGATAACGCTACAATTCCAGGACGCGTGGACACTGAGCTTCATGGGGATGATCGCTTCCAGCGTATATTTTGAGCTTTTTCAACATCGCCCGTCCCAGCGTGTTCTTCGGAAGCATGCCCCTGACTGCGGCCCTGATAAGTTCTTCGGGTTTTTTATTAAGCATATCGCCGGCGGCTGTTTCCCGAAGCCCCCCGGGGTAACCGGAGTGTCTGTAGTAGATTTTATCCGTCGGTTTCTTGCCTGTAAGGACCAATCCTCCGGCATTCACAACAATGACAAAATCACCTGTATCCGTATGGGAGGTATAGTTCGGCTTGTGTTTTCCCCGTAAACGCCGGGCAATTTCGCTTGCCATCCTGCCAAGCACCTTCCCGTTTGCGTCAACGAGATACCAATCACGCGGAACTTCTCCCTTTCTTGCCTGATATGTTTTCATTTCTCTCCCACCACTCATAGTTTTGACGCTGCAAGCTACGCAAATTAGCCATCGTTGTCAAGGAAAAAATTTAATTATTTCTCCCTAGACCCAGAAGCGAAAAATAGACCATGAAGCTTCGGTCTTTTTTGTTATTCTGATCATCTTTCTCGGTAACACTGAACCCCAGGGACCAGCACTGTTTCCGGTACGTGAGCCCTAACGTAGATTCCACGGTTCGGTGGTCAAGCATGTTTTCATTCAGTAGATACATAAGTCCCAATCTCTTACTGATCTCGGCCTTGACGGAAAGATTGATTCCCTCCAGCGTATCTTTCGTGTAACGGTAGCCGTACGAGAGAGAATCCCCGCGACTATCGGATAAAACCAGGTCATAATTGTTCTGTTTCATCCCACCGGAAGTCACGTCGAAGGTATTACGCGCCGAAAGCCAGAAAAAAGAAAAAGGGGAAACATCCAATTCCGTTATGATATCGCCGAACGGTCGATTGTCCTTTTGTCCCGTGTCGTCACGTCTCGCCTCGATGATATCGTATACCTGACTGATCTTAAAACGCATCAGCTCACGGTAGATGAACCTATCATCATCCTGCCTTATCTTCGCGGTAAGGGTGTTGACTATTCCATACGTAACTGCATTATACGGTAACACTGCACCCAGAAAGGATGGGAAAGTTTTGTCATATACGCGGGGTATATGGGTATATTGATACGAAAGCTCCGGCTTGATAACATGTCTCAACTTTTCAACCGCTTGCGAACGAAGGGTAAAAACACGGTTCACTTCAGTAGAAACAGCGGCCCCAACGTTAAAGACATTCCGTTCGCCGCTTTTGTCTTTGGTCATCAGCGAATCACTGCGATCCCAGGCACTCATGCCGACCCCGGCCCACGGCGTAACCTGAAAATACTGCAATACATTAAACGGCAGATACAAGGTCGGATTCAGTTCCCACAGATGCCCCTTCTGCTCTTCTTCGCTGAAGTAATAATCATAGCCGGCGGTAAATCCCATCTCCAGAGGACTTTCAAACAACGGCCGCCGAAAGCCGGTCAGCTTCACCTCGGGGTATTTCTGCAACGTCGCGCCATTATCCGTTGAAGAAAAATCATCCGTGTATTTGGCCAGAGCCGTCAGGTTGTAAAGCTGCCAATCTTTTGTTACCGCCAGTGTCGAAGAAAGATAGCTGACGGAGTCATCAGCCTTGAATGAAACACGATTGAATCTATCCTCTTTAGCAACCGAATAATGATCCAGATAATAGTTGAACGAATCGAAATCCTGAAAATACCGATGATCCGAAACCCTATTGACATCGGCACTGATTCTTAAACTATCGGGAAGGATGGTTTCGTGGTTGAGATAATACGACCATCTTTTCCGGCTGCCTTGCGAGTTCGGCCTTATTGTACCGCCTGTTTCAGCTACTGCTTTTTTATCATTAATAAAATCCCCGTAGAAGACACCCGAGGTGCCTGGATCCGGGAAATAGCGAAACTCAAGTCCTTCCTTGAACCCGCGTTTTTGTATGTAACGCGTGTATAAAGTCATATCGGCACTTTCCGAAAATGCCCAGTAGAAAGGGACCTCGACGTCCGGTCCGTTTTCGGAGGAGTATGTTAAATGAGGGAATAGAAACCCGGATTGCCTTGTTGTTTTCGCGGGAAAGATAAACCACGGAAAATACAAAAGAGGGATATCCCGAACAAGAAAACGACCGTCTTTCACCGTGCCGTAGCCATCGACGGTAATATCCAGTTTCCCGGCTGCTATTCTCCAGTCAGGCTGTATGCCGTCGCAGGTTGTGACCGAGCCGTTCTGCAGGCTGTAATCCGCGTCGGATTTCTTTTCTATGGTCTCTCCACGAACATATAGGTGATTATCGGAAATGAACATCTCTCCGTCCTCGATCAACCCGGTTTTAGAGCCGATGTCGAAGAAAACCCTATCACCTTCGATAAGATCGCTATTGCTTTTCAGCTCAACATTGCCCGCTGCCCGGGCCTTATTCAGAGCATGATAAAACGTGACCGAATCAGCCTTCAGATATCCGCCGGAAAAGGTTATAAGGACATCGCCATTTGCCGAATAGGTGTCCCGATCGCCTTCGTAGACAATGCTGTCGGCCTCGATCGAAACAGGCCCTTGTTGAAAATCCAAATCCAGGGCATAGAGTCGAGGCACCGCCAAGACCAGCAAAAAGACTACTGCCAGCGAAAAACCGCCCTCCCGCTTTCGCACCTGGCCATTTTCTCCTTTGGTTTAAAAATCTGGTTTGCCCTGATAAACCTTTTTCACCTCTCCAACAAGGTAGAGAGAACCGGCGACACAGACAAGATCGTCCTTTTGGGCATATCTCAACGCATATTTCAGCGCATCAACAGGACTGGTAATGGTCTTTACATTTTTGCTGAATTCGATGGCGATCGGCTGCAGGACACGTGGATCAAGTGCCCTTTCAGAAGGGGGGGAAGTGATAATGACAGCATCGGCCAGGGGGAAAAGCCTCTTTACCATCGCCCGGTAGTTTTTATCCCCCATGACTCCAAAAACAAGGATAAGATGCCGATAGATAAAATCATTTTTGAGAGCGCGGCAAAGCGTGGCGACCCCCGCGGGATTATGAGCCCCATCAAGGACCACCAATGGCGAACGCTGAACGATCTCCAGCCTTCCCTCCCACCTTGCAGTTTCAAGGCCTTTACGAACAGCTTCGTCGGCTACTTTAAACCCGGAAGATGCCAGATTTTCGATCACGGCAAGTGCCAGAGCCGTATTGGATATCTGATGCCTTCCTAGAAACGGACTGTTCAAATGGTTGAATTCTCTGATCTCGCCACGATACGAAAAAGTCTGATCCCGATGAACACAGGTATGAAAATCTCTTCCCATCCTGTATAAACTCGCATGGTTCTTTTTACAGATCCCTTCCAATACAGCGATCACCGGCTTTTGTTTTGCAGCGGTTATGCAAACCTTTCTTTCTTTTATAATGCCGCCCTTTTCATACGCGATCTTCTCAAGCGTGTGCCCGAGGTACTCCTCATGTTCCCGGGCAATGTTGGTGACGACGGAAACAACGGCATCAGCCACGTTAGTTGCATCCAGTCTCCCGCCCAAACCCACTTCCAGCACGGCGATATCAATTTTCCGGCGCTGAAAATGCAAAAAGGCCATCGCGGTGACAAATTCAAAATAACTGACCGTCTCGACCACGTCCTTCTTTACGGCTTCAACACACTCAACGGTGCTTTCCGGGGTGATCATTTCCCCGTTTATCCGTATCCTCTCCCGGAAATCAATAAGATCCGGAGAGGTATAAAGCCCCGTTTTAAAACCGGCGGTATTTAATATCGAAGCGGCCATTGCGGCAACGGATCCTTTGCCGTTCGTCCCTGCTATTAAAATTGACGGATATGCGCTTTGTGGATTGCCTAGTCGCTGAAGAAGCGCCCGGACCGGCCCAAGCCCCAGACGGATGCCCATCGGATTCAATTTGTTCAAGTATGCCAGCGCTTCAGTATAGGTCATCATATATCTTCCAAATGCGCTAATTGAGACCGATGATCATGCAATTTTCAACAAGGCCGCTTTAGAAAGGTCCGAAATGAATGCAAACAAAATGATTGTATAAAAAAAGAGACGGGTTTATGGCCCGCCTCTTTTTGAGCTATTCTTCCTTCGCGGCGGATTTTTTCTTTGCCGCTTTATCACGTTTTTTACTTGAGACCAGCTCAATAATACTCATCGGGGCATTATCGCCGACGCGATTTCCAGAATGGACAAGTCTTGTATATCCTCCCTGTCGATCTTTGTATCGCTCTGACAACTCCCCGAACAATTTCCCCACCATCTCCCTCTCCCGAATATAGGCGGCAGCCTGCCGCCGGGCATGCATATCTCCCCTCTTGCCGAGCGTGATCATCTTATCAGCCATTTTTTTCAATTCCTGAGCTTTGACAGTCGTTGTATGAATGGTTTCATACTTCAGCAGAGACGTGACCATGTTTTTCAACATCAAGCTGCGATGACTTGCGGTTCTGCCCAATTTACTCCCCAATCTAGCCCGACCCATTGAATCTATCCTTTCGCGATTAACAAAACCCTGCTACTTTTTATGCTTTTTCTTTCTTGCCGGCCTTCGCCCAAAAATCAGGATCCAGTTTCATCCCAAATCCGAGTCCCGCTTCCCTTAAAACTTCCTTGATCTCATTGAGGGATTTCCGGCCAAAATTCTTTGTTTTCAGCATCTCGGCTTCAGTTTTCTCTACGAGTTCTCCAATGAGATTGATCCCCGCGTTTTTCAAACAGTTAGCGGATCTGACCGAAAGTTCCAATTCATCCACACTTCGATAAAGGAGTTCATTACTCTGCTCGGTATCAGCTTCTTCTTGTGGAGCACCTTCTTCCGCTTCTTCTTCAGGAAAATTGATGAATAAGTCAATCTGCTCCTTAAGAATCTCCGCGGCGTAAGCTACAGCATCCTCCGGCAAAACGCTTCCATCCGTCCATACCTCCAAAACCAAACGGTCATAGTCCGCAACCTGACCGACGCGCGCGTAGGTAACCGTGTAATTGACCTTTTTTATCGGTGAAAAAATGGCATCGATATTGATGGTTCCTTCCGGCTGTTCGGGATCCCTTTCTTTCTGGGCAGGAACATAACCCTTTCCTGACTTGACCACCATTTCGGCCTTCAGCGAAGCTCCCTCCATCAACGTGGCAATGTGGTGCTCCGGGTTAAGAATCTCTATCGTCGGACCGGCCTCTATATCGCCCGCAGTAACTTCCCCTTCACGGGATATATCCAGGTGTACGGTTCTCGGTCCTTCGTCATTAAGTTTAAGACGCACCCCCTTAAGATTCAATATGATATCCGTCACATCCTCTTTAACACCGGGAATGGTCGAAAATTCATGAAAAACGCCATCAAACTTCACGGAAACGATAGCGGCACCCTGTATCGAGGAAAGAAGCACCCTGCGCAAGGCGTTTCCCAGTGTAATCCCAAAGCCGCGTTCGAGCGGCTGGCAGAGAAACTCGGCGTAGAATCTCGTATGTGTGGACTGATCTATCTCTATCTTTTTCGGCTTAATCAAACTCCGCGGGTTCTTATGCATTATTGTCCCCTCTATCATCCTGATGGTTGACGGCAATTTTATTTGGAGTACAACTCCACCACAAGCTGCTCGTTCACCGGCATTGTCAGTTCTTCACGTGCCGGAATCATCTTGACCAATGCGCGGAAGTTTTTCTTGTCAACCTCAATCCATTGCGGCACCCCTCGTCTGGCAACCGTTTCCATGGCCTCAACAATGCTCGGGAACTTGCGGCTTTTCTCCCGCACCTGCACCTCATCACCGGCGGAAAGCAGATAGGAAGGAATATTTACCGGCTTGCCGTTTACAAGGAAATGGTTGTGCCTTACGAGTTGCCTCGCCTCCGTCCTCGAATTAGAAAATCCCATTCTGAAGACCATATTATCCAGCCTTCTTTCCAACAGCAAAAGCAGATTCGTCCCCGTTATCCCTTTTTGTTTTTCCGCCTTCAGAAAATAACCCTTGAACTGCCTTTCGAGTAAACCGAACATCCTCTTGAGCTTTTGTTTTTCGCGTAGCTGCAGGCCGTAGTCAGACGGCTTCTTTCGCAACTGTCCGTGTTCCCCCGGGGCGAAACCCCTCCTTTCAAAAGAGCACTTTTCACTGTAGCACCTGTCCCCTTTTAAAAAGAGCTTCAGTCCCTCTCTCCGGCAGAGTCTGCAAACGGAATCTCTATATCTTGCCAACCAAACCTCCTTGTTGCTAATTAAAAATAAGTCCTCTTTTTAAGATCGATCATACCTTCTGTTTTCTAAACCCTTCTGCGCTTCGGCGGGCGGCATCCGTTGTGCGGAATGGGAGTCACATCCCTGATGGAAAGGATTCTTATTCCCATCGTCTGTAGAGACCTTAGGGCTGATTCCCTTCCGGAACCGGGCCCTTTTACATAAACCTGAACACTTCTCAGGCCATGTTCTTTAGCCTTCCTAACGGCATCCTCGGCCGCCATCTGTGCTGCAAACGGTGTGCTCTTGCGGGAGCCCTTGAACCCCTGCATACCCGACGAAGACCATGCCACTACATTGCCTTGCGGATCCGTAACCGTAACAATCGTATTATTAAAAGTCGATTGAATGTGAATGATTCCCTCAGGAATATTCTTCTTCTCTTTCCTTTTTCCTGTTTTTCTGACCGCTTTTGTCATTCATCCTCCCCAAGCTCACACCGCTTTTTTCTTTATCGCTATGGCCCTTCTCGGACCTTTTCTGGTCCGCGCGTTTGTGCGGCTTTTTTGTCCTCTGACGGGCAGTCCTTTACGATGTCGCAATCCCCGGTACGTTCCTAGATCCATTAATCGCTTGATAGACATCGAAACATCTCTTCTCAGGTCCCCCTCGACCTTTACATCCCTGTCGATAACACCACGGATGGCGGTCACTTCACCATCGGCCAGTTCATCAGTTTTCTTATCAGGACTTACACCGGCTTTACGGAGAATTTCCAATGACTTGGTCCTCCCTATACCGTATATATAGGTAAGGGCGATCTCCATTCTCTTGTTCTTTGGTAAATCGACACCCGCAATTCTTGCCACGTTTTAAAGACCTCCTGATCTGTACGGCTATCCCTGCCGTTGCCTGTGCTTTGGGTTCTCACAAATGACCCGTAATACTCCCCGTCTTTTTACAATCTTGCATTTATCGCAAATCTTCTTAACCGATGACCGTACCTTCACAACCCGCTCCTTTTAACTCGAATGTAGCTGTTAAGCTTGTCCCCCTACTTCGTACGATAAACAATCCTGCCACGGGTAAGATCATAAGGGGAAAGCTGTATCGTCACTTTATCGCCCGGAAGGATCTTTATGAAATGCATTCTCATTTTACCGGAAATGTGGGCAAGGACTCGATGTCCGTTTTCCAGCTCCACCCGAAACATCGCATTCGGAAGCGGTTCAATGACCCTTCCCTCAACCTCTATCGAATCCTCTTTTGCCATAAAGAACTTCCCAAGCCCGATTTCGCGACGAAATCTATCTCCTTCTTGCTATTTTCCCCTTTTTCATGAAACCTTCGTACTGCCTGGTAAGCAGATGTGTTTCAATCTGACCGGCGGTATCCAGCGCAACACCGACAACGATCAAAAGGGCGGTTCCTCCAAAATAAAAGGGGACATTAAAATACCTGATCAAAATACTGGGAAGCACGCAGACCGCCGACACATACAAAGCCCCCCAGAATGTTAATTTTGTCATAACCTCATCAATATAATCCGCCGTCTTCTTACCCGGCCGGATACCAGGCACATAACCGCCGTATTTCTTCATATTGTCGGCCATGTCCACAGGGTTAAACGTCACGGCCGTATAAAAATAGCTGAAAAATATGATAAAGGCGACATAAAGCAACTCATAAAAAAGCCTGCCTGGTATCATCGCCTCGGCAACCGCCTTCATCCACGGGTGCGGGATAAAATTCGCAATGGTGGCGGGGAACATGATGATCGAGGATGCAAAAATAGGCGGAATAACACCGGCGGTGTTGACCTTCAACGGAAGATGCGTCGTCTGGCCGCCGTACATCTTTCGGCCTATGACCCTTTTGGCATACTGAACGGGGATTCTTCGCTGACCGCTTTCGACAAAGACGATCACGCCGACTACCACTATCATCATTACGATCAGAATAATGATGAAGAAAAATCCCATTTCTCCCGATGCAAGAAGACGGAACGTGTTGATGATAGCCTCCGGACCGCGGCAGACGATACCGGCAAAAATGATCAGGGATATCCCGTTACCGATTCCTCTTTCGGTCATCTGCTCGCCGAGCCACATGATAAAGGATGTTCCCGCAGTAAGGGTAATCACCGTCATCAGGCGAAATCCCCAGCCGGTTTGGATCACAATGGAGGCGCCGGTCGGCCCGGCCATATTCTCAAGACCTATCGCAATACCGAACCCCTGAATCAAACTTAACAGAACGGTCCCGTATCTTGTGTACTGGGTTATTTTCCTGCGGCCGGATTCCCCTTCTTTGGAGAGTTTTTCCAAGTAGGGGATTGCTACTGTAAGAAGCTGCAGGATAATAGAGGCGCTGATATAAGGCATGATGCCCAACGCAAAGACAGAAAGATTGCTTAAAGCGCCTCCGGCAAACATGTCAAAGAGCCCGAGCAGCGATCCCTTGGCCTGTTCGAAAAAAGCCGCCAGGGCCGCGGCATCAATTCCGGGAGTCGGCACATGCGCGCCTATTCTGTAAACCGCCAGCAAAAGGAAAGTTACCAGTATCCTCTTCGTGAGTTCCGGAACTTTGGAAATATTTCCGAGCCCTTCTAACAAATCAAATGACCTCTACAACGGTTCCGCCGGCAGCTTCGATCTTCTGTCTTGCCCCCAGACTCACCATATCTACCTTTACGGAAAGGGGATAATCAATTTCTCCGTTACCTAAAATTTTGACACCGTCAACCTTTCCGTTAACAAGACCTGCAACCTTTAACGATTCATTGTCGACAATGGAACCACTGGCGAAGATTTTCAACTGTTTAATATTTACGACCGCAATATTCTTCTTTGAGGGATTCTTGAATCCTCGTTTCGGGAGCCTTCTCGACAGAGGCATTTGACCACCCTCAAAATTGGGCCTTACACTATGCCCCGAGCGGGCATTCTGGCCTTTCGCCCCTTTTCCTGCAGTGCCGCCGTGTCCGGAACCATCGCCCCGTCCGATCCTTTTTCTGTTTTTTCTTGAATTCTTCGGCGGCGTCAACGTAGATAAATTCATGATTCTTTCCCTTTAACTTCTACTGAGACTACAAGATGCTGAACCTTTCTTATCATCCCTCTAACTTCCGGGGTATCCTTCAAAACAACGCTTTTATTGAGCCTGCCCAAACCCAGACCCTTCAGCACCTTCCTTTGGCTTTTTGGCCTGCCTATATAGCTATGAATTTGCGTGATCTTAAGCATTTCGTTCAAGGCTTCCCTCTTTGCTGTTCCCCTTGCCTCTCGCCGCCAGAATATCCGCGGGAGCTCTGAGCTGTTCAAGCCCCTGGATCGTGGCTTTAACAAGGTTATGGGGATTATGAGACCCCAGACATTTCGTCAAAATATTGTGGATGCCCGCCACTTCCAGAACCGCCCGGACAGCGCCTCCGGCAATCAACCCTGTCCCGTCCGAAGCAGGCTTCAGAAGCACCTTGCCTGCTCCGTAATGTCCTGTGACACTGTAGGGGATGGTCTTGTTGGCTATCGCTACCTTGACCATCGACTTTCTGGCCTGTTCCGTTCCTTTTCTTATCGCCTCCGGAACCTCATGGGCCTTGCCGAGCCCGGCCCCCACCGAACCATTTCCATCGCCGACAACAACAACCGCGCTAAAACGAAAACGCCTTCCTCCTTTGACGACCTTGGCCGTTCGGTTAATTGCGATAACCCTGTCCAGTAGTTCTGATTCTTCCATACTTGTCTTCCTGATAACTCATTTAATCATTAAACAGTTAAAACTGGAGTCCCGCCTCTCTTGCCCCTTCGGCAAGAGCCTTCACCCTGCCATGATAGAGGAACCGGCCCCGGTCAAACACAACCGCCTTGATCCCCTTTTCCTCTAGCCGTTGCGCAACAAGCATACCGACAGATCGGGCTATCTCTGTTTTATTATTCCCGCTTAACAAATGTTTGTCCTTCGGCAGAGTTGATGCCGCCGCTATCGTTCTGCCCGATACATCATCAATCGCCTGGACATAGATATGAGACAAGGATCTGTATACAGAAAGCCGCGGACAGTCCGCGGTACCCTTGATCCTCTTTCTGACCCGCAATTTCCGTTTCCGCCTCAGTTTTTCTATCTTCTTGGTGGCCAACTCTTTACCCTCTTGTTCATATACGAATTTAGATTTCAGGTGATCATTTCGTTGCAGACTTTCCGACCTTGCGCTTTATATGCTCTCCTACGTACTTGATCCCCTTCCCTTTGTAGGGCTCGGGGCTTTTTATCTTTCGAATCTCCGCACAAACCCTTCCCACCTGTTCCTTATCGGCTCCGGAAACCAGTATGTTAACCTGCTTGTCTACCTTGACATCAACACCTTTCGGTATCGCGTATTCAATCGGCGCCGAATATCCGACAACCAACCGAAGTACGTTGCCTGAAACCTCGGCACGATAACCAACCCCGGAAATCTCGAGGCTCTTTTGAAACCCGACATGGACACCATGCACCATATTTGCAACCAGTGCCCTGACAAGCCCGTGCAACGACCTTGCCGTTCTTTGATCCGAATCTCTTTTGACCTCGATCGTTTCATTACCCAGCACGAGATCAATCGCATCCGGGATTTTATACGTGAGTTTGCCCTTGGGACCCTCCAGCGTCAAAACCTTTTCCTTCTGGACTACCTTAACACCCTTAGGAACCAAAATGGGCAATTTACCGATCCTCGACATCTCTTATCCTCTATATCCCCAAAACATTTCGTCTCGTAATTCCTTCCGGCAACTCACCGGTTAATAACAGCCACCCGCCGCTATTGAAAAACAACTTCATAGGGGCAGCGCCAAACCTACCATACATTACAGATAAGCTCGCCGCCTATGTTCAATTCCCGGGCCTCCTTGTCCGTCATAACCCCCCTGGACGTGCTTAAGATGGCTATACCATAGCCGTTCAGGACAGGAACAAGCTTCGCGCTTTTGACATAGACCCTTCGACCCGGCTTGCTGATTCTTTGCAGATCGTTTAAGACAGGCCTTTTCGAGTCCTGATACTTCAGATAAATTCGCAGCATTTCATGCTTTCTCGCATCCCTCTTGATGTCATAACCGCTGACATAACCGTTTTTCTTCAGGACTTTCACAATGCTGTGATTCATCACGGAATTCATTACATCCACGCTTTTCATCTGAACGCTGTTTGCATTCCTTATTCGAGTCAGCATATCCGCGATAGGATCAGTCATGCCCATTTTTATCGCTCCTCTTTTTTCTACCAGCTTGCCTTTATAAGACCCGGGATTTCGCCCCTAAGAGCAAGATTTCTTAAGCATATCCTGCACATATCAAACTTCCGATAATAACCTCTCGGCCGGCCGCAGATCGGACATCGGTTGTATTTCCTCGTGGAAAACTTCACATCCCTTTTGGCTTTAGCAATCAACGATTTCTTAGCCACACTTCCCCCTTGAAAAAAACAAGAACCCTCTTAATTTCTAAACGGCATCCCCAGCATCCTCAGAAGCTCTCTGGCCTCATCGTCCGTCTTCGCCGTTGTTACGATAACAATATTCATGCCTCTGATTTTATCAATCTTATCGTAATCAATCTCCGGAAAGATGATCTGTTCCTTGATCCCGAGAGAAAAGTTCCCCCTGCCGTCGAAAGACTTCGGGTTGATACCCCTGAAATCACGCACACGGGGCAACGCGACATTGACAAGCCTGTCAAAAAACTCGTACATCCGTTCCCTGCGCAGTACAACGCTGCACCCAATCGGCATCCCCTGCCGCAATTTAAACGTCGAGATCGACTTTCTCGCCTTCGTTATAACCGGTTTCTGCCCCGTTATCGCAGCAAGCTCCGCCGCGGCATTATCAAGCACCTTCACATTTTGTATCGCCTCGCCGAGTCCCATATTCACGACGATCTTTACCATTCTGGGAACCTGCATCAGGTTTTTATAAGAAAACTCCTCGGTGAGCGCCTTCACAACCTCATTTTTATAGTAATCTTTAAGTCTAGCCATTATTCATGAGCCTCAAGCATCCAAAATCTCGTGGCACTTGGCGCAAACACGCACCTTTTTCCCGTCTTCAAGGGTTTTGTACCGAATGCGCACCCCGACACCACACTTACTGCAAAGATACATGACATTCGATACATGGATGGGGGCCTCCTTTTCCACGATCCCACCCTTTCCCTTTGCATCGGGTTTCTGATGTTTTTTAACGATATTGACCTTTTCAACGATAACACGTCCCTTATCCACAAGGATCTTCTGAATCTTGCCGGTCTTTCCTCTATCTTTTCCCGAGATTACCTTAACGGTATCTCCCTTTTTCAAACCCCTTATCTGCATTATCCTTCCTCGGCCTTTGTTACCACAAACATGCTACAATACCTCGGGCGCCAGCGAGACTATTTTCATAAACTGTTTTGCCCTCAACTCCCGCGCGACCGGGCCGAATATTCTCGTCCCGATCGGTTCCATCTGGTTGGATATGAGAACCGCGGAATTGTCATCAAACTTTAAATAGGAACCATCCGGTCGCCTCACCTCTTTGGCCGTCCGGACCACAACCGCCTTCATCACATCCCCTTTTTTCACCTTCGAATTGGGCATAGCCTCACGCACGGCTACAACCACTATATCCCCCACGCTCGCATAACGCCTTTTTGAGCCTCCCAGAACCTTTACACAGGTAACCTTACGGGCACCTGAATTATCAGCCACATTTAAAACCGTCTGCATTTGTATCATGTCAACTCTCCACCGCGTACAGCCCCTTGCGCATTGCCGAATAGAAACCCTGTTGTGTCAGATTGAATTTTCACTTAACCTTTTCGAGAACCCGCACCATACGCCAGCGCTTTTCCCTGCTTAACGGTCGGGTTTCTGCAATCAGAACCCTGTCCCCTTCCTTACAGACATTGTTCTCATCATGGGCCTTATATTTTACATGTCGTTTAAAAAACTTGTGGAAGTCAGGATGTTTGACCAATCTCTCCACTCTGACGACAATTGTTTTATCCATTTTATTGCTGATGACGATGCCCTCCATCTTTGCCTTTGCCTTGCGCCGTTCCATTATTTATTTCTCCCTCCTTTCGGCCAAGACAGTTTTCACACGGGCAATATCCCTGCGGACAAGGCCGAGCGTTGCGGGCGATTCGAGCTGGCCTGAGGCATGGCGGATACGCAAATTAAAATACTCCTCGGCAAGGGTTTTCTCCCTGCTCTTGAGTTCATCAAGGCTAAGATCTCTAATCTTCTTAATATTCATCGATAATATCCCTCGAAAGAAACTTCGTTCTTATCGGCAATTTATGAGCAGCCAGAGTCAATGCCTCCGCCGCAACCTCTTTTGCTACCCCTTCTATTTCATAGAGGACCACACCCGGCTTGATGACGGCAACCCAGTCCTCCGGAGCGCCTTTTCCCTTCCCCATCCTTGTTTCCGCGGGTTTTTTTGTAATCGACTTATGCGGAAAAATCCTTATCCATATCTTTCCGCCACGCTTGATGTGACGCGTCATCGCAATTCTGGCCGCTTCAATTTGCCTCGAGGTCAGCCATCCGCACTCGGTTGCCTGCAGACCAAACTCCCCGAAGGCTATATAATTACCCCTCGTGGCCTTCCCACTCATCCGTCCCTTTTGCACCTTTCTATATTTAACCCTTTTCGGCATTAACATCTTAGATTTCCCCGTCCCTCTTTAGTTCGCCCGGTTATGTCCAACCAAACCTGAGTCTGAACGATTCACGGCCGCGCTTGACAAAAAGCATCCGGCAACAAATCGTCACCGAGCGGTTGAATTATTTCGGCTCAGTTTTACCCGGCAGCACCTCTCCGTGAAAAATAAGTACCTTGACGCCGATTTTTCCATACGCGGTGTTTGCTTCCGCAAAGCCATTATCGATATCAGCCCTCAGTGTATGAAGCGGGACACGACCTTCGCGATACCATTCCGATCTTGCCATTTCCGCGCCGGCGAGACGGCCGGCACAGTTGATTCGGATTCCCTTTGCCCCAAATTTCATCGCGGTTGTCACCGATTTTTTCATCGCCCTGCGGAAGGCCACCCTTCTTTCGAGCTGCTGGGCAACCCCTTCCGCGACAAGCTGGGCATCCGTTTCAGGTTTGCGAACTTCGAGGATATTAATAATGGCTTCGTTGCGGGTAATATTCTCGACATCCTTCTTGAGTTTCTCTATCTCAGCACCCTTTTTCCCGATGATAATCCCCGGTCGGGCGGCATGGATGTTGACCTTCACCTTGTTCGCGGCCCTTTCAATCTCTATCTTCGAAATGCCGGCATTGTACAACTTATCCTTAAGAAATTTACGGATTTTAATATCTTCGTGCAAGAGACTTGCATAATTTCTCTCCGAATACCACTGGGACCTCCATGTCTTTATTCCGCCCAACCGCATCCCAACCGGGTTTACCTTCTGACCCAAACCAGCACCTCCTGATATCACCGCTCATCAAGGACGACCGTGATATGGCTCATCCTCTTTTTTATCGAAGCCGCCCTCCCCTGAGCGCGGGCTCGCCATCTTTTCAAAGAGGGACCCTGATCAACATAGATCTCCTTAACATAGAGAATGTTCTCATCAATACTCGGGTTCTGTTTTGCATTCGCGAATGCCGACATAAGCGCCTTCCGCACCGGTTCCGCCGCGTATTTGTTCGTAAACTGAAGGAGCTTATCAGCTTCCTCCACCTGTTTGCCCCGGATCAGATCCGCAACCAGTCTGACTTTTTGCGGCGACATCCTGATGTATTTTGCAATTGCCTTTGCCTGCATACCAAAACTCCAAACTCACGCCATAAATGGTCTTGAACCAAGAAACTTCATTTGTGCAATTTCGCTTTCCGATCGCCGGCATGACTGTAAAAAGTCCTTGTCGGAGAAAACTCGCCAAGTTTATGTCCTACCATATTCTCGGTTACAAAAACGGGAATAAATTTTTTCCCGTTGTGAACCGCAAAGGTAAATCCGATAAATTCAGGGGTGATTGTTGAACGACGGGACCAGGTTTTTATAACCGTTTTATTCCCCTCATTCTCCTGTCTTCTGATCTTTTCCAGAAGACTCTCCTCAACAAAAGGACCCTTTTTTATTGAACGTCCCACACCTAACCTCTTCTTTTAACGATGTATTTATCAGTACGTTTATTGATTCTGGTTTTGTGCCCCTTTGTCGGAACACCCCAGGGTGTACAGGGATGACGTCCTCCTGACGATTTGCCTTCTCCGCCGCCCATCGGGTGATCAACGGGATTCATCGCAACCCCTCTGACCTTAGGCCGCCTTCCCAGCCACCTACTGCGTCCAGCCTTGCCCAGACTGATATTCTCGTGATCAATGTTACCGACCTGTCCAATAGTCGCACGACACTCTTCAAAGATCTTTCTGACCTCCCCGGACGGCAACCTCACAAGGGCATAGCCGCCCTCTTTAGCCATAAGCTGGCCATAGGCGCCAGCTGACCTGACAAGTTGACCGCCTTTTCCCGCTCTGAGTTCGATATTATGAATCAGTGTCCCTAAAGGTATGTTCTTCAGCGGTATTGTATTGGCGGGTTTTATATCGGCATTCTCGCCGCTGACAACCATGTCCCCCACGGAGAGTTTGTTCGGGGCTATGATATAGCGTTTGTCACCATCCACATACTTAAGCAGGGCTATCCGCGCTGACCGGTTGGGATCGTATTCAAGAGCGGCCACTTTTGCCTCAACGCCGTCTTTGGTTCTTCTGAAATCAATGAGCCGATATCGTCTTTTATGACCGCCGCCGATATGGCGGCTTGTCATCCTGCCGTTATTGTTCCGACCGCCCGTCCTTTTAAGAAAATGGAGGAGGCCTTTCTCGGGTTTATCCTTGGTTATGTCGGCAAAATCAAGGCATGTCTGGAATCTTCTACCAGGCGATGTCGGTTTATATTTTCTTATTCCCATTCCGTTGTTCCTTTATTTGTTGAGTCAACGATCAAAAAGCTTCTCAAGAGGTGTTTTCAACTCCTCTTTTACTGCAGTGTCTCTATCCTTTCGCCGGGGGCAAGCGTAACCATGGCCTTTTTCCAGTTTCTCCTCCTGCCGACAGCTTTTCCAACCCGTTTGACCTTGCCGTGCACGCCAAGCACTCGCACCCCCAAAACCCTGACCTTGAATATCTTTTCCACCGCCTGTTTCACTTCAATCTTGTTGGCTTTCGGGTCAACCTCAAAGTTATACTGATTGGACGCCTCCCGCGCCAGAGTACCTTTTTCGGTCAGCAGCGCCCGCTTAATCACCTGATGAAGTTCCATTACGCCAGCACCCCCTCCACCTTATTTACCGCGGGTTCCAGAAAGACAATGTCGTCATGCCTGAGAAGGTCATAGACGTTGATTCCCTCCGAACGTATAACCTTTACGTCTTTGATGTTGCGCAAAGATTTTTCCAAAACCGGACGCTTTTGATCAATGACAAAAAGGACCTTCTTGAACCCAAAGAGATCAATCATCTCTTTGAATTTTTTTGTCTTCGTCTCTTCCAGTGGAAAATCGGAAAGGATCGTGATGCTCTCTTCGTTAAATTTCTGGCTTAAAGCCGAAATAAGGGCTAGTCTTCTTACCTTTTTGGGAGGCGAAAAGGAATAGTTTCGTGGGTGAGGGCCAAACACCACCCCGCCGCCTTTCCACAAGGGGGAGCGCGAGTGGCCCGCCCGGGCGCGCCCCGTTCCCTTCTGACGCCACGGTTTTTTCCCACCTCCCCTGACGTCGCTCCTGGTTTTTGTCGAAGCCGTCCCGCTACGTTTGGATGCCATCTGCATTTGCACGACCTGATAGATGGCGTTCTCATTCACAGGGGCGCCAAAAACGGCATCATTAAGCTGGATATCCGACACCTTATTATGTTTTATATCATAAACACCCGTGACTGGCATTTTTTTCCCCGAAACCCTGATTAACCTTTTGTTGTCTTCTTAACCGCCTTCTTTATCAAAACAATGCCCTTTTTGCTTCCCGGCACTGCACCCTTGACAAGCAACACATTAAGCTCCGGTCTCACCGCCCAGACTTTCAAATTCTGAACTGTTTTGCGTTCATCCCCCATATGTCCGGGGAATCTGGAGCCCTTGAAAACCCGCGAAGGATCCGCGCTGGCCCCGATCGACCCGGGAGCGCGGTGGAACATCGAGCCATGAGTGGCCCTGCCCCCGCGAAAGCCATGCCGTTTCACAACCCCGGCAAACCCTTTGCCCTTTGTCGTTCCAACGATGTCGACAAAATCACCTTCCTTAAAGAGGTCCAGGCCGATTTCCCCGCCGACCTCATAGCCGTCGAAGCTTCCTCTGAACTCTTTAAGAACACGAAAGAAACCTTTGCCGGCCTTTTTCATATGGCCCTGAAGAGGTTTGGTCGCTTTGCGCTCGCCGACCCTGCCATAACCGAGCTGCAGAGCTTCGTAACCATCCTTCTTGGCAGTCTTCTTCTGCACAATTACAGATGGCTCGA
Organism: Syntrophus aciditrophicus; assembly: GCA_020722315.1. Taxonomy (GTDB): domain Bacteria; phylum Desulfobacterota; class Syntrophia; order Syntrophales; family UBA5619; genus DYLD01. The sequence goes on from DYLD01000001.1 coordinate 82,440, forward strand.
CCTCGATGACCGTCACCGGCACACAAAGCCCCTCATCAGAAAACACCTCTGTCATTCCAATTTTTCTGCCAATTAATCCTATGGTCATAATTCCACTCTGCAACCAACTTCTACTCGTTGGATATGGTTGCCAATATCAGCCTAGAGCTTAATCTCGACATCCACTCCCGAGGATAAGTCCAGTTTCATTAAAGCATCCACCGTGGCCTGTGTCGGCTCAACGATATCAATGAGCCTTTTATGCGTTCTGATCTCAAACTCTTCACGTGATTTCTTATCAACGTGTGGGGACCTGTTCACGCAATAGCGGTTTATCTCCGTCGGAAGAGGGATCGGGCCGCCCACCCTCGCCCCCGTTTTCTTCGCGGTTTCAACAATATCTTCCGCGGACCGGTCAAGCAGTTTGTAATCATAAGCCTTCAAACGAATTCTTATCTTTTGATCTTTCATAGTTCAGTTCTGTCCAATCAAGTATCAGGGGGCTATTCCAAAATCTTGCTGACCACTCCCGCGCCTACAGTTCTGCCGCCCTCCCGGATGGCAAAACGGAGCTTTTCTTCCATCGCGATCGGTGTTATAAGTTCAACGGTCAGCACGACGTTATCCCCGGGCATTACCATTTCAACGCCTTCCGGAAGCGTTGCCACACCGGTCACATCGGTCGTGCGGAAATAAAACTGGGGTCTGTACCCGCTGAAAAACGGTGTATGTCTGCCCCCTTCCTCTTTCGTCAATACATAGACCTGTGACTCGAACTTCGTGTGCGGGGTTATCGTACCGGGCTTTGCAACGACCTGTCCTCTCTCCACTTCTTCCCGTTTTGTCCCCCTCAAAAGAATACCGATATCATCGCCGGCCCTTCCTTCATCCAACGTCTTACGGAACATCTCCACGCCCGTGCAGACCGTTCGGAACGAAGGTCTTATGCCGACAATCTCCACTTCATCCCCGGTACGCACTATCCCTCTATCAACGCGCCCGGTGACAACCGTGCCGCGGCCGGAAATCGTAAAGACATCCCCAACCGGCATTAAGAACGGCTTGTCCAGATCTCTGATGGGTTCGGGAATATATTTGTCGACGGCGTCCATGAGTTGCCAGATACATTTCGCCTCTTCGGAATTGGGGTCATCGCTTTCCAACGCTTTCAGGGCAGATCCTCGGATAATCGGGATATCATCACCCGGAAAATCATAGGACGTAAGAAGCTCGCGCAGTTCCAGTTCGACAAGATCAAGCAGTTCAGGATCGTCAACAAGGTCGCACTTGTTCAGGAAAACGACAATGGAAGGAACCTGAACCTGGCGGGCAAGAAGGATATGTTCGCGCGTCTGGGGCATTGGGCCGTCTGATGCGGCCACGACAAGAATCGTTCCATCCATATGCGCGGCACCTGAAATCATATTCTTAATGTAGTCGGCATGTCCGGGGCAGTCAACATGCGCATAGTGGCGTTTATCCGTCTGGTATTCAACATGAGAAATGTTGATCGTCAGTCCGCGCTCCTTTTCCTCGGGCGCATTGTCGATCGAATCGAACGGCCGGAACTCCGCAAACCCTTTCGTGGCCAACTGCTTCGTGATCGCTGCCGTCAACGTCGTTTTGCCATGATCGACATGACCGATCGTACCGATATTCAAGTGCGGCTTCGTCCTTTCAAATTTCTTTTTCGCCATCTCAAACCTCCTTATAACTTTAGATCATCCACCTGTGTTTTAATCCGTCAACAAACCCACACACAATCTGTAAAAGTGTTGTCAAAATCATGCGCCAACTGTTTCATGCCGAATCTACTGCACACCATCGTATTTTTTGTGCAACATCGCCCCGGCGGCACCAAATCCATGGCCGCACTGCAAGGCGCCCCTGGGAAGTTAAAACCTGTAGTGCGCAAAAGCCTTGTTGGCCTCCGCCATCTTGTGTACCGCTTCCCTCTTCTTAATAGCGCCCCCGCGATTGTTTGCTGCATCAATCAACTCCCCGGCAAGCTTTTCTTTCATTGTCTTTTCTGATCGCTCCCGGGAATGGGATATCAGCCAGCGTATTCCTAAAGCCACTCGGCGAGATGGGTTTACTTCGGTCGGAACCTGATACGTTGAACCGCCAACACGCCTTGCTTTGACTTCGATGATCGGCTTCACATTGTTGACGGCTTTTTCGAAAACCTCAATAGGAGGGGCATCCTTATAACGTGCTTCTATAAGATCAAAAGCACCATACAGAATGGATTCAGCCGTACTCTTTTTACCGCACTTGAGCAGATTGTTTATAAATTTGGCAACCAACCTATTGTTGTATTTCGGATCGGGAAGTATCTCCCTTTTCGCAACCTCTCTTCTTCTTGGCATATTCCTCAACCCTGCTTAACTTGGTCTTTTTGCACCGTACTTCGATCTACCCTGTTTCCTGTCCTGAACCCCAACCGAATCCAACGTTCCTCTGATAATGTGATAGCGCACTCCCGGAAGATCTTTGACACGTCCTCCCCGAACCAGAACAACCGAATGTTCTTGAAGGTTGTGTCCAACCCCGGGAATATAGGAAGTAACTTCGTATCCGCTTGTCAGGCGCACCCTGGCAACCTTTCTTAAAGCGGAATTCGGCTTCTTGGGCGTGGAAGTGTAAACCCGAACGCACACCCCCCTGCGCTGCGGAGAACCTACCAATGCGGGCGTTGATGCCTTTTTACCGATTTTTGCCCTACCTTTTCTCACTAACTGATTGATTGTCGGCATTACCTATCCTCATTTTGTTTCCATTCTTTGCCTGCTTGAGGCTGTAAAAGAATTGCTTGCTATCAATTTGTATCAGGCTTGTCAAGCATTTTATCGGTCTCTTGCTCGTCACCCGAAGACCCGGCCTCCCTTTGCTCCAACTGATCGTTCTGTTCTTGCTGAGATTCATCAATCGCCAATTTGATCCCCAATCTTTTATACATCGGCAGTCCCGTTCCGGCAGGAATCAACCGGCCCATGATGACGTTTTCCTTCAACCCCAACAGGTAATCGGTTTTTCCGGCGATAGAGGCCTCGGTCAAAACCCGCGTGGTTTCTTGAAAGGAAGCTGCCGAAATAAAACTCTGCGTTGTAAGAGAGGCCTTTGTTATCCCCATCAGCATAGGCTCCCCTTGAGCAGGCTTTCCTCCCGCTGCAACAATCCTTTCGTTCTCTTCGGTGAAACGTAAACGATCAACCTGCTCATCCGCGATAAACGAAGTATCTCCAGGATCTTTGATCATAACCCGCCGCAGCATTTGCCGCACGATGACTTCAACATGTTTGTCGTTGATCTTGACGCCCTGAAGGCGATAAACTTCCTGAACCTGATCTACAAGGTAACGCGCCAGGGCCTTTTCGCCTTTGATCATCAAAAGGTCATGGGGGTTGTTCATCCCGTCCATAAGAGCCTCTCCGGCGAGAACCCTGTCCCCTTCCTGAACACTCAGGTGCTTGCCCTTGGGTATAAGGTATTCCTTTTCCTCATCCGTGCTCGGAGTAACAATAACCTTACGCTTTCCCTTTGAATCCTTACCGAACGAAACGATGCCGTCTATCTCGCTGATTACTGCATAATCCTTCGGCTTTCTTGCCTCAAAGAGCTCAGCCACCCGGGGAAGACCACCGGTGATATCCTTTGTTTTCGTTGTTTCCCGCGGGATCTTTGCCAGAATATCGCCGGCCTTAACGAAATCCCCCTCCGAGACGACAATGTTCGCGCCGACGGAAAGAAAATGCCGCGCAAAGGAATCTTTTCCGGGGATCTTCGCGGTCCTGTTTTTGCTATCCTTAAGGGAGATCCGCGGACGCATATCCGTCCCCTTGAATTCGACGATGATCTTGCGCGAAAGACCAGTTACCTCATCAAGCTGTTCCTGCATCGTTTTTCCCTCGAGGATATCGCCGAACTTCACCGTTCCGTCGACCTCGGCAAGAATAGGTATCGAGAACGGATCCCACTCGGCAATCAGGTCCCCTTTTGTCTGGTCTTTGGGACCTTGCACCCAGCTGCCATCCTCTACCTTCAGGTAAGCACCGTAAGGAACGGGATATTTCCCCCTGCCTCTCCCTTTCTCATCAAGGACGTGAATCTCCCCGTTGCGGTTCATCACAACAAGTTCCCCGGTCTTGCGTCTTACAGTGTTGAGGTTGACAAACTTGATAACGCCATCATGTCTGGCCTCTAGCGTCGAGTGTTCCTCGAATTTGGCGGTCCCTCCGATATGAAATGTCCTCATTGTAAGCTGCGTTCCCGGCTCGCCGATGGACTGGGCGGCAATAATCCCGACCGCTTCACCAATGTTGACGAGGTGTCCATGGGCAAGATCCCGCCCATAGCACATCGCACAGACGCCGTGCTTCGATTTACACGTAATAACAGACCTTATCGTTACCTTTTCAATCCCGGCATCATTGATCTTCTTGGCGAGAGTTTCATCAATTTCCTGGTTTGCCTCTACAAGAACATCGCCGGTAAAAGGATCACGGATATCTTCCAGCGCAACTCGGCCCAGAACCCTTTCCCCGACGGTTTCTATAATTTCCCCTCCCTCCATCAACGCGGTAACCTCTATCCCGTCTACCGTGCCGCAGTCATGTTCCGAAATGATCGAATCCTGAGCAACGTCGACGAGCCGTCGGGTTAGATACCCTGAATTGGCTGTCTTGAGCGCCGTATCCGCCAGGCCTTTTCTCGCGCCATGCGTGGAGATAAAATATTCCAGGACGGTTAGCCCTTCCCGAAAATTGGCCCTGATCGGCGTCTCAATAATCTCTCCGGACGGTTTGGCCATCAACCCTCTCATTCCCGCAAGCTGGCGTATCTGAACAGCGCTGCCTCTCGCGCCCGAGTCGGCCATCATATGAATCGGATTAAAGCTCTCGACCTTTGTCTTGTGGCCGTCAGGACCGACACGCTCCTCCTTGGTAATGCCGATCAGCATCTCTTCGGCAATCTTCTCGGTCGCCTGGGCCCAGATATCAATAACCTTGTTATACCTTTCGCCGTTCGTTATAAGACCTTCCATATACTGTTTCTGAATCCCCAAAACATCTCCATCCGCCTTCTGGATAATCTGTTTCTTGTTTTCCGGAATCATCATATTGTCAATCGCTATCGAAACACCGGATATCGTCGCGTACTTAAACCCGATGTCTTTCAATCGGTCGGCGAGAAGAACGGTGGTTTTTATACCGTTGTAACGGTAGCAGTTGTTGATGAGATTGGCCAGTTCCTTCTTGTTCATAACCTTATTGACGGAATCGAAGGGAATTGTCTCTGGAACTATTTCATAAAGCACAACCCTGCCCACAGTTGTTTCTTTCAGAACACCATCTATTCTAACCTTTATCCGGGCCTGTAAATCAACGACCCCCGCATCCAACGCGGAACGGACTTCAGATGGATCGGAAAACACCATATCCTCGCCTTTAGCATCGCTGCGCATCCTGGTGAGATAGTAAATGCCCAGAACGATGTCCTGGCTGGGGATGATAATAGGCATGCCGTTTGCCGGGGAAAGGATATTGTTTGTGGACATCATCAGTACCCGCGCCTCGGTCTGCGCTTCTACCGAAAGAGGCACATGAACCGCCATCTGATCGCCGTCAAAATCGGCGTTGAAGGCGGTACAGACCAGCGGATGGAGCTGGATTGCCTTTCCTTCGATCAAAATCGGTTCAAACGCCTGGATGCCAAGGCGATGGAGGGTCGGCGCCCTGTTCAGCATGACCGGATACTCGCGGACGACCTCATCAAGGGCATCCCAGACCTCCGCGGTCTCTTTTTCCACCATCTTTTTGGCGCTCTTGACGGTTGTAACGAAACCTTTTTCTTGAAGCCGCCTGTAAATAAACGGCTTAAAGAGTTCCAACGCCATCTTCTTGGGAAGACCGCACTGATGAAGCCTCAGGTCCGGGCCGACTGTAATGACCGAACGCCCCGAATAATCAACCCGCTTGCCGAGGAGGTTCTGTCTGAATCTGCCCTGTTTTCCCTTCAGCATATCGGAAAGGGAACGAAGAGGCCTCTTGTTGGTTCCGGTGATAGCTCTGCCCCTTCTGCCGTTGTCGAACAAGACATCAACCGCCTCCTGCAGCATCCTTTTCTCGTTGCGCACAATGATCTCGGGTGCATTAAGCTCGAGCAGGCGTTTCAAACGATTGTTCCGGTTGATCACCCTTCTGTAGAGATCATTCAAATCAGACGTGGCAAATCTTCCTCCGTCAAGAGGAACCAGCGGCCGGAGATCGGGGGGAAGAACCGGAAGAACGGTCAGGATCATCCATTCAGGCTTGTTGCCTGATTTTTTCAACGATTCAACGACCTTCAATCTTTTTATCGACTTCTTTTTCTTGGCCTCCGAGGCCGTCGTTTTTATCTCCTCTCGCAGTTCGTCAACGAGCTTATCGAGATCCACCTCCTGCAAAAGCAGCCTGATCGCCTCTGCGCCTATACCGGCCTCAAAAGAATCGCTGCCATACTGCTCCAGCAAATCATTATATTCCTCGTCCGTCAGGAGGTCCTTTTTATTTAAAGGGGTCTTTTTAGGATCGAGGACGATCCACGACTCGAAATAAAGAACCTTTTCGAGGTCTTTCAACGTGATATCCAGCACGTTCCCTATCCGGCTGGGCAGGCTTTTCAAATACCAGATATGTGCAACCGGCGTGGCGAGCGTAATATGGCCCATCCTCTCCCTGCGCACCTTCGATTGCGTGACCTCAACACCGCACTTTTCACAGATGACGCCTCGATGCTTCATCCTCTTGTAACGTCCGCAAAGACATTCATAGTCTTTTATCGGTCCGAATATTTTTGCACAGAAGAGTCCGTCCCTCTCCGGTTTGAAGGTTCTGTAATTGATGGTCTCAGGTTTCTTGACCTCCCCGTGAGACCAAGAAAGTATCTTTTCCGGCGAGGCAATGGATATCCTTATCGCACTAAACCTGATCGGATCCTTCGGTTTCTCAAAATAACTATAAACGTCTTCCACGGATTGTATCTCCTAGTTCTCCTCTATCAAATCAACATCCAGGCCCAGACTCTGCAGTTCTTTTACGAGGACGTTGAACGACTCGGGAAGACCCGGCTCAGATGTATGCTCCCCCTTGACGATCGCTTCGTAAATACGGGTCCTCCCCGAAACATCATCAGATTTTACTGTAAGAAATTCCTGAAGAGAATATGCAGCGCCGTACGCCTCAATAGCCCATACTTCCATTTCGCCCAATCTCTGACCGCCGAACTGCGCCTTACCGCCCAAAGGCTGCTGGGTCACAAGCGAATATGGCCCGATCGACCTTGCATGTATCTTGTTATCAACCAGATGATGCAGTTTCAGCATATAGATCATGCCTATTGTGATCTTCTGATCAAACGGCTCACCGGTCCTGCCGTCGTACAGCACTGTTTGACCGGTTTCAGGCATATCGGCGGCCTTGAGCATCTCCTTGATATCCGCTTCATCCGCTCCGTCAAATACCGGAGTGGACACCAAAATCCCCTTCTTCAAACGGTTAACAAATTCTCTGATGTCATCTTCATCGGCATTTTCAACAAACCGGTCAAATTGCGGAGAAGAGTATATTTTCTTCAACTCCGTCTTCGTCTTCTCAACACCGGATTTCTTTTCAAGAAGCGCATTGATCTTCTCCCCCAGTCCTTTGGCCGCCAGCCCCAGATGCGTCTCCAGAATCTGTCCCACATTCATACGGGAAGGAACCCCCAGTGGATTCAGGATGATGTCTATCGGTGTGCCGTCTTCCAGATACGGCATATCCTCCTCCGGAAGTATGCGCGAAAGGACCCCCTTGTTCCCATGCCGGCCGGCCATTTTGTCGCCGACAGAGAGCTTGCGCTTTACCGCAACGTAAACCTTTACCAGTTTTATAACCCCCGGCGGAAGTTCATCTCCGGCAGTGAGTTTTTCTATCTTTTCCTCAAAATACCTTTCGACGACATCAATTTTTCGCGAGAGGTTATCATACAAAACCCCAATGCGGCGTTCGGTCTCTTCGTCATCAAGCAGAGAAATTTTCCGCCATCTTTCAAAACTTGACTTTTTGAGAATCTCGTCGGAAATGACATCTCCCTTTTTAAGCAGGACGCGCTTTTTCTTCTCATCGAGCACCTTTTCGGCCGTCCTTTTCCCTGTGAGCAACGTGAATACCTGTTTTTTTACATTTTCGGTTATGATGCGGATTTCATCGTCCCGATCCTTTTGGAGCTGATTGACGGCCTCCTGTTCTATTGACTGAGAGCGGCTGTCCCTTTCCGTTCCCTTACGGGAAAATATCTTGGCATCTATAACCGTACCCTCAACACCGGGCGGAACTTTGAGGGATGTGTCGCGGACATCGCTTGCCTTTTCCCCGAATATGGCCCTCAATAGCTTTTCCTCAGCGGAAAGCTGAGTTTCTCCTTTTGGGGTAATCTTGCCGACAAGGATATCACCGGGTTTTACCGCAACACCTATGCGGACGATACCGCTGTCGTCCAGATTCCTCAGCACATCTTCACCGAGATTCGGAATATCACGGGTAATCTCCTCTTTACCCAACTTGGTATCCCGTGCCATCACCTCAAATTCCTCAATATGGATCGACGTAAAAACGTCATCCTTTACAATCCGCTCACTGACGAGAATAGAATCCTCATAATTGTAGCCGCCCCATGACATAAACGCGACCATCACATTTCTGCCGAGGGCCAGTTCTCCTCTGTCCGTAGCGGGCCCGTCCGCAATCACATCCCCTTTATTGACCTTCTGCCCCTTGTTTACGACGGGCTTCTGGTTAAAACAGGTATCCTGATTGGAACGCTTGTATTTTACAAGGTTATAGATATCCACGCCGGTATCCAGGCTGCCTTCCTCGGCGTAGTCGGTTTTTATCACGATCCGGGAAGCATCGACACTCTCAACAATCCCCGCCCTTCTGGCAATGACAACAGCACTCGAGTCCCTCGCGACAAAGGATTCCATTCCCGTTCCAACAATCGGGATCTCCGGCTTCATCAACGGCACGGCCTGCCGCTGCATGTTAGCCCCCATCAGTGCCCTGTTCGCATCATCATGTTCGAGAAAGGGAATCAACGTCGCGGCAACACTGACGAGTTGATTCGGTGAGACATCCATCATGTTGATTTCCTCGGGCACAACGGAAAGAAAATCCCCGCCCCTTCTCGCGGAAATAAACTGCTCCTCGAATTTTCCGTCACGGCTCAGCGGTCTATCGGCCTGAGCGATAATACGATTCTCCTCCTCGATCGCGGTCAGATAATTAACCTCATCAAGAACCCGACCGTTTTTTACAAGACGGTACGGGGTTTCAATAAACCCGAATTCATTGACCCTGGCATACGTGCTCAGAGAAACGATCAAACCAATATTCGGTCCTTCCGGAGTTTCCACAGGACAGATACGACCATAATGAGACGAATGGACATCCCTGACTTCAAATCCCGCCCTTTCCCTCGTCAACCCACCGGGCCCAAGTGCGGACAATCTCCTCTTATGCGTAATTTCGGAAAGGGGATTGGTTTGATCCATAAACTGGGAAAGCTGGCTGCTGCCGAAAAATTCATTGATAACCGCAGAAACAGGTTTGGCATTGATAAGATCATGCGGCATCATGGTTTCGATGTCCTGCAGCGTCATCTTTTCCTTGATAGCCCTCTCCATTCTTACCAAACCTATCCGATACTGATTCTCCAACAATTCTCCTACGGAACGAACACGCCTATTGCCGAGGTGATCGATATCATCGACGCTGCATTCAGGAACTCCGTCCTTAAGGTCAATCAGATACTTAACAGCGGCCAGAATATCGTCATTGCGTAAGACCGTCACGTCTTTGGAAACATTCAGGCGGAGCTTATAATTCATCTTCGCACGGCCCACATCCGACAAATCATAGCTCTCCGGGGCAAAAAACAGACTGTTAAAGAATTTTTGCGCTGTTTCCGGCGTCGGCGGATTGCTCGGCCTCAATCTTCTGTAGATCTCGATAACTGCCTCTTCGGCCGTTTCGATATGATCCATAGCAAGTGTATCCCTGATAGACGAATTCTCTTTTTCTTCGTCCATGCGGATAAATCTTAAAGAGTGAACGCCCTTTTCCTTCAGAAGAGTCAACCCCTCCAGGGTCAGTGCCTCGTTGCACTTAATCAATAGATCTCCTGTCTTGGGATCAAGAACATTGGACGCCAGGATCTTGCCGATAATTTCCTCCTCCGTCAGCGCTATTCTATCGACACCGGAGTCGATTAATCTGTGAACCAACGGCTTGGAGAGCTTCCTCCCTTTTTTGACGACAGCTTCTCCATCTTTCGATATGATATCAAAGGGCGCTTTCCATCCTGTCAATGAATCGTTTACTGCGATAAAAAGGTCGTCTCCCTCGATAAACACCTGTTCAATGTCGTAAAAATAATTCAGAATAAATTCGCTCGAATTCCCCATTGCTTTCAGAAGAATCGTGACAGGCATCTTTCGACGGCGATCAATCCGCACATAGAGAAGATCCTTGGAATCAAATTCAAGATCCAGCCACGATCCTCTGATCGGAATGATTCTGGCTGAATAGATAATCTTCCCGCCGGACTGGATTCTGAGTTTGTCGCTGTCAAAAAAGATACCCGGTGAACGATGGAGCTGGCTGACGATAACCCTTTCGGTGCCGTTAACAATGAAGGTCCCGTTTTGAGTCATAAGCGGAATATCGCCGAAATAGATCTCCTGTTCCTTGATGTCACGGATTGGTTTAGGCTCCACATTTCTTTCCATATCGTAGACAATAAGGCGGACAACGATCTTCAATGGCGCCGCATAAGTCATCCCTTTCTGGATGCATTCCGGAACGTCGTAATGCGGGCTTCCGATTTTATAACTAACGAACTCCAAAGAACATTTTCCGCTAAAATCCGCGATCGGAAAAACACTCTTGAAAGCAGCCTGCAGGCCGTAGTTACCCCTCTTTTCCGGAGCTACATCTTCCTGAAGAAATTTCCGGTATGAATCGGTCTGAATATCAATGAGGTTGGGTATATCAAGTATCCTTCTGATACGACCAAAATTTTTTCTAAATTCTTCCATAATATCCTTTCGGCTCTCAACCGTCAGAGATTAAAAACCTCAAATGGAATTTAGGGGAAACGAACCCCCCCGAACAATTCCCTTCGCAAGCGGCGAAAAAAATCGTTTTGTGGGGGATTCACAATCCCAACCATTGATGATACAATACGTGCAGGCCCTATATTATCTCTACTGTTCCGCCGACTTCCTCGACCTTCTTTTTGATATCGGCAGCTTCCTCTTTAGAAACAGCTTCTTTGATCGGTTTCGGCACGCCTTCAACCAGATCCTTCGCCTCTTTAAGCCCCAAACCTGTTATAGCCCTTACAACCTTTATGACCTGAATTTTCTGGTCTCCAAATCCGGTAAGAAGCACATTAAACTCCGTCTTTTCTTCGACGGGAGCTGCCGCCGCAGGTCCCACAGCCGCGACAGCGGCAACAGGAGCCGCAGCGCTTACACCGAATTTCTCTTCCAGTTCTTTGACCAGCGCGGAAAGCTCAAGAACCGTCATACCTTCAATAAATTTTACCACATCATCCTTAGTAATCTCTGTTGCCATCTCGATATCCTTCCTGTTTGTATTTTTAGTTAGTAGATTCCTTCTTATCCCTGTAAACAGTTAAAACCTGCAAGAAACTCCTCTGTACGCCGCTCAAGACATTCACCAATGATGTTGGAACTCCGACCATCACCGAAAGCAGTTTTCCCAGAAGAACTTCCCGGCCTGGCAGTTCAGCGAGAAGCAAAAGCTCCTCGGGGCCAAGGGTTTTTCCTCCCATGACCGCGGCCTTGATTTTAAGGCTTTCATTTTTTTTCGCAAAGCCGATCAATGTCTTCGTTGCTTCAATCTCGTCCCCACGGGCAATTGCAAGCGCGAGAGGACCGCGTATCTGTCCCTTCAACACATCCAGATCAGTATCACGAGATGCAATGGTCAGAAGTGTATTCTTGACCACGCGCAACTCTACATTTGCTTTGCGCAACGCCGTTCTGAGCGCAGTCATTTGCTCAACATCCATTCCGCTGTAACCGGCCAAAACAGCGATCTTGAAATCCCCAAGCCTCTCATGCAACTCAGTAGCAACCCGTTCCTTCGTCCTCCTATCCAATGTCTAAAGCCTCCCTTCCCTCCTGATCAAAGTGATCAGACACCCAATATGAGCCCACAACTATTTATAAGTAGCCGTCCCGGAACCTGTAAAGCCCTAACACAAAATATGTTGATCCACGCACGCATCGTCGCGGAGCCTCAAATAACCAAAACACTAAACACTCCGCACAGAGAGAGGATCTACTTTTACACCCGGTCCCATCGCGGTCGAGACGGAGATACTGCGTAAATAAGTGCCTTTGCTTGAAGCGGGCTTCAGTTTTACTATCATTTCCATCAACGCAAGGAAATTCTCTCGGAGCTTTTCCGCTCCGAACGAAACCTTGCCGACAGGACAGTGCACTATCCCGGCTTTCTCGGCACGGAATTCCACCCTTCCGGCTTTTAGTTCACGAACCGCATTCGCGATATCAAACGTGACTGTTCCGACCTTCGGGTTAGGCATAAGACCGCGCGGCCCCAATACTTTCCCAAGCTTACCAACGATGCCCATCATGTCCGGTGTCGCGATGACCCTGTCAAAATCCAACCAGCCGGCCTTAATCTTTTCAACCAACTCATCCGCTCCCACAAAATCGGCGCCGGCCTCAACTGCCTCCTTCTCTTTTTCTCCCTTCGCAAAAACAAGAACCCGGACCTTCTTCCCCAAACCGTTGGGAAGGGCAACGGCACCTCTTACCATCTGGTCGGCATGGGCGGGATTCACCCCCAATCGTATCGCCGCATCCACCGTTTCATCAAATTTCGCCGATCCTGAAGCGGCGATAATATCCATTGCCTCCTGGACGGAATAACGTTTGCTCGCATCAATCTTCTTCTTCAGTTCCAAATACCTTTTACTTCTTTTCGACATGACAGATCCTCAAATTAAAAGCCCCTCGCAAAACTGTTAATCCCACACCTGATCAACAGACCGAACCACCCGAAACAATTAATCGCCTATTTCAATCCCCATCGACTTTGCCGTGCCTTCGACGATACGGATGGCACCTTGAATGTCCACCGCATTAAGGTCGCTGAGTTTAAGCTCGGCTATCTCGCGCACCTGCTTCTTTGTCACACTTCCGACTTTTACCCTTTTCGGATCACCGGAACCCTTGGCTATCTTTGCCGCCTGTTTCAGCAAAACGGATGCCGGCGGCGTTTTCGTCACGAAAGTAAAGGATCGATCAGCATAAACTGTAATCAGCGCCGGAACAATCATCCCCTCTTGAGACTGCGTCATAGCGTTATATGCCTTGCAAAATTCCATAATGTTCACGCCATGCTGTCCGAGGGCAGGCCCGATAGGAGGGGAAGGGGTGGCCTTGCCTGCCTTAATCTGAAGCTTTATGTTTGCTATCACTTTCTTTGCCATTCTGTTCACCCTTGACTATTTGAATTGAACAAAAACGGTGAAACATCTCCGTACACGTTGAACTGCCAGCTAAATTTGTTTCACCTGTATAAAATCAAGCTCAACCGGCGTAGATCGTCCAAAAATACTTACGATAACGCGCAATTTTCCCTTTTCAGGCCGGACCTCATCGATCAGACCATCGAAGTTTGTAAAAGGTCCGTCAATGATCTGGACATGGTCTCCAACATCAAACTTGAACTTCGGTTTAGGCTTTAGTGTACCCTCATCTATCCTGGTTCTGAGATTCTCAACATCCTTGTCCAGTATAGGGGAAGGCTTGTCTTTTGCGCCTATAAATCCCGTAACCTTGGGCGTATCCTTCACAATGTGCCAGGTTTCATCGTTCATCTCCATCTTTACAAGGATGTAGCCGGGGAAAAACTTTCTCTTCGACGTCTTTTTTTCGCCCGATATCAGCTCAACAACATTCTCCTCAGGAATGAGAATATCCGAAAAAAACTCCTGTTTGCCAGACTTTTCTATCCTTTCCTGCAGAGAAAGCTTCACCTTGTTCTCATAACCGGAATAAGTATGGACAACATACCATCTTAAAGCCATTTGATTAACCCAGCACCAGTTTCACAATCTTTGTCAAACCAAAGTCCACAACACCTAAAAACAACGACACAATTATTGTAACTATTATTACAACCGATGTGGAGGCCAGCGTCTGCTTGGGAGTCGGCCACGTAACCTTTTTTAACTCAGCCCTGGAACCCGACAGAAAATCCTTCGCTTTTCCCGCAAATAACTTCAACCTGTCCAAAAGCCTATCCATGCTGAACCTCTTTAGCCTCTACACCAGATCAAATATGGCAGGCCAGGAGGGACTTGAACCCCCAGCATCCGGATTTGGAGTCCGGCGCTCTATCCATTAGAGCTACTGGCCTGTCCGAAAGAAAACCATTTCCCCCTTACTTTGTTTCCCTGTGCAATGTATGACAGCGACAGAACCGGCAATATTTTTTTATCTCGAAGCGGTTCTGCATCGTCCTCTTGTTCTTTGTTGTCGTATAATTACGGTTTTTGCACTCCGTACACGCCAGTATAATAATATTTCTCATACCTAATACCCCTTGTCCATGGAGCCCACGACCAGAATTGAACTGGTGACCTCATCCTTACCAAGGATGTGCTCTACCAACTGAGCTACGTGGGCCTGTCAAACCAGTCAGAAGCCCTGCCTTTCAACCCGCACATAGCCCGGGGTAAATTCCTTTGCGGGGCTTGAGCTGCACTTCATGAAAAATTATGTCCGTTTTTCGGCAGGCGCCCTAAGGGTTTAGCCCCCCTAAAAGAATATTCGCTACCCCCTCTACAAAAACTGGAGCGGGAAACGGGATTCGAACCCGCGACCCTCAGCTTGGAAGGCTGACGCTCTAGCCCCTGAGCTACTCCCGCATCATCTATGGAGAAAATTACCGCCTCAACAGTGGTGGAGGGGGGAGGATTCGAACCTCCGTAGGCTCCGCCGGCAGATTTACAGTCTGCTCCCTTTGGCCGCTCGGGAACCCCTCCCGGAATCAAAACTCGACTAAAACCATCCCTGGAGCTGGCGATGGGACTTGAACCCGCAACCTGCTGATTACAAATCAGCTGCTCTACCGATTGAGCTACGCCAGCAGCAATTTCATGCACGATACTATCCCCGTCACGAGGCGAATCTATCCTCGTCGAATTTCTCAACTTACTTTTTATTACTTATTTTGTCAAGAATTTTTTATGATTTTTTTTATCTACCCGAAAGAGACCCCAAAGATCATGCTGAGCAACCTGTAAGTAACGAATTTTTGATTGTTCGAGCATGATGTAAGACCATTCAGGAAACCCTCCCAGCTATGAATCATACTTGGGAAACGCAATTTTGATGTACTGCACCCCTTCCTCGCGGAGTGTTTCCTCTTGGGCTTCGGTGGCAACACCCTTTATGTTTCTTGGTTCCTCCTCACCTCTGTGGATTCGTAATGCTATCTCGGAAAACTTGTCACCGACTTCCTCGAAGTTTTTTTCAAAATATTCCTTGACTTTGCGGATTGTTTGCAAAGCTTCTCTACGAGACTTTTCCGAAGACGACTGGGTTTCTTTGCCCCTGATAGCCACCGGGGACAGCATGAGGGATATATCCGTGTTCCCGCAGACAGGGCAAGCAACCTCCTTGTTTGTTTTCTGCTCTTCGAACGCACTTATGTCCTTGAACCAAGCCTCGAATCGGTGGCCATTGCCACATTTTAGTTCATATACGATCAAACCCTTTCATCTCCTCTTCGTATTGCGAAAATGCCAGCTTGGCAGAACTGCCCAACTATTTCATTCGCGCGCAGGAAGGGTTTTCAAAACCCTTAGGGAAAAAACGACTGCCTTGGCGCCTCTATGCCCTCAAAAAAAAGATGGACAATTCACCACGAATCGTTTAATAGGCCCTTGGAGTCGGGATGTGGCCCAGCTTGGTAGGGCACTGCGTTCGGGACGCAGGAGTCGCGCGTTCAAATCGCGCCATCCCGACCATTTTGAGTAATTACCCGACAACCGATGCCATTTTAAATATCGGCAGATACATCGCGATGATCATGCCGCCGACAACCCCGCCGAGAAACACCATCATGACAGGCTCCAAAAGCGCGGTCATCGCTTCAACCGCCGCGTCAACCTCATCGTCATAAAAATCCGCTATTTTGGCCAGCATCGCATCCAGCGCCCCTGTGGCCTCGCCGACGGCTATCATCTGTACGACCATCGACGGGAAGATATCCGTTTCCATCAAAGGTTCGGCAATTGTCTTGCCTTCGCCGACGCTTCTGCGTGTCTCAAGAATCGCGTTTTCTATGATCTTGTTGCCCGCCGTCTTGCTGACGATGTCAAGCCCTTCCATGATCGGGACGCCGCTGGACATCATGGTCGAAAGGGTTCTTGTAAACTTGGCTACCGCAACCTTTTTCAACAGCGGCCCGAAGACCGGGGCTTTTAAAACAAGGGCGTCGATGGTAAGGGTCCCCTTTTCCGTTTTGTAATACGTTTTGAAGGCGTAAATTACCGCAGCCACGACTATGATCGCGTATATAAAATAGTGCCGCGCATACTGACTCGCATCGACGAGAAACTGCGTCGGGGCCGGCAATGCACCCCCAAATCCTTCGAACATCTTCTGAAAAACAGGAATAACCTTCAACAAAAGAAGGGACACAACACCGATCGAAATCACCAGAACGCTGATAGGATATGTCATCGCTCCCTTCACCTTGCCTTTGAGCTTCATCGCCTTTTCCATGTAATTGGAAAGTCTCTGCAGGATCGTGTCAAGAATCCCTCCGCTTTCTCCGGCCGCGACCAAATTCACGAACAACTGGTCAAAAATCTTCGGGTACTTCTTCAACGCATCCGTCAGGGTTGACCCACCCTCGATGTCTTCTTTCAAACCTTTGATGATCTTTGCAAACGTTTTGTTCTGTTCCTGCTCGGCAAGCAAATCAAGACACTGCATCAACGGAAGACCCGCATTGATCATCGTCGCGAAAATCCGGGAAAAGACAACGATGTTCTTTTCTGTTACCTTCGGTTGAAGAAAGGCAACATTCTCGAAGATATCCTTCGGCTTTGGCTTTATTTTATCAACCTTATAGCCCTGCCGGCGAAGCCTGCCGCGAACTGCCGCTTCATCGGCTCCTTCCATTTCGCCCTTCTTCGTCTCGCCCTTTTTATTCTTCCCCTGCCAAAGAAATACCGGCATAGCTCCCCCATTTTCTGAGGATTTCGAAAAGGATTATCCCCATAGCAACCGAAATGTTCAAAGACGTTATCGTTCCGTTCATCGGGACCGAAATTAAAAAATCACAATTTCTTCGAACCAGCGACCTGATTCCCCGACCCTCGCTTCCGGCTATAACAGCAACATTTCCCTTATAATCAAAGGAGGTTACATCAGATCCTTTGTCCGCATCCGTTCCATAAATCCAAAAGCCTTCCTTCTTCAAATACTCCAGTGTGCGAACGATATTGACGACCCTCGCGACGGGAAGCAATGTCGAGGCTCCCGCCGAGGCCTTCGACGCCGATGGTGTCACCGACGCAGCCCGATTTTCAGGAATGATGATTCCGTTTGCACCCAAACAATAGGCTGTTCGAATAATTGAACCCAGATTGCGCGGATCCGTAACCCCATCAAGAATGACGATCAGATTGTTTTTGTTTTTCTCACGGCGGTTGGCGATAATTTCTTCGACGGTCGAATAATCTCTGTCACGGCAGAAGCCTATGACACCCTGATGAACGCCGCTTTTGGCCAACCTGTCCATCTGTTGGCGCTCGACGAACTCGACCGGGACACTGTTTTCCCCGGCAAGGCTGAGAATCCTCTGCACCTTTGCCCCGCCCCGTCCCCGAGCAATCAGGATCTTTTCAAAAACCGACGGATGAACGAGAAGCCCTTCAAGCAGCGGGTTTATACCGTAAGTCAGTTGCATAACCACTCTCGGGTTTGTAACATGCCTCTTTAAAAAACTGCCGAGCTGCAAAAAAGATACTGTCAGGAACTAAACTTGAAGGTCTTTTGGTGAAGCAGTCTATTCCAAATCCTCATCATCGCCGATGAATTCCGTATCGTTAGGAACAAGTTTGTAATTGTCTTTGACAATATTCAGATATTCGGGGTTTGCGTAAGATACCTTCCCTGCCGCAATTTCCCTCAGAGCGGTCACAATCTCCCTGTTGTTTTTGGAATCGACAAGCGGTCGGGATCCCTTCAGAAGCTGATTGGCACGCTCAGAGGCCAACAAAACGAGCGCAAATCTGTTGGCTGCCTTCCTCAGAGCGTCTTCTATTGTAACTCGTGCCACTTTCCATAACCTCCATTTTTTCGCTGCATCATTGTTTTAAAAAAGACCTGATCTTTTCTTCAAATCGTCCGCGTTTGCTACGTTCGGCTATATATATAGCCCGAAACCGTTCAACGGCATCTTTCAGGTCGTCATTGACAACAATATAATCATACCACATCGCCTCTCGAATTTCATCCAGAGAAGCTTCAAGACGCCGGGAAATCGTCTTTTCGGTTTCCCCTCTCTTTGCCAGGCGTCTTCCCAGCTCGGAAAGCGAGGGAGGAAGGACAAAAATAAAAACGGCTCCGGAAAAGAGCTTTTTAACCTCTTTTGCCCCGCGGGATTCTATATCCAGCAAGACATCGTGCCCCTTCTCAAGGAAACTGGCGATCTGCGTTTTCGAAGTGCCGTAAAGATCCCCGTAATTTTCAACCCATTCAATAAACTCCCCGCGGGCTATCATCTGCCTGAATGTTTCGGTCGTAACGAAGTTATAATCCCTACCCGGCACCTCCCCCGGACGGGGCGACCTCGTCGTATACGAAACAGAAAAACGGACGTTCGGGAACATCTCGATAAATTTGCGACAGATCGACGTCTTGCCCGCCCCGGATGGGGCGGAGACAACGATCAGCACACCTTTATCAAGTTCATAGTTACTCAATATTCTGAACCTGTTCCCTCAATTTCGACAACTCGCTTTTGATCTCAATAACACAACGCGATATTTCGACATCGGCGCTTTTGGAGCCTATTGTATTGATCTCCCTGCCCATCTCTTGCAGTAAAAAATCGATCTTTCTGCCGGCGGCGTCATCCCCTTCCAGCATTTCCAGAAACTGCTGGGTATGGCTGTGTATTCGGACGATCTCCTCGGTGATATCACTTTTTTCCGCCATGATCGCCACTTCTTGCAGCAGGCGTGCATCATCAACCCAAACCCCCCCGGTAAGTTCTCTGACCCTTTCTGCAAATTTCTTCTGATACTCCGTCACCACCACAGGCGCTCTGGCTTCTATTTTATCTAGAAAACCAGAAATCTTTTTCATGCGCTCCCGCAGATCGCGTGCCAGGCTTTCTCCCTCCTTTTTCCTCATCGCGGAAAAATTTCCGGCTGCCTCGGCAAGAATGGCTCTAAATCCTTCCCACAAATCGGCAGCCTGCTGTTTCGTTTCCACGGGCACAAAAACGTCCCGTAAACCTGCCAATGTGGACAAAGAGACCCCTTCGGCAATATCCAGCTCCTCCTTCAACTGGCAAAGAAGGGCGTAATAATTGCGAACAAGCGGCATATTTAGCGCAAAGCGTTCTTCGTCGGCACCGTTTATCTCTCCATTGTCTCGAACGACGACATCTATCTTGCCCCGGCAAAATTGTTCCGTGATCGATTTTTTGATCTCAGATTCTATCGGAAGCAGCATCTGCGGTAATCGGAGTGAAATCTCCAGAAATCGGTGATTTACGGATTTTATCTCCACCGTGATCTTTTTGCCGGAAAGAAAGCCATCGGCCTTTCCGTAACCTGTCATACTCTTTATCATTTAAACTCTCCGGTCTTTTCTTTCGCAAGTTGTAACAGATATTTTTGCCGTATACAGAGCAGAATCTCCCGCGTCTGTTTGTCGGCGTAATCCGGGTAAGTCCAGGGCAGAACGTGAAAATCTCCCTTTTGATAGATCAGCGTCAAATCAGCGTAGATCCCGTCCCGGAGATAGGGTCGGTGGGAATATCCCTTTCCGGTAGCCAAAATTAAGTGGGGCCTTGCAAGGTAGCCTGGGTCTATGTTGACGGATCTTCTTCCGTTCACGGAAAGACTCTTTTCAAGCCTGTTTGTCCATAACTTGATCTCCGGCAAAAACTCCGGGCTGATAAGCCTCTCAAACGAGATAAAACGGCGAGATAGACTGTCTCCAAACTCTTTTTCGTAGTAGTCGGTGTATGAAAAAGATAACGGTTTGCTTATATAATCAATAGGGCCATACTCCCCGGACAGCAATTCGGCCGTCTTTTCTATTATTCCTGTATCTCCAGAAAAGAGGCTGGCCAGAAGCTTCGCTTTTTCCGACGGCTGCGGCTTGCTCATAAATCACGTTTCAATTCTTCCTGCGTAACCGTTGACGTGCCCACTTTTCCGACAACAACCCCCGCGGCATGATTGGCAAGGTAAGCAGCCTCCCTTAAAGAGGCTCCGGCAGCCAGGGATAAGGCCAAAACGCCTATGACCGTATCACCGGCCCCTGTTACATCGAACACCTCCCGCGCGCGTGTCGGAAACGCCGTGTGTCTGATTTGTTTACGATCAGCTGTCCTTTCAAAGAGGCTTATGCCCTCCTCCCCCCTGGTCATTAAAAGCGCTTTAAAATCGTTCTGTTTCAAAAGCTTGATCCCGACTTTGACGCAATCATCGCCGTTGTGCATTTCTTCTCCGGCGGCAACGCAAGCTTCCTGATGGTTGGGTGTAATGATGTCAAAACCACGATAAAAGGAAAAATCTCTCTGCTTGGGGTCAACACAGGTTACAACCCCCCTTCCCGAAAGCTCTCTCTTTACGGCGTCGAGAAGGGGAGGGACCACGACCCCCTTGTTGTAATCGGAGATCACCAGCGCCCCAAGACCATCTCGCACGGATTCAACATAAGAAACAATCGCCCGGACGGTTTTTTCCGTTATCGCACGGCGTTCCTCTCGATCGAACCTGACGACCTGCTGTCCGTGAGCGACGATCCTTGTCTTCAACGTTGTCGGCCGACCTTTCTCGACGATAATCCCTTTTGCATCGAGGCCCAAATCCCTCAGATAATCCAGTAAACGCCCCCCCGTCTCGTCGGATCCTATCACACCGGACAGCATGGCCTGTCCTCCAACAGACAGGATATTATGAAAAACATTCGCCGAACCACCGAGCATAAAGCTTTCCTTCTTTACTTCGACGACGGGAACCGGCGCTTCAGGCGAGATCCTCGAAACAGTCCCCCAGATAAAATGGTCGGTCATGATATCCCCGACAACAAGCACTCTGGAACGCGAAAAATTTTCTATAATCTCCAAAGCCCGTTTGCTGCTGAGAGTGTTTTGCATACGAATCCTGACAACTTTTCTCTACATCCAAACCGTTTTATGTTTTTTGCCTAGCTAGTATGAATGGCGAATTTTGTCAATAATTTTCTTAACATCCTCTGTTAAAAAAGACGGCTGCATCGTTTGAGCGACGACACAAAACGACGATGAAAAACACTTACATTGCGCTCGTAAAACAATGGTCCCCTGCGAGCTTCGAGCGCTGTATCGAGATTTGAAAGAAGAAAAACCTCCCCGGAAAGATTCCCGACGAGAGTGTTCGTGGTTGACTTGGAAAAAACATTTTAGTAGGGATGGTAACAGGCAAATACGAAAATGCGGCAGGCAATCGACCGGTTGCAATTTTCTTTTCTTCTCAAGGGGGATTCTTACGTTTATGTTACGTTCCGCCCTGCTGGTCTTCTTTGCAGTAATGATCACGGCCTTTTTAAGTGGGTTCGCCGTCGTTATATCCTTTATTTCTCCCGGCGAGAACAAGATACATAAGGTTGCAAACATCTGGGCGACGATCCTGTTAAAGCTCTCCGGCGTCAGGGTCGAGGTGGAAGGGGTTGAAAACATTTTGACCGACAGACCTCATATATTCATGGCCAACCATCAGAGCGATTTCGACATCCTGATCGTTTTGGCCCACATCCCCGGCCAGTTCCGCTGGATTGCAAAAAAAGAGCTTTTTAAAATACCCATCTTCGGGAAAGCCATGAGGAATGCAGGTTATATCGAAATTGACCGACAACGTCATCAGGATGCAATGAAAAGCCTCGAAGAAGCCGCCCAAAAAATAAGGGACGGGAAGTCGGTCGTCACATTCCCTGAAGGAACGAGAAGTAAAGACGGCACCATAAAACCGTTCAAGCAGGGGATGTTTTATCTGGCCATTCAATCCGGAGTCCCCATTATCCCGATTTCGATCATCGGCGCAAACAAGATCATGCCGAAAAGAAGTCTTTTGGTGAAACCGGGCCGAATTCGAATGATCATCGCCCGCCCGGTTGATGTATCAACATATACGATTGAAACAAGGTGGGAACTGATAGATAAGGTCAAGGGCATTATCGTCGAAAATTTTGCCAGAAACAACCCCGGGAACAATGAAGGATAAGCGAAAATGGCCAACGATTCGCCTCTGTCAAAACGGCGAGCGGAAATAACCGGCATAACCTGCCTCGCCGTTTCCGTTTTTCTATGGATGACACTTCTTTCCTATTACCCCGCCGATCCCTCTTTCCGCCATTATTACCCCCCGGGGGAAACAGACGTCCGCAACTGGACAGGAACCTTTGGCGCCTATACGGCTGACACGCTGCTTCGGGTGATAGGAACGGGTATCTTCTGGCTGCCGGCATATCTTATTTTTCTCGCCGTACGCTTTTTTCAGAATCCGGAATTTAAAATCAAACCGGAGGCCATCTTAGGGATTGCAGGCCTCATTTTTTCGACATCAGGATTTCTTAGCATGTTCATCGGGGATATCACCCTCTACAAAGAACCTTTCCCTACAGGGGGGCTTTTGGGTTCGGAAACATTGCGATTGCTTTTAGCCTATCTGCACCCGGCCGGTCTGGCGATCCTTCTTTGGCTTATCTTTTTGATATCGTTTATCATCCTGTTCGACTTTTCGGTTCTTTCCTTCGCGGGCAAGGCAACGGCAACACTTTTTTCACTAAAAATCCTCAAGGCAATACATATACGGCCGTCGAGGCATGAAAAAGCGGGCCTACAAAAAGAATCCGGCGACGAACCCGTTCGGATCGATGAGCCAAAAATCGACACAATCAAGGATAAACTGGCCAGGGCCAGCCAACCCCATTTTGACTTCACGGTCAAAAAAGGCGGGAAGTTCAAGCTTCCTCCGCTGAGTCTGCTTGAACAGCCTGAGAAAAGGGCAACGAAGATAAAAAAAGAAGAGCTCCTCGCCACATCGAGTGTCCTCGAGAAAAAACTCTACGACTTCGGGGTTGAAGGCAAGGTGATCGAGGTGAAACCGGGACCCGTCATTACGACGTATGAACTCGAACCCGCACCCGGCGTCAAGATCAATAAGATAACCAACCTGTCCGACGATCTGGCGTTGGCGCTGCGTGCGCCGAGCATCCGGATCATCGCGCCTATTCCCGGCAAAGGGGCAATAGGCATAGAAATACCGAACAAGGAAAGGGAGGCGGTAAGCCTGAAGGACGTCCTCGACCATCCGGTCTTTCAGGGATCGACGCATCGTCTGCCGATTGCCCTCGGTGAGGACATGGTGGGCATGCCCGTCATTGCGGATCTTTTGAAAATGCCCCATCTGTTGATCGCCGGAACAACCGGTTCCGGAAAAAGCGTTTCTCTCAATGCGATGATCTGCAGCATTTTGTTCAAGGCAACCCCGGAAGAGGTCAAATTCATTCTGATCGATCCGAAACGCCTTGAGCTATCCGGTTATGAGGGGATCCCGCACCTACTCCACCCGGTCGTTCTAAACCCCAAAAAGGCGTCGCTTGTCCTGCACTGGGCCGTAGAGGAGATGGAACGGAGGTATCAGACGATAAGCCGGTTGGGCGTCAAAAATATTGATGCGTACAATCAGGTGTTGACCGACAGGCCCGAGGGAGATTTTCTCCCCCCTCCGGATGAAACCGTCCGGGAGGGAAAGACGCCGGAAGAAAAACCCCTGGTGGACAAACTGCCCTACATTGTGATTGTTATCGATGAACTGGCCGATTTGATGATGGTCGCGCAGAGGAATGTTGAGGAATCTCTCGCCCGTCTTGCCCAGATGGCCAGGGCGGCGGGGATCCACCTTATTCTTGCGACCCAAAGACCCTCCGTTGACGTGATCACCGGGGTTATCAAGGCGAATTTCCCGACGCGGATATCCTTTAAGGTCTCTTCCAAGGTGGATTCTCGTACGATTCTCGATCAACTGGGTGCGGAAAAGCTCCTCGGGGCCGGCGATATGCTGTTCATCCCGCCGGGGAGCTCGTCACCGATGAGGATCCACGGGGCTTACGTCTCCGACAGGGAAATCGAACGGATTGTCGAATTTGTAAAAGGACAGGGACAGCCTTCCTACGACGAATCGCTTGTCGATCTGGAATCGGCGGGGGAGCATGAGGAAAGGCCGGAGGGGGAATTCGACGAAAAATACGATGAAGCCGTCGCGCTTGTAACCGACCTCGGGCAGGCGTCTATCTCACTCGTCCAGCGTTACCTGAAAATAGGCTACAACAGGGCGGCAAGAATTATCGAGCAAATGGAGGCCCAAGGCGTCGTCGGACCTTCCGACGGGGTCAAGCCGCGAAAGGTTCTCGCACGCAAACATTAAAAAAACCTGCATCTTGAATTGCATTCAATTTGATTCAACTGACCTTTTGCAGACATCATGAAAAAAGGGACGGTTCAGATAACAAGCCTCGGCTGTCCGAAAAACCTGGTTGACTCCGAGGTCATGGCATCTCTTCTGCTCGCAAACGGCTTCGATCTGACATCAAGAAGGGATGACGCTTCCATTGTCATCATCAATACCTGCGCGTTCATCCTGCCGGCGAAAGAAGAGGCGATTGATGAGATTCTGGAGGCCGTCCTCTGGAAAAAGGGCGGACCGGGCAGATATGTGGTTGTTGCCGGCTGTCTGCCCCAGCGCTATAAAAAAGAGCTCCGCGCGGCCCTCCCGGAGGTGGATATGTTTCTCGGCATATCGGAGGTTTCCAAAATCGGAGATTATCTGGATCGGCTCCTGCGGGGCGACAAAAAAACGCTTCTGTTCGTCGGGAAGCCGACCTTTCTTATGAATGCGCTAAACAGCCGCGTTGTCTTTACCCCTCCCGGAAGCGCGTATATAAAAATATCTGAAGGCTGTTCAAACAGATGCTCGTTCTGCGTGATTCCTGCGATACGCGGCCGGGCTCGCAGTCGAAGAATTGACGATATCGTCGAAGAAGCCACCGGGCTTGTCTTTGGCGGCGTGCGCGAGTTGACATTGATAGCCCAGGACACGACCGCCTATGGCCTGGATCTAAAAGAGAAACCGTCGCTGACGACGTTGCTTGCGGAACTTGCAAAAATTAACGGGCTCAGATGGATCAGGTTGCTATACCTGCACCCGGGCCGCGTAACCAATGACCTCTTGGAGATGGTGGCCAACGAAGAAAAGATCTGCAAATATCTTGATATCCCGATACAGCACTGCGATGATTCTATTCTCCGCGCGATGCGCCGCAGGGGAGACAGTTCCTTTCTGCGGCAGCTTATTTCACAGGCAAGGGATATTATTCCCGGGGTAGCCATCCGGACCTCTCTGATTGTCGGCTTCCCCGGTGAAACCCGGCGACGTTTTGAAAAATTGCTTGCCTTCATACAGGAAATCCGGTTCGACCATCTCGGGGTCTTTCGCTACAGCAGAGAAGAAGGCAGTGAGGCTGCGTCTTTCCCTTACCGGATTTCCGAGCAGGAAAAGATAGCAAGGCAGGAAATTCTGATGGAGGAGCAGGCAAACATTTCCCGCGATATAAATAACCACCTGATCGGAACCATGCAGGAGGTTCTCGTAGAGGGGAAAAGCGGACGGAAGGCATTCCCGGTCGTCGGGCGTTGCAAACGGCAGGCCCTCGACATAGACGGTGTCACGTATCTCAAAGGAGGCAACCCGAAACCAGGGACAATTGTCACCTGCCGGATAACCGGCGCCGATGACTACGACCTCTTCGGCGAAATTACAGTGAGACCTTTGAAAAATGCTACCTGAAGCGCAAATTTATTGGTTTTTCTTAGGTACCCCGCCGTCAAAGCCAAGGCTTTAAAGGCGTTAAGAACGCAAGCGTTACAGAGCGTTTAGCCTTTGAAGCCGCCGCGAGACGTTGCGGGGTCGAAAAAGATTTATGAGCGCGAAAGGCGGCGTTTTGCAAAGGTCTCACAGCCCGATCTTGATAAAAAAGG
>DYLD01000413.1 GCA_020722315.1 Syntrophus aciditrophicus
CGCAGGAATTTTCTCTCCCATCTTCACAAGGCAGGACTCCAGCGTCCACTTCTCGACAGGCGAGTCTGCAGGATCCGCAGGAATTGTGGCCGGAGCAGGAGCGGCGGAGCGCGTCTCGGGCTTCACACCCGAAGAACGTCCACGGCGGGGCTTCTCCGCGACGGCATCCCCCTCCACGCCAGACTCAAACCTCCCGGAAGACTTCGCAGGAGACGGAGTGAACCAGTCTGCAGGCTCGCTCATCCCGTCCTTGATGCTCGTGTAGATTTTTCGCAAATCTACAAGATTCTTCTCGTTCAGTGCGTCCGTCCTGTAGCCCAGACGCTCCTCTATCATATCTTTGGTAACTCCAAACTCCGAAAAAGACGAAACCATCGCACGGATTCGATCCGCCAGCGGAGTCTTCTCCCCTTTGATCAGCGTCTCTTCGCACCGCGCCATCGCCGCATCCACAATATCTCCGGGTATAACCCCCAGAATACATGCACGAAGACGGCGCGCCCCTTGGTTCGCCGCCAGTTCGTAAATTTCTCTCGGGTCGTCCGAGATGTCTCTGAACCCAGACTTCGTTTTTATCCCGTGCGGAACGCTAAAAACCTTGACCTGCCGGACGTTTGTCTCCAAATCCCAGCAGTAGGCCATCATTGTACTCTCCCCTCCCCGTCGCTCCATCTCCACGAGACCGAAGTCCAAGTTCCCCCAGTTCTGCGCCAGAACCTCGGCCAGACGGATGCTCGGACCGGATACCTTCGCCCCCCCCTTCGGGTATTGGTATTGGGCACATTCCGCAAGACCCTTCCGTGAGCAAGCTTTCATTATCCGCGCGAAACTCGCCGCCTCATCACGTGGAAATTTCTTGGCGATAACCATCGCCCCCTGAATTTCCGCCGTCTGCCTCCCAACAAACCCCTCTCCGAGAACTCCCGTCCCGCTCGAAACTGGACGACGGGAAAGAAACTCACCGCCATTCAGACCTTCCGATCCACCCCTCACCATCTCTCCACTCATAGAACGTCTCCTTTTTTTATTTTTTTATTAGTT
>DYLD01000135.1 GCA_020722315.1 Syntrophus aciditrophicus
GTTAAAAACGCGAACGATCCCAGAGCGGTTAGCCTTTGAAGCCTTGAGCGAGACGCCGCGGGGTCGAAAAATATTTATGAGCGCGAAGGCGGCGTTTTGCAAAGGTCTCTCTCCGCGGGTTCTGCAAGGCTCTCTTCTGTCGATTCTTTCCCCGTGACCGGCCGAACAAACTTGCTCAACGGCCGTGTTACGACAATTTTTCGAGCTTAAGCCTGTTGTTGAGAACCCTGTTCGCCTTATCCAGCCTGTCTTCGGGAGCAAACACTGCAATGACCGCCGCATCTCTGGCGCCGGGGAAATAGCTTTCGGCCGCGTTGTGGATTTTTTCCGTGTCCATCGAGAGTATATCGTTACGAAAACGCATCCGCAGCTCATCGGTTACGCCGGAAAACTCCCTGATCATCGCGATCTGGCCCTTTCCCGCCGGGTCCAGGGGCCTGTCAAGGGTCGCAATGGAACTGATCACCGCCTTTTCGATCTCTTCGGTTGAAATCCGGTTTGCAGAAATAAAATCCATCGCATCCTTATAGATTTCCAGCGTCTCCGTCAGATGAGGATCCCTGTAAGACAGAAAGGCAAACGTGCCGGTCGACGATTCATACTTGCAAAACCCTCCATAGGCGCCGCCCTGAACCCTTATCCGCCGGTACAGGTAGTTGTTCGAGAGATGTCTGGATAAAACGAAAAGCGGTGCCGCGATAGAATCGGTATAAGGAGGTGCCTTCAACACCTGGGCTACGTAGCAGACATCTGCGGGAATCGCAACACCTATATCCGCCGCGGAGCTCTGAGCTGAACCAGCCTCTTTGCGTATAACAACGCCATCCGGGAGCGCAGCAATCAACCGTTTTGCCGATGTATTCAGTAGATCTAGTCCTTCCCGACTGGCCGTCATGTTCAAGACGAGTCGGCTCCGTGAGAAAACCGTTTCGCGAAGCCCGGTCAGCTTATCTATAATCTCCTGACGGAGCTTATCCAGCCGATCCGCCTTTTCGACGATGAAGTGAAGCTGTCTCCTTCCGTACCACTGTTCCAGGCGCCTTGCGGAAACGGAGAGACTTTCCGACGCTGCCATCTGTGCAAAGATATGCCCGGAAGGGACAACCGCGGAGTGCAATCCGTTCTTCTTTTCCAGAATCAGTTCCTTCATCCGGGCGGCTTCGCTTAAATCACCTGCCGTCAGAATATCGTGCACGATGCCGAGGGCATTTGGTATGTTTCGATACAGGGCGCTTACGGAAACGATCAGCCTTTGCCAGTCTGTTTTTCCGTCGGCGGCCTGGCCGGAAATAAGGTTTACACCCAATCCCCCTGTGTAAAGGGATATCCGTTTTGCCATTTCTTCATACGAAAATCCCGCCGCCCCCATATCCACTGTCAGTTTTCCCAGCAACGGCAGGTAAAGCTGGAGGTCATCGGGTATATCCGAAATGTCGAATGCCAGATCCAGATACGCGATGCCGTTTGTAAAGATATCGTGCCGAAGGAGTGTGACGCCGCTCCACTGCTCCTTCTCTGTGGGAACTGTGTCAATCTGCCGTGATATATCTGCAATCTCGATCTTTGGTACGGCTGCCCTTGTTTGAGGGGAATCCTGTTCGGTCTGAAATTGTTTCAAGAGCTTTGCGTCCCGATGGATCTGTTCTTTTTCCTGCTCCGGAAGGGACTGCAAAACGGCGGCCAGTCTATTTTTTGTGTTTTGTTCCTTTTCTTCCAGGTATGTCGAGCTGGGCTCCATCACCGAAAGCAAGCGGTGGGGGTTTTTCAGCAGCCATTCACCCACCACGTTCTGGAAAAGACGTGGCTCTTTTTCCCAGCGGGAACGGATTTTGTCGATGATCCTCGGGAAATTCATGTCCCGCAACGGGTCGCCGTCATAGAGCCACGCATGATAAGCACGCCCCATTAAAACGATCCCGTAGGGAAACCCCCTGCGAACAATCTCCCTGCCGTGGAATTCGACCTGGTGGAGGGTTCCTTCGATCAGCTCTTTCTCGAACCCTTTTTCATGGATATCCTTAAGTGAAGAGAGGATGATTTTTTCTATCCGGCCCGCCGTGTCGGGATCGGTGCCCCTGAGACCGACGGCGAAAACGATCTGCTGGAGGTCGCGCTCCAGGCCGGTCAACGGTGAAAGATCCTCCCCGAGACCCGAATCAATCAGAGCCTTGCGCAGTGGCGACGCGGCACTTCCGACAAGGAGATCAGCAACGATGTCGAGCAGCATGGCCGTTTCGGCATCGGTGTTTTCTGCCGTCATCCACGCCATCGTAACATTGGTTTTTCGTTCCTTTTTTTCTTCTTTATCGACGGGGAAATATCCGTGCACGGTGCGGGGGGCGCTCCAGCGGGGTTGAAGCGGAATCGAAGCGTCGACATCGATGCGATCAAAGTCGGCGAGAATCTCTTCGAGAAAAACGAGGTGCTCCCTTGTCGGGATATCCCCGTAGATGAAAAAGCGCGCGTTGGTCGGCGAATAATAGGTTTTGTGGAACCTGCGGAATTGCTCGTAGGAAAGATCCGGAATCGTATCGGGGTCTCCTCCGGAATCATAGGCATAAGGTGTATCGGGGAGCAAATTTTCCTGAATCGCTTTATACATCAGGGTTTCCGGCGATGAATAGGCCCCCTTCATCTCGCTATAAACAATCCCGGAAACAATCAATTCCCCGCTTTCGGTAAACTCGTAATGATGACCCTCCTGCAGGAAGGTCTCCTTCAGAAGCCGCGGCCTTAGGACACAATCGGCATAGATCCTCGCCAGGTTGAAGAAATCGCGCTTTTCCATACTTGCCACCGGATAAATGGTTTTATCCGGATACGTAAAGGCGTTGATAAAGGTCTGCAGTGTGCCGCTGACGAGTTCATTGAAGACATCCTTGAGCGGGTAATGCTCGGAGCCTGCCAGTACCGAATGTTCGAGGATATGGGGGGCGCCGGTTGAATCCCTCGGCGGTGTCTTGAACCCAATCGAAAAGAGGTTCTCCCGCTCCTGAGAATGCAGGTGCAGCAGTTTTGCCCCGGTTCTGTCATGAACCATCTCGTATGCGGTGACGAGAATCTCCGGGATCTGCTCAACACGAACGACCGTAAATCCGCAGCATCTTTCTCCGGCAGCATGCATGATCGCCGGGCAGCTGTTTGTTGGGTGCATTTTTCCTCCGATCTTTTTTGTATTTTTATACCGGGAGAAAAGCCAAAAGTCAAAGTCTTCGGATTGTTACCAGCTTATCAGTGTGCCATTCCGGTCAAATTTCCACGGGATTCTGCGTATTTTCTCGAGCCGCGCGTCCGGATCTGCCTCGGCAATCGCTGCTTCCGAAAGGGCGATTTCATTGAGATGATTCGTGTTTTTTATCCACGCAATCCTTTCCCGGCCCTTTTGTAACAGGGGTATCGAATAAAGGGCCTTCTCGATTGTCTCGCGGTCGCTGCCGCCGATGACCGGGATCATTCCGCGCTGAACATAGGTGGAAGTCAGAATGTTTTTATAGGTAATCGTCAGGTCGATCTCTTTAAACAGCCTGTGTGTAATCAGATCTGCAAGGCCTACCCCCTGCGCATTTCCGTGGGATGATGCATCCAGTGAAAGAACGGCTATCCTTTCTATTCTGGGCTTAGAAGGCTCGGCCTCTCCGCTGATACGCAGCCGTCCGATCACGTTCGTATCAAGCCCTGTTCCGCTGTGTCTTTTCCCCATTTCCTCGACAACAAGAAGATCAAGAGCGGAGACAGGGAGCCTCGCCTTCAGCCGCATCGATTCAACAAGGAGCCGCGCATCCGTTTCAGGGAAACTATCCGGCCTGACCAGTTCGAGTTTTGCAACCTCTCCGTAGGCGTTCTCTACGATCCCGAGACCAGCCGCAATCGGCGTTCGGCCTGCAACGAAAGACGCAACGTCCTGAATGATCCTGCCCATCAGGGAAGGGCCGTAACGATGGAGCTGCGCAGCCCCTTTGACCTTCCCCAGTCCCACCGTACACATCTTGCAAAGCCCGCTCTGGACGGGACCGGTAACGGAGGTATGAGCCTTTATCCTGTTCATCACAATAATATGGTCAGCATGCAGAGCGTTGCTGTCGAAAAATACCGTAAAGCCGTTTTCCAGCTCGCCGATCTTTTCGACGTTCATGCTGACTTTTACCGGGCAGCCGACGGTCTGCTCGGTTATGCCGAGAGATCTAAGGACTTTTGTCTGCCCGGTTTTCGTAGCGCCGCCATGGCTTCCCATCGCATTGATAACGAAAGGTTTTGCACCCATTTCTTTTAGTGAATGAACGAGTGCCTTCATCATCCGATCAATGGCGGCGATACCTCTGCTGCCGGCGGTTATTGCGACACTCTGGCCCGGCATGATCTCCTGAGCAAGCCAGCTTGATTGGATAAGTTCAGCAAGTTCCTTTGCCGGATCCCCGACAGTTTGTCGCGGGAATTCTTGACGGCATAAAACCATTGCAGGTAACTTCACTTACTAACCTCCTTCGTGCCGCGGGACCTTTCCAAAACGCCGCCTTTCATGCTCATAAATCTTTTGGTGAAAATTAAGCTTCGCTTCGCGAAGTTTTTGACCCCGTGGCGTCTCTAAAAAAAGCTCTCGGGGGCTAAACGCTCTGGGACGTTTATGTTCTTAACGCCTTAAAAGCCTTGCTCTTTGACGGCGGGGCATCTAAGAAAAATCAATAAATTTGCGCTTCAGGCAGCATTTTTCAGCGGTGTTTCCACGATCACCTCTGGTGTAGGACATATGCGGAAACTACATTCCTTCATAAAACAATCGGAGAAATATTTCATCTATATTTGCAGTTCTTTTTGAAACCCCGGAATAAATCGACGGAGAAAATCGCAAAATTGTTTGAAACGGCTTGCTTCACTTTCAGGAAGTCTTTCCGATTTTGTGGATTTCTCCGAACGCTTCGCGATGAAAAGCGACGGGGAAACACAACGCAAAAAAAAATTTCTTTCAAAAAAAGGTTTTTTTGTGGTAGTACACTTTGACGGAGGCAAGACTGGCAAGTAGGGTCTTTAAGTTGTGGAAAATGTTGAGATAAGGGGAAGAAATTGAAAAGGGAGAACGTAATTCTTTTCAGTGGAGGTGCCCAGGGGGCGGAAGCCGAATTTGGGAAGAATGCGGAACGCTACGGGATTGAAGAGGTCAATTTTTCATTTGACGGTCACAGCCGCTGTCGCGAACGGGGCGTGCGCATTCTCAACCACGAAGAACTCAAAAACGGAGATGTCAGCCTTGAATACATTTCACGACTAATGAATCGCCACTACGTTGAAAGCCCGATCCTGCGCAAGGTTCTCCAGACTATCTGGTATCAGGTCAATAACGGACAGGCCATTTACGTGATAGGGGAGATACTTGCTGACAAAACAGTAAAGGGCGGTACAGGATGGGGTGCCGAGTTTGCCAAGCTATGCAACAAGCCGTTATTTGTGTTTGATCAGAAATTAAATGTCTGGTTTCAGTGGGATAAAACAGACTGGTTTGAACGGGAGAGGGGAAATGAGCCGGTAATAACGCACTCCCATTTTACCGGGACGGGGACCAGATTCCTTATGGAAAGCGGCAAAAAGGCGATCGCTGATCTGTTTGAGCGCACTTTTTCTCCGCCTTAGACAATTTTCCCGCCAAGAATACTCAAATCCTAACCAGATCAGGTTCTTTGATCCCCTTTCAGAAGCTTATCCCACTGTTTGTTTGCACCTTCCATGTATAATTCGTAAGGGACAATCGGTTTTTCCAGTTCCGCCTTCGTTTGCTTTGACAGTCTGCCTGCCGTCACGATTTCCCTCCCCGCCTGTTTTAAAACCTCCTTATATTTTTCGACGAGTGGGACCAGTATCGGAATATCGAGCTTAAGAAGCTCCCCGCTGCCCCGGTATATTTCGGCCACTACCTCTGAGTGAAAGTTTCGCGCTATTCTTCTAAAGAGCAGATTCAAAACCTGGAAATGGCTCTGCTCGGCAAACCCGCAATTCGAGATCACGGCAAGCCTCGGATATTTTTCATATCTTTTACGGTGTCTGTATTCCCCGTTTTGATCTTTCTCGAAATACGGTTCAGCCAGCGGGATAAGCCTGTCCATAAAGGTTTTCATGATTCCCGTCACATTATCCACGTAAAGAGGCGTCGCGAATACAACGAGATCGGCGTTAATAAATAATTCCAGAAGTTCTTCCATATGATCCTTCTGGATGCATTTCCCCGGCGTTTTAAGCCAGCAGTCAAAACAACCAAGACAAGGGTTGATCTTTTTTTTGAAAAGGAAAACGTTCTGAAATTCCGCGCCTGCCTCTTTTGCCCCTTTAAGGAACTCTTCTACGATGACGTGGGTATTACCTCTTTCCATGCGAGGACTGCCGTTAAAAACAACGATCTTCATCATCTGCTCCCCCTCCATCTCACAAATCGAGACCTTTGAAAAATGCTGCCTGAAGCGCGATTTTAAAGATTT
>DYLD01000414.1 GCA_020722315.1 Syntrophus aciditrophicus
AATCCCTGTTCTTACCTGTGAGGAACCATGATTTCAATTTTTAATTTACTATTTTTGGGGTATGCACTTGACACCCCTTGTACCAATATACTGTGATTCATAGGATTTCGGATCTTCCATGGATGTCATGACTGTGTACCGGGCCGAGGGCCACTGCTTGCTCGACCAAGCGATAGAAAAGTTTGCCGCGCGAGCGCGAAGTCCTGCGGTTGAACCGGAAGGTGAATTCATCAAGATAATAATCCAGATGAGAAAGGTGAACACCACCTTGATAGGTTCCCAACAACCAACGCTTGAGCAAGGAAACAACGCGGTTAACCTTGGGCAACACGTTCTCGCCGATGGCAACCTCTTTTCGGATAACTTCGTGTCGGTAGCCCAGTCTGGACAATCCCTCATAGTTTGCCCATCCATCGGTCTCAACAGTACTACCCGGTTCGACACCCTCCTTAACGGCCCCTTCCAAGCTGGGACCAGACGCATCTGGTACACGCCTGAGCCGAATCCGCCCGATTTTACCTTCTTTAACCTCTACCATGACAACCACCAACGTCTTACCCGTTGCTCCTCGACCGCGCTTCCCCGGTTTCTCTCCGCCTATGTAAATCTCATCTGCCTGGATTATACCCGAGAGACGGTCACGTCCTGGTCGCACCATAGCACGGCGGAGCTTGTGCAACCATGTCCAAGCAGTCCTATAGTTGCCCAAACCAAGAATACGCTGCAGTCCCAATGCGTTCGTCCCATATTTCTGAGTGGTCAGGTACCAGATAGCCCGAAACCAAAGTCTCAACGGCTTCTTAGTATCCTGGAAAATCGTACCAGCTGTTACATGGGTTTCAAAATGGCAACGGGCACAGCGGTAGACACCCCCCTTCCTGGTCCACGCTCGTCGGTATCCACAGTGCGAACACCGAAACCCTTCGGGCCAGCGAAGCTTGAACAAATACTCGAAACACGCTTCCTCAGTTGCAAACCGTTGTTCGAACTCAAGCAATGTTTTTGGATAGTCCTCCATAGAGGACTATCCTACGC
>DYLD01000415.1 GCA_020722315.1 Syntrophus aciditrophicus
CATAGGCCTGATTCTGCCCGTGGGTGAGTTCGATATACGACATGCGGCTGTGGCATTCACTGATGGCCATGCAGTAGATTTTTCTTCGGATGGAGCCATAGTGTAAACATCCAAGCTCCCCCCAGTCGATCTGGAACTGTTCACCGGGCTCGGTCTCAAATCGGGTATAGGCCCGTTGCGTTTTCGGTCGGTGTTCTTTGAGATATTCGTATAGAATGCTTTTGGAGCCATCGTACCCCGCTTTGACGATCTGCTGACGGATGATCTCACCGCTGATCCCAGGCTCCTCTTTCAAGAGGGCATCGATGCGATCTTTGAACGGGTCAAGCTTGCTCACATGCTGAGAACAACCATGCTCAAGCGTAGGATTTTCGAGATATTTTCGGACGGACTTTCTGCCGATACCCAGCCTTCGGGCGATCATCCGATCGGAATAGCCCTCGTCGTTCAGGCGGTGAATGTCGAATATGATGCGTTTGTTGATCATCGAGAGCTCCCGACAGGCGGCAACGAGAGAACCTGGAACAGGCCTCCGTCGAATGCGACAAGGTCCTTTTGGATAAGAGCGTCTCTGGCATCCAGATACTGATCCAGGTGAAGATGCAGCATGGCGCAGATCTTCTCGTAGCTGTAATACGAGATTCCGTTTCGATCGGAAACCAACACCAGAAACAGATATAAGATCAGCTCATGATGCCCAAGCCGCTTCAAAAATCCATCTGATATGAAGCGGTGTTCGATGAATGCGAAACTTGATTCAATTTTGCGGACCCGCTTTGGATTCAATATGGTCTTTCGAATCATATTCACCTCCGTTTTTGGGCATATCGTAACAAAGAGGGGGGCCATCGTCGAACGAGTCCTCTCTTGCGGCGGTTATCTTGTTGATAAGATAAATATATTTTGGCCTGACGCGTCCATCTTTACACCACGGGAAGTAAGCGGGATGAGTAGGTAAGGACCTGATATCGTGCTTGTTTTCGGAATGAACGTGTCCATCTTTGCAGAAGCTTTCCCCGGCCTGATTGGATGT
>DYLD01000416.1 GCA_020722315.1 Syntrophus aciditrophicus
CAGATGGTTCGGTTCTCTGGCGAGCGCGCATTGCCGAGCCGAAGGAGATGCTGCCGTGGATACGGGGGTGGGGCGCAGATTGCGAGGTGGTGGAACCGAAAGAGTTGCGCGAGGCGCTGGAGAAGGAGGTGAGGAGGCTGGCGAAGGTGTATGGGGTGGGGAAAATCGAGCCAGAAGATGACTTGATTGCTCATGTGCGGAAGGACAGAAAAGAGCAGTTATTACGAACTCATCTCACTGAAGCATCCGAGTTAGCGGAAGGTTTTGCCGCCAAAGTAGGGCTGCCTGAAATCGGCAAGATTGTAGGTTTGTTGCACGACTTCGGCAAAGCCAGCGATTTATTTCAAGGGTACTTGCGCTCCAAACAAGGGTTGATTAGCCCTGATGATGATAATTTTATAGATAAGGAACGTGGCGAGGTTGACCACTCTACTGCCGGAGCGCAACTGATTTACGAGAAACTCGCTAAACGAGGGCAAGAAGGCAAAATTCTGGCACAATTTTTGGCGCTGGCAATTGCTTCACATCATTCGGGGCTGATAGACTGCCTGAAACCCGATGGCTTTAATGAATTCGAGCGACGCATCAACAAACACCCTGACCTGACTCATCTCACCGAAGCGCGCGGCAAACTGTTTGATATTGAAAAGCAGTTGGATGAAATCCTCGCCCGGCCGATTGAAAAAATTTTTTATCAGGTTGTCTTTGAATCCATGACAGAGGCCGCCGACTCCAAAGATACTCGATGGTTCAAGCGCGGTTTGCTGGCGCGCTTCCTGCTCAGTTGCCTGCTGGAAGCCGACCGTCTGAACACCGCCGATTTTGAGCATCCTGAAAACGAGGAGATTCGGAATTACGGAAAATACATCTCGTGGGAGACACTCATCGAACGGTTGGAAGCGAGGTACGCAGAGTATGCGCAGAAAACGGCGCAAATGCAGCCAGGGCGGGCGCTGGAAGTCAATCAACTGCGGGCGCAGGTGGCGCAAGCCTGCCTGGAGGCGGCGGAAAAGCCCAAGGGCATTTACCA
>DYLD01000417.1 GCA_020722315.1 Syntrophus aciditrophicus
TTTCTGTATAATAACGCTATGTTTCAGAGAAGATTGTCACAAAAATTGTCGTTGCTTGCCCGGCAATTCCCCGTGGTGACGGTTACGGGCCCGCGTCAATCCGGAAAAACCACGCTGGTGAAAATGGTTTTTCCTAATCATGCATACGTCAGCCTGGAAGCGCCCGATGAACGGGAATTTGCCGTCGTCGATCCCCGGGGATTTCTGAAGAAATACACGGGGGGAGTGATTCTCGATGAAATTCAACGGGCGCCTGATCTGCTTTCTTACATCCAGGGAATCGTTGACGCCGAAGACAAGCCGGGTAGATTTATCCTGACCTGATCGCAGCAAATCCATCTGTCCGCGAAGGTCGGCCAGACGCTGGCCGGCCGCACAGCCATTGTCCATCTGCTGCCGCCTGGTCTTGATGAATTGCGGGGCTTGCCATCGAGAAACCCCTGGCAACTGAATGATTTGCCGAAACGAGGAGAACCGCCGGATTTCACTATCGAAACCATGCTTTACGGGGGCTTTTATCCCCGGATCCACGACAAAAGCCTGGTGCCGCAGGATTGGCTCTCCGATTATTATCAGACGTATCTGGAGCGGGATGTGCGGGAGCTCTCAAATATCGGCAATCTGGATATGTTCCAGCGCTTCGTCAGGCTTTGCGCCGGCCGCACCGGGCAATTGCTGAACCTCTCCTCGCTGGCCGCAGATTGCGGCATCTCGCATACAACGGCAAGGCAGTGGATTTCAATTCTTCAGGCCGGCTTTATCATTTATTTGCTGCCGCCCCACTTTGTCAACTTTCCCAAACGGGTGATCAAGAGCCCGAAACTCTATTTTCTGGACACAGGCCTGTTGTGTTACCTGCTGCGCATCCGGAACCCCGCCGATTTGACCGATCCCCTGCGGGGGGCGGTTTTTGAGACATACGTAGTTTCAGAACTTTTCAAGGCCTTTGCCCATCGCGGAGAAACGCCGCCGCTCTATTTCTGGCGCGACCGCACCGGCCATGAAGTGGACCTCCTGATCGATGCAGGC
>DYLD01000418.1 GCA_020722315.1 Syntrophus aciditrophicus
GTGAAGCATTGAATCTTTATCATATCCCAAGGAATCCACAAAGGCATGGGCAGTATGTTCGAAGACTCCCTGCCTGCTACGTTTCGCTCATAATGACTTTGTCGCTCCACATTCCACAGGGGTCGTCACCCTGTGATATGGCAATCCGACGTGCTCCTCGTCTTGCCACCCTGGACGGGCTGGGGGCTGGCCCAGGCGGGTGAGGTATGGATGAAAAACAGGTGTTTTCATCCCGGGACCGATTTATTGATCTTCAACCGATTTTATGATATGATATTAATATTTCATATGATTTTTGAGGAGACCTGCCACGGAAAAGGTCGTGAACCTCCATATCGAGAAACTTCCCGAGGGCGTTTATCTCGCCACCAGCGATGAGATCCAGGGTCTTGTGGCCCAGGGCCGGACGATTCAAGAGACCCTTGAAATCGCCAGGGACGTTGCCAGGAAGCTGCTGGAAGCCCAAAGCGAGCGGGAAGGAGGCCAGACTTTGCCATCAGCCGGGGATGCCTTCGACTATCCCCTTATTGTCAATGCCTGATGGGCCGTCTCGGCGGGTTCAGGTATCGGGAAATAATCAGGCGGCTCAAGCGGTCCGGTTTCGAGTTTGACCGACAGGCCGCAGGGAGCCACGAAATCTGGCACAACCCCGAAACAAACCGCTATACTACCATTCCCAATCATCCTGGCGGCATGCCGGAAGGAACGCTCAAGGCCATTCTCAGGCAGGCAGGGATTGAGCCGGAGGAGTTTTTAGAGAGGTGACCTTGCCATGGGAGAGGGGGGGTATTCATGAACGACAATCTCAGCGTCCTTGCCGACAGGATCGTTTCCCACATCACAGATGAAAAACTCGCAGAGGCCGGCCTCTGGGACCTCGTACAATCTCCCAGAAGAGGCCGCCCGCTCCGGCTCCTTACGAGGTCCGTCTTGAGCACATGACCGCATGCAGGGAGCGTTTCTCCACTTCCTGGCGACTTCAGAAAGCTTGTCGCTGCCGGCAATGACCCACAGGAAGGTACA
>DYLD01000419.1 GCA_020722315.1 Syntrophus aciditrophicus
GCCAACATAAATGTAGGCTATTGAAGAAATGCAGCGTTGTTTGAGGAAATCTCCTGACTTTTTGTACAAAATTTTTAGTTCTTCTTTTTTGCCAGGTCGGATTCCGTGTGGTGGATTGGTCACGATGGTAGTATTGCATTGCGCCAGGCATGCGGAGCGCGAGATGGGGAACCCGGCTACGTAGGAGCGATACAGACTTTTGGTGACCTGATGGGCTGGCCCCGTGAGATAATTGAACAGATACTTTATTTCATCCGGATATATTTATCTCACGGGGCTGGCACAGCCATATCCATGCCATTGTGAGCGAGGGCTTGTTCAAACGGGACGGATTTTTTATCCGGATCACCAAAGTGGATATGGAGCGATGTACGGCAGCGTGGCGGAACCGGGTGTTTGATCTTTTGCTGCGTAAGGAAAAGATCGATGAGGAGGTGGTGCGCACGATGCGGGGATGGCCGCACTCGGGATTCAGCATCGACAACTCGGTGCAGATTACAGCGGACGATACAGAAGGCATGCAGCGGCTGGTTTCGTATATTTCACGCTGTCCCTTTTCATTGGCGCGGATGATCAAGGTCGCGGATGATGGACAGGTGATCTACCGGGCGGGGAAGAGCGAATGCGTGCGGTTTCCGCGGCCCGGGGATGAGCGGCTCAGCGAAGGGGTGTCGCGCAATTTCCAGGTGTTTGATGCGCTGGTCTCGTTGCCAAGCTCCGGCTTGGCAATGGGCGGAGGTGACGCAGCCTATAACGGACAAGAGCCTGCCCTGAGCTTGTCGAAGGGGACAGCACCTGATCCACTACTTTGGCTGGTATTCGAACAAGGAGCGGGGACTGCGCAGAAAAAAAGAATCGGCCGTTCATACGGCTATGAGCGATGGGGAAGATACAGGCAATGCCGCGTTCATGAAGCAGCGTCGCATGGGCTGAGCGGCATTGATCAGATAAGGTGTACGCGGTGGATCCGCTGCGTTGTCCGGCTTGTGGGGGAGAGATGCAGATCATCCGCTTT
>DYLD01000420.1 GCA_020722315.1 Syntrophus aciditrophicus
GCACGAACAAGGGAGCCGTCGACAATGTGTTGAAGAAGCTCTCTAGCACAACTCGATCATAAAGAGATGGGGAACCGCTCAAAACCCGCTTGATTTTCAAGTGCTTCTGTCTATTTTAATGTCATAATTTTGAAATTACCTCAACTTGTAAAGGAGAGCGATCAATGCGACGATTCATCTTGTCGATGTTTGTTTTCTGCATGACCTGCATTCCGCTCATTATGGCGGACTTCGTCGGTAAATGCGTCGGCGTGTCCGATGGGGACACCATAAGCGTGATGAAGGGAGACAAGGCTATCAAGATACGTATCGATGGGGTTGACTGTCCCGAAACCAGCCAAGACTTTGGAGCCAAAGCCAAGACATTCACCTCCGAAATGGTATTCGGGAAAGATGTCGAAGTCAAGGAGAAGGGACTCGACAAATACGGCAGGACGGTTGGCTCAGTGTTTGTGGAAGGAAAGAATTTGAACCTCGAACTGCTTAAGGCCGGTTTGGCATGGCACTATAAACAGTACTCCAAGGATGAAGCCTACTCGGAGGCGGAAAAGAAAGCGCGGGAAAATATGCTTGGACTATGGGGAGGGAACAACCCGGTGCCACCTTGGGACTTCCGAAACGGAAAAACGGAACAACCGACATCTGAAATCACAATATCCCAAACCGAGACCAAGAAGGATGTCGCCGAGGAAATCGTATACATAACCAAGACGGGGGCAAAATACCATCGTGCCGGATGCAAATATTTAAGGAAAAGCTCTATCCCAATCAAGTTGCGCGATGCCGTTTTGAAGTATTCTCCTTGTTCTGTGTGCAAGCCACCGGTTCTTTCTGAAAACTAGCGGGCGGATCTGGAGAACCAAGAAGCCCCCGCAT
This sequence comes from Syntrophus aciditrophicus, assembly GCA_020722315.1. GTDB lineage: Bacteria > Desulfobacterota > Syntrophia > Syntrophales > UBA5619 > DYLD01. Next base: position 877 of record DYLD01000420.1, read on the forward strand.
TTTTTCCTGAAGGCTGAAAAACGGATGTTCGCACCGTTCGCTCCCGCTCCGAAGCTACCGCATCAGCGTCAGCCCAGCTCACACATAGCCACGCCGGGCATCAGCTCTATGCTCTCCCGTATCTCCGCCGCAGTCG
>DYLD01000421.1 GCA_020722315.1 Syntrophus aciditrophicus
CAGCAATTCTCGGTGAAACCCTTCATTAACCAGCTCTCCAAAAATAATTAAGATGACAGGAAACTCTCTTCTCGGTTTCGAAAGCCTTCGCGCTTTCCTATCTTCAGTCTTTCATAACGTACCTGACGGAAGACAGAAACACAAGACCAGCTTCACTATCCATGATACAATGATGTCCGGTTTTGCCTGCATGTTCTTCCAGGATCCGTCCATCTTGCAATTCCAGAGACGGATGGAAGATGAAAGGAAAAAAAGCAACATGCAGACGTTCTTTGGCGTGGAACGCATACCAGGGGATACCCAGATGCGCGAAGTCATTGACGGCATCAGGGAAGATGCCATGAGACCCGTTTTCAGGGAATTCCTGCTTCGTCTCCAGAAGACAGGGTGTCTGCAGCAGTTCAAATTCCATGATGATTCATATCTGTGTTCCGTTGATGCAACCCAATATTTCTCATCGGAAACCGTTCACTGCTCCCGCTGCCTGACAAAGATGCACAGGGACGGGATAACCGGCTATTCCCATAGCGTGCTGCAGCCCGCGATAGTCCACCCCAGAATGCGTCAGGTGGTTCCAATGATGCCGGAGGAAATACTAAACAGCGACGGGATGGAAAAGCAGGACTGTGAAATCAATGCCGGAAAACGCCTCATACCGAAGATAAGAAAAGAGCATCCGCAGCTGAAGCTGACCATTGCCGGGGATGCTCTTTATTCCACGAAGCCGTTCATCGATCTTCTCGCAGCCAACCGGATGCATTATATCCTCGGCGTAAAGCCCGACAGGCACAAGGTCATGTTCAGATGGATAGATGCGTATGGCTCCCTCAAAGAGAAGCGTTTCACCGACAGGAAAGGGAAAATCCATTTATACGAATGGTCAAACGGCGTTCCGCTGAACGGCGGCTCTTACGATGACAGGGTTAACTTCATCAGGTTCAGGATTCTGGATCCCCGTGGCAAAAAAGCCAGCTACACCGGAAGCTGGATAACCGATTTCGAAGTGACGG
>DYLD01000422.1 GCA_020722315.1 Syntrophus aciditrophicus
AAAAATTTCCGAAGTCTGATTGACTTCGGAAACATAGAAGGTCACTTGCTGTAATGGTATCTAGCCTGCAAAAAGTCAATGCGATCGTCGCGCACCAGATAGACAATGCGATGTTCCTGCGTCAGCCGCCGCGACCAACAGCCAGGAGCGAGGTACTTGAGCGGCTCAGGCTTGCCAATCCCTTCGAACGGATCGCGCAGGATGGTATCGATCAACTCGAAAGCGCGCAAGGCAAGTTTACGGTCGGTCTCGACCCAGTACTTTAAATCTTCAATGAACTCGGGCTGAAAGACCGCCTCACGCTTCTTCGGTTTCAAGTCCCACCTCGCGGCGCAGGTTGTCCATGCTTTGTGATTTTCCTTGATTTTTCAGGGCGCGCCCCAAAGCGGACAAAATCCGCTCGGCGTTTTGCGGCGAGCGCAGAAGATAGGCGGTCTCCGTCAGGCTGGCGAGTTCATCGGCAGAGATCATGGCAACGTCCTCCGAACCGCGTCGCTGAATGATCACCACCTCGCGGTCCTTGGACACGCGGTCGAGCAGGCTGGCAAACTGCTCGCGTGCGCTGGTATAAGTAAATTCCATGGTCATAGGTTGCTCTCCATTCTGTACAGGAGTACTGTACAATGGAAACTATGGCTTGTCAAGCCGAAAATTTGCACCAAAAACGCCGAAACCTACTGTGCGGATGTGGCCGCGTGGGCGAGGTCCGTGCTGGAAGATGTGCAAGGATTAGAGTTCTAAATCTTCATCGGAGTAATTGACAATGGAAAAAACATATTTCCTGACTTCGAAAAACAAAAATCAATACTTGATGACCATAATGTCTATAACCATTATCGGTATCGCGGGAATATACCTTGTGCTATGGTTTTCTAATGTTATAAGCCAAGGTCCCATTATTGCGATTCTTCCGATTGGCTTTGCCATCTATCAAATTGTGTACATGGTGAATTACTATAACAACAAGCACATCGCCGTAAACGATACTGGCATTAAATACAAT
>DYLD01000136.1:0-4812 GCA_020722315.1 Syntrophus aciditrophicus
TTGGGATTTTTCCAAAGGAAAACGGGCACAGCTTACCACGCGGTCGGTATCATACCGGCGGCATCAGTCTGATCGTCCGGGACCGGGTTGCTCAGGACAGCCAACGCTTACGCCGCCTGTAATGTTTGACTTCCTTAAAACTTTTTCGCTTTCCTAGCTGGCTCAGGCCCAGATAGAACTCCTTGATGTCTTCGTTCTCCTTGAGTTTTGCAGAGGGGCCGTCCAGTACGATCCTGCCGTTTTCCATGACATAGGCGTAATCGGATATGGAAAGAGCGATAAATGCATTCTGCTCCACGACGAGGATGGATGTTTTTCGTTCCTGGTTGATTCGTTGAATGATCTTGAATATCTCTTTAACCAGGCCGGGGCTTAACCCCAGCGAAGGTTCATCAAGCAGCATCAGCTTGGGCCTTGCCATCAACCCCCTTGCCATGACGAGCATCTGCCGTTCCCCCCCGGAGAGGTAGCCGCTTACTTGGTGTCTCATCCTTGCCAGTATTGGGAAATAGTGGTAGATCTCCTCCATATCCGATCGGATCCCCGCCGCGTCGTTCCGCGAGTAAGCCCCGACCCGGATGTTCTCTTCCACGGTCAATTGTTCGAAGAGGGGACGGCCTTCCATGACCTGCACCATCCCCATTCGAACGATTTCTTCAGCGTCTTTGCGATCTATGCGGGTTCCTTCAAACTCTATCGAGCCGTCCGTCACCTTCCCCAGCTCCGATTTCAAAAGCCCGGACATGGCCTTGAGTGCCGTGGTCTTACCTGCACCATTGGCCCCCAGAAGGGTTACTATCGTCCCCGGTTCGACCACCAACGAAACTCCCTTGAGAACGAGAATCACGTCGCTGTAAACGACCTCTATGTTGTTGAGAGTCAGCATTCCTACTCTTTCTTCTTGGGTGGAGGAACAATTCTCATTGTTGAATAGGCAACCTTATCGGAATCGAGCCCCGTCGCCCGAATTTTGTAGTCGCCAGGCGGAATGGGTTTTGCCTCTTTAAAGTTGGGAGTAAGAAGAGGGGTCCATCCAACCTGAAAAAACCAGTTGAGCGTTGCCGTAGGTTGCATAGCCGCCGTAAAGCTGCCTTTTTCATCAGCGTTACCCATCGCGATCCCGACATCTTCACCGGGGCCTACACCCTTGATTGTCACCCCTTCGGGAAGGATCATTTCAATCGATATCATTTCTTTGGGTACAAAGCCGTTTCCCTTGAAGGTAACGGGTTGTTTGATCAGTGCCGGCGAGAGGAAGGTCTCGGCGGGAACCACTTCGACACTGGCCTCCTGGGCATAGGATGTGCCGGCAAAAAGTAGAGAACCCATGACCAGCCCCGGAAGAACGAGTGTCAAAATGATGGTTTTTAATGCTTTCATCTTGAGCCTCCTTTCCTAGAATGTATGAAGGGCGACGGCGTTGGGAGCCTCCCGCCAGCCGGTAATCGGGACGATTTTGCCGGCCTTGACCCGATAGATCTTGACCAGCTTGCTTCCCAGACGGGATGTGGGGCTGTAGGCACAGGGGCCCTGGATATCATACTTGTTCAGCCCGGTCAGTTTCTGGTAGGCTTTGTACATGTCGTCGGCCTCGAGCTTCTCGTACCCTGCCGCTTTCAGAGCTATTTTCAGGCCGGCGAGATAGGTCATCCCCCAGCTCATCCCCATTCCATACACCTCGTTGAATTTGTCCATCGAGCCTCTGTATCGCTTCCAAAGATCGGTGACAACGGGGTTGTTCCGTGCATCTTCGCCCCTCTGGAAAAATGAGATGATCACCGTCCCTTCCAGGGCCTCGGCATGAACACCGATCCCCAGTGCGGTTGGTCCCCAGTAATCCGTCATGAACTGGATTGTCTTTGTCAGTCCCAGGTTGTAGCCGTCCCGGATGATATTGGTGGGCGTGGGATCGACGCCGCCGGCAAGGATATAGTTGGCGCCTGCATTGGCCAGCCGTGTCAGATAGACGTCATGCTTCAGAGTTCCGGGAGGAAAGAATTCGGGCGGAAGGAGTTTGATTCCAATCTTTTCAGCGTATTCCTTTCCGCCTCTAAGGGGCTCCCGGCCATAAGGATTATCCCAACTGAGATAGCCGACAACGGGGGCGCCCGATTTCCCTTTTTTCTTCCAGTCGGCCATTACCCAGTCCATCATGGCCGCAAAGGCGTCCTGGTAAGCCGGACCCCAGATAAATGAACGGCCGAGGTGGGCCTGGAACTCCCCATCCCCCGGTACCATCTGGAGCCTCTTATCTTTTTCGATGAGCGGGGCGACCGCCTTGCCGATGCCGGTGCTTATCGAGTTGACCATCAGCAGTCGCGGCGTCCTCCGGTATCGCTTGTAGGCCGATACCGCCCGGGCGACATCGTATCGGGTGTCGATTCCGATAAATTTGATCGTCACCCCGTCAACCCCGCCCTTGGCGTTGACGTCCTTGATGAAATCCTCGAGTCCCATGTCGCCCGGGACATTCAGCCCGGCAATAGGGCCCGTGTAATCGGCCAGGCTCAGGTACATGACCTCCTTTGCAGAAGCAACCCCTGTAAGACACACTACGCCCAGGCTGATCATCAGGGCCGCTTTGAGAAACATCCTTACTTGTTTTCCCATGATACCCTCCTTTCTCCTCTGGTGATTGAATACTCACAAAACCTGTTTTTCAGGCCCAAAGCCGCAAAGCCCTTCTGTTCAATGCGCAAAGGGATAGAGCCGGTAAGACGCCTTGAAGATTTCCCACCGATGGGCCAGCCCCCTTGGTTCAAAGATAAGAAATAACGCCATCGCAAGTCCGAAGGCCAAAAGACCCAGCGAGGCTGCGGGCGACGATCCCAGCCACGGAAGCGCCTTGGCTAAAGCCGGTGATGCGAACATGACCAATTCGTTGAGAACTCTTATGAAAAGAACACCGAAAAAGACCCCGGGGATGCTTCCCATGCCTCCGATGATCAGCATGCCCACATATTCTAACGCGTGCAGAAGGGTGAACTGCTCCACGTTGACGACGGTGATGAGGTGGGCCCACAGAGATCCTGCCACGCCTGCATAGAAACAGGAGATGAAGAACGCGAGCAATTTGTAGTAGTAAAGATTCACTCCCATGACCTCTGCGGCCAAATCGTTGTCGCGTATCGCAACAAAGGCCCTGCCTACCTTTGATCGCATCAGGTTTCTGGCTGCATAGGTCATGATTATCAGGACCGACATAATGATATAGTACATCCGTTCATCTGTATCGAATTCGAAACCTCCAATGCTGGGCGGCTGAGGATAGAGGCCTTTGAACGAACCGGTGATCTCCGTATGGAGGATAAGCCAGATGACGACAAAATGGATTGCTATCGTAGCCATCGCCAGGTACATTCCCTTGATGCGGAGCGACGGTGCACCGCCTATGATCCCGACACACCCGGCCACAATACCCGAGAGCGGCAGGGCCAGCCAGAAAGACAGGCCGTAATGGATCGTGAGGATGGATGACGTGTAAGCTCCTACCGCCATAAAAGCAGCCTGGCCGAACGATATCTGGCCGCATAATCCGCTGACGATTTGAAGCCCTAACACGACCATGGCACTGATTGAAAGAAGGTTGATAAAACTGATGAGGTAGTAGGAGCCGAAAAGCGGAAAGAGGTAGAGGAACAAAAGGGAAAGGATCAGGATAGTCCAGTGCTGCCATGTCCGGATAATTGCAATGTCGAGGGCATAGCTTTTATCGAATACTCCGCAGGGTCTCATAGGTCATATCCTTTCAATCTTTACAAGACCGAACAGGCCGTAAGGTCTGATCAGCAATACCAGAAGGAGTACGACATATCCGGCCACGTCCTTGATGCCGCCGCCAACCAGCGGGTCCAGATAAGCCGCCCCTACGTTTTCCACCACGCCCAAAAGAAGCCCGACTAAAAGGGCGCCGGTCAGAGAATCGAGCCCACCGCAGATCGCCACAATCAGCCCGTTGATGCCGATATACGGAAGCATATAATAGATATCCATCACGTTCGCTGTCGCAATCCCGGCAACGGCGGCAACAATCCCCGAAAGAATCCAGATATAGGAAAAGATATTCTTCACGACGATCCCCGTGCTCTGAGCCAGCCGGTGGTCCTCTGCCGTGGCACGCATTCCCAGCCCCAATTTGGTATATCTAAAAAGAAGGGACACCGCGGCAAACAGGAGGAGAGCCACGCAGAAACCGATCAACTGGTTTATCGGAACCGAGATGTTGCCCAGAACGAAATTGCCCTCGGGCAGGAAGTGGGGCAGGGTACGCGTCTCGCCCTTCAGGTAGAGGACAAAAATACCCTCCAGCGCTATAAAGATCGCAAAGGTCATCAGAAATGCCGCGATAAGGGGTTGCCCGATAAGCGGTCTCAGCGCGATTCGTTCGATTGCGAGTCCCAGCAGGGCGGTAAGGATAAACGCCGGGATGAGCCCCGCCCAGAAAGGGAGGCCCAGGCCGCTCAAGAAAAGCCAGAAGAATAGCGCGCCGAATGCGACCAGCTGGCCGTGAGCCAGACTGACAACGTGGGTTGATTTGTACACCAGGACAATGCCTGCGGCAACGAGGGAATACAGGCTTCCGGTCATCAGGCCGGTGATGGTTTGCTGGATAAATTCGGTCATGTCTCACCCTGCTATTTTTGTTATCTGGATCGTTGTTTGAATCGTTCCCCTGCGGCCGTCCCGGTAGGTGACACTTGCCTCCACCTGATAGGTGTCTTCCTCGCCGTAGAGAGCCGTAATCAGGTCTCTGTACTTATCTTCGACATAGGTTCTTCTCATTTTTCTTGTCCGGGTAAGTTCCTCTTCGTC
>DYLD01000136.1:4912-6182 GCA_020722315.1 Syntrophus aciditrophicus
TACGGGCTGAACCTGAGCCTTGCTTCGGTGTACTGCGGCGAGAACTTTTTCCCTCCTGCAAGTTCCTTGAGGTCTTCCATACGGTCGATGACGATGAGATGGCCGTCTTCGTTCAGGTAGCCGAAATCGCCCGTATAAAACCAGCCGTCCTTCATCTTTTTTTCCGAGGCCTCGGGGTTCTTGTAATAGCCTGAATAGGAAAATTTACTTTTAACGAGTATTTCGCCGTCATCCGACAGCTTCAGCTCAACCCATGGAACAGGCGGGCCGGATGTGTCGGGCCGAATATCTCCTTTTCTCGGCATCGTTATCACACCCTGTTCTGTGCTTCCGTAGAACAGACGGATGTCGATACCTAATGCCTTGAAATAACGTATTATTTCCGGGCTTACCACCCCTCCTGCCGAATAGACCGTCTTCACATGGGAAAGACCTATCCGGTCCCTCAGTTGCCGAAAGACGGTCTGATAGGCCAGGAAATTAAGGACACGCCATGGCAGATCAAGCCCTTCGCGGTTGCTGTTCATATCCGCGGCCTTGAGGCCGACAGGGACAGCCAGACGGTAAATCAGGCGCCGCAAATAGGTGGAGTCGATCATTCTGGCCTGGATCATACGATTCAAGTTTTCCCACAACCTTGCGCCGAAGAACAGAATGTCGGGGCCGATTTCCCGGATGTTCTCCTGAACGGTTTCCGGCTTTTCGGGGAAATTGACGACCATCGGCGCGATAATGGATCCGGCAATGCCGATGCCCTGCTCGGTAGCCCAGGCAGGAGGAATAAACGAAAGATACTCGTATCCCTTTTGGATCCACCCGTCCAGCAATGCCCATTGTTTTACGGACTCTGTTAACCATCTCTGGCTCAGCATTCCACCTTTAGGCAGGCCTGTAGTTCCTGATGTGTAGCACAAGACGGCGATCTCATCCCCGTTTCCTTGATCAACCAGTTGATCGAAAAGCTCCGGGTACGTTCGTTCATACTGTTTTCCCAATTCGACCACTTCGTCAAATGACAGCAGGAGGGGATCTCTGTAAGACCAGAGCCCTTTAGGATCCCAGTAGATGATGTTCTTAATTTTTGGGATTTCCGTTTTAATCTCCAGAAACTTGTCGACCTGTTCCTGGTCGTGTACGACGGCAAAGACCGAATCGGAATGTTGGGCATAAAATTTTACTTCCTCAGGCCGACAATCCGTGAATATCCCGACAGCAGCGCCGCCGGCCGACTGAACCGCCAGCTCGGCCCAGAACCATTCCGGCTTGTTTT
>DYLD01000012.1 GCA_020722315.1 Syntrophus aciditrophicus
AGGATCAGCAGCAAAAAGATCCATTTCGTTCGTGTCAGCATTTTTCCTCCTTGAGACCTTTGAAAAATGCTGCCTGAAGCGCGATTTCAAAGATTTTTCGGGGTACCCCGCCGTCGCAGCAAGACTCTAAAGGCGTTAAAAACGCGAACAATAGAGAGCGGTTAGCCTGTAGAGTCGCTGCGAGAAGCCGCGGGGTCGAAAAAGATTTATGAGTGCGAAAGGCGGCGTTTTGCAAAGTTCTCTCCTTGAGTCAAATTATCCGACACGTTTTTGCATATATCTAATTTCCTTGTCTTTTGTCCAGATATTTTTCAAGAAGAGGGGCCGAAATCTTTTTTTATGCTTTATCTATTGACCGCTCTGGAAATTATCGCGCAAGAGTTCTCTGGCAATGATAATCCTGCGGATTTCTGCTGTGCCGGCGCCTATGTCCCATAATTTCTGGTCCAGGTAATGGCGCGACACGGGGTATTCGCTGCAGTAACCGTATCCGCCATGGATCTGAACGGCGTTTTCAGCGATTCGTGTTCCCATTTCTCCGCAGAAGAGCAATGCACCCGCGGCTTTCCGGTCAAGGTCTGTTCCCTTGCCGCACGTTTTATTTTCCAGTGAATCGCAATAAGAGGCCGCGCTGTACGCCATCCATTTGGAGGCCATGTATCCGGTGTACATGTCGGCAAGCTTCCCCTGGATGAACTGGAAAGAACCAATGGGTTTTCCGAACTGCGTTCGTTCCTTCGCATACTTGATGCTTAACTCGAGACACGACCGCTGCGCGCCGAGAGAACATCCGCAAAGGGTGATCCGCTCCGTGCAAAGACCGTTGGTAAGAACCGCGACCCCCTGGTTATAACCGCCGATCAGGTTTTCTTCGGGCAGTTCCATATTGTCGAACGTCAAGAGTCCTGTCGGGGAGGTTCTCATACCCCATTTGTGGATCTTATCGACGGAGAAGCCTTTGACGTCCTTTGTCAGAAAATAAAAGGCCGATATGCCATGCGGCCCGAGTTCCGGATTCGTTTTTGCGTAGAAAACAACCACATCGGCGACGGGGCCGTTTGTTATGAATGTTTTGCTCCCGTTGATGATGTAATGGTCGCCGGACTTTGTGGCTCTGGTTGTCATTCCCATTGCATCGGAGCCGGCATTTGGCTCTGTGATTCCAAGACATCCGATGTATTCGCCGCTGCAGGCCTTTGGCAGGATGTCCATTTTTTGTTGTTCGGACGCGTTCCTGCGAAAATTGTCGAAACAGAGGGTCTGGCTGGCGCCGACGGTCATCGAAAGGGCGCTGCTGACCCGTGCAATTGTTTCATACACCAGAAGCGTGTCTACATACCCCAGACCGGCGCCCCCGTATTTTTCCTCATAGGCGATCCCGTTCACGCCTAGTTTTCCGAGTTCTTTAAACAGATCGGGCGGCATCCGGTCTTCCTCGTAGAGTTTCTCCATCTGCGGCTCCAACCAGGCTGACGCCCATTTCCAAACCGAGTCTTCGAGCATTTTCTGTTCCGGTGCAAGATCAAAACAAAGGGACATAAACACTTCTCCTTTCTAAGTATTTAATCGGAGGCTTGCATAACCAAGAAATTCCGTTTCTTCTTCGAATATCAACGAGGCGCTCACGATCAAGCTCCCTCTTTTAAAGATCGTCTGGAACGTCAGGCTACTGTATGGAAGCATTTTCCTGTTCGTTTGCACGTTTTAAAAATGTCAAAATTCCTTACTATTTTTTATTCGTGTAATCAAGCTCTATATGCACTCGAAAGGAAATGGTCTTTTTCTACTTAACCCCTGGGGGGAGTGGTTGGCCCTGCAACATGTTTCGGAGGCAGTACATGGGGATATCTCCGGATTGTGCTTGGATCTTCTATTTTCTCTGTTGCAAGATGTTGTTGAGATGTTATATAAACAATACGTAAACGTTGAAGAGAGGCTTCCCTCGCGCGTAAGGAAACCTTTTTGATCGGCTTAAATATCAGGGGTATAAAAAGGCAAATGGCCGAAATGGATAGGAATGCCGTTTTGATCAAGGAGATGCAGGCAAGAATCGACCGGAAACTCAAGGAAGGCGAGGTCGAGATCGTTGCCTACTGGAAAGACCAGATCGACCGGATATCGGCCGTCAAGCCGGAAGGTCTGGCCGCGCTGCAGCAGCAACTGAAAAATATTTCCGAGATGATGGGTAATCGTCTCCGCGTTCTTAAAAGAGAACTTCGTGACTGATTGGGGTTCGAGGAAACACACTTTCAAGGTTTTCGTCGAGACCTTTGAAACATGCTGCCTGAAGCGCTATTGATTTTTCTTAGGTACCCTACCGTCTTGAGCAAGGCTCTACAGGCGTTAAGAACGCGAACTATCCCAGAGCGTTTAGCCTTCTAGAGCCATGTCCAGAGACGCCGCGGGGTCGAAAAAGATTTGATCAGCATAAAAAGGCGGCGTTTTTTAAAAGGTCTTTGATTGTGACTCGTTGTAGGCAGGATGGTTTTCGATGGTGAAGGAGATAGTGGAATTTCTTTTTGAGACAACCATGCTCAGAAAAACGCCGCGGAGTGGTTTTCAGTTCCTCGGCACGGGTTCCGAGTCGGTGGCCGAACATCTTTTGAGTACGGTGTATATCGGTTATGTCCTCTGCAAGATGGAACCCGACGTCGACGAATTGAAGGTTTTGAAATTGTGTTTGATGCACGATCTTCCCGAGGCACGTACAGGTGACATGAATTATGTGAACAAGAAATACGTAGCTGTTGACGAAAAAAAGGCCGTCCGGGAGATTGCCGCCCCTCTTTTCTTCGGCGGTGAGATAGAAGAGGCACTTGATGAATTCAACAGGCGCGAAAGCAGAGAGGCGTTTTTGGCCAGGGATGCCGATCAGCTTGCTTTGATACTCCATTTAAAGGAATGCGGCGATTTGGGAAATAAGTACACCAAGGAATGGCTTGATTTTGCCATCCAGCGCCTGTCAACGGAAACGGGGCGTAAACTGGCTACTACGATTCTGGAAACGGATCATTCTGCGTGGTGGTTTAAGGAAAAGAGCGATTGGTGGATTAACGGAAACAACAAGAACGAAAAGGATCAGTAGCCTTTTTTGATCATATCGCCGCTTCGATCAATTTTTTTGCGTATCCTAAGCATCCGCGAAAAGAATAAAAAGGATTGAGGTTTTTATGTCCACGAAAAGACAAAAAAGATATGCCGAGATAAAATATAAGAAAACAAAGAAAACCAAGAGGACGGCTGTTCTGTCGGTCATTGTCGTTGTTTCCGTTGTTTTTCTTGCGGTTCTTTTCATCGCGATTTTCGACTATGTTTTCCCCCCCGCCGGTGATAAGCGCGCCGGGGAAACGAGAAGGGACAAGAAAGAGTTCACGCTGTTTTTTTCCGATGCGGAGGAACGTTTCCTGCTTCCCGAAAAGCGTTTTTTACCGAAGGAGAACACGCTCGAAAAACAGGCTACAGAAATAGTGGTTTCGCTGCTTTCAGGGTCGAAGACCGGTCTCGTGAATACGTTTCCGAACGGAGCCGAACTGAACAGCGTAAAGAGGGAAGGGGAAGATACGCTTGTGGTCGATTTCCGGGAGAGTCTCGTAAAAAACCATCCCGGTGGAAGCTCTGCGGAGATGGCGACGATCTATTCCCTTGCAAATACGTTAACGGCCAATTTTCCTGAAATTAAAAAAGTGAAGATTTTGATTGAAGGCAAGCAGAGGGAATCCCTTAAGGGACACATCGGACTTCGCGAAGCGTTTTATGCGAACAACGATATGATTTCACCGGCGCGTTCCAAATAAGCGCCGCGTGAGGCTCCCGGACGGTTCTTGGGATGGACATATGGCAGGCAAGGCGAGGCTCTCGCGTATCAGGAACATAGGCATAGCCGCTCACATCGACGCGGGCAAGACGACCGTCACGGAGAGAATCCTTTTCTATACGGGCAAGTCCTACAAAATGGGCGAAGTGCACGACGGTGAAGCCGTTATGGATTGGATGCCGCAGGAACAGGAAAGGGGGATCACGATTACCTCAGCGGTTACAACGTGCCTGTGGGCAAACCATGAAATCCACCTCATAGATACACCGGGCCATGTGGATTTTACAATCGAGGTCGAACGCTGTCTCAGGGTTCTTGACGGGGCTGTTGTCGTTTTCTGCGCTGTCGGCGGCGTGGAACCTCAGTCGGAGACCGTATGGCGTCAGGCAGACCGGTACGGCGTTCCCAAGGTGGCTTTTATCAATAAGATGGATAGAATCGGTGCGGACTACTGGGGAACGATACAGCAGATGGCAAAACGATTCGACTCCGTGCCGTTGCCGATACAAATCCCGCTAGGATCTCAAGATTCGTTTAAAGGCATTATCGATTTAATCCGGATGCAGGCGCTTACATGGGATGAATCTACGAAGGGATTGTCTTATCAATACGAGGATATTCCCGAACACATCCTTCCTGAGGCAATCGAGCATCGGGAAAAAATGATTTCACTGTTGTCTGATCTCGACGATGAAATCGCGGAGAAGTATCTTGAAGGAACACAGATCGGCGATAAAGAGATCAATCTGGCGATCAGGAAAGCGGCTATTTCACTGAAAGTTGTCCCTGTGCTGTGCGGCGCGGCCTTGAAGAATAAGGGTGTGCAGCCGCTGCTCGATGCGGTTGTCCACTATCTTCCTTCTCCTGAGGATATTCCCCCCGTAAAGGGAATCAACCCCACCACTAAACAGGAGGAATTCCGCCTCAGCAGCGAAAAGGAGCATCTTGCGGCCCTGGCTTTTAAAATCATGCAGGATGAGGGGAGGAAGTTAACTTACCTGCGTTTGTATTCCGGACGGATCAGCTCCGGGGATGAACTCTACAACGCGAACCGCCGGAAAAGAGAGAAAATTGCCCGTATCTTGAAGATGCATGCCAACAAACGCGAACGGATCGAAAGTGCACAAGCCGGTGATATTGTAGCGGTTATGGGGTTAAAAGATGTGATGACAGGGGATACGATTTGCAGTGAGACAAACCCAATCCTGCTGGAGCCGATTGATTTTTACGAGCCGGTGATCAGCATGGCGGTTGAAGCGAAGACGCCTGCCGATCAGGAGAAGCTTATCGCCGCCTTGAGTAAGCTGATGGACGAAGATCCCACGCTCAGAGTCAAATACGATGACGAGACGACGCAAACGGTTATTTCCGGCATGGGCGAGCTGCATCTTGAGATCATTACGGATCGACTGCTTCGGGAATTCAATACACGGATCAATATCGGCAAACCAAAGGTCGTGCACCGTGAGACCATTCAAAAAAGGGTGGAATCGGAGGGGGTTTTTGACAGAGAATTGGCGGAAAAAAGGCAATTCGGTAATGTCAGGCTTCTGTTGGAACCCCTGAAAAGGGGAGGCGGCGTCGAGATCATCCGTCATCTCGACGAAAACACGCTGTTTACCGAGGAGATGCTTTCGGCAATCGAGGAGGGCATCAAAGAGGGCCTGCAGAGCGGTGCTGTAGCGGGTTACCCGGTTATTGACATTCGCGTAATCATGACCGGTGGTGTTGTCAGGGAAGGCGACACGACCGCGGTCGCCTGCAGGATAGCGGCCGCGACAGCCTTGAGAGACGGGGTTCGAAAGGCCGATCCCGTTCTGCTTGATCCCGTCATGCGTGTGGATGTTATCACGCCCGCGGAATACACCGGGGAGGTCATCGGGGACATCAACGCCAGAAAGGGAGAGATACAGGAGATTTCCCCGAAGGGTTCTATAAGCGAAATCAAGGCGAAGGTTCCGCTGAAGGCAATGTTCGGCTATTCGACTGACCTTCGCTCCGCTACACAGGGGAGGGCCGTTTTTACGATGCAGTTTTTGTCTTACGATAAAGTCGGTTGATCCCCTATTTTTTTCACCTGTCCCTTTATTTCAAGCTCATCTTAAGACCTTTGAGACCTTTGCAAACCGCCGCCCTCGAAGTGCAAAGGCAAAATGTGTTCATTCCGAATTTACAACAAAAGGCGCCCCAAATGCAGGAAGCGCCTTTTGTTGCGGATGCGATTGAGACTTTACAGTTTTTCTTTCGAAATCCTCATCGAATAGAACGAGCGGTAGACGAAGACCAGCGCGATCAAAAAGAAGATCGACGCAAGACCGATCCTCAGCCCGGAATTCGTCATAGTGACGGCTATCTCGACCGCAAGAAGGCCGAAGAGCGTCGTGAACTTGATGACCGGATTCAGCGAGACGGAAGAGGTGTCCTTGTAAGGATCGCCGACGGTGTCCCCGACGACGACCGCCTCGTGCAGCGGGGTGTTCTTCTGTTTCAGATCGACCTCGACGATCTTCTTGCCGTTGTCCCAGGCGCCTCCGGCGTTGGCCATGAAAATCGCCTGGAACAGTCCGAAGAACGCGATTCCGATCAGATAACCGATGAAGAAGTAGGGGTTGAAGAACGCCAGAGCCAGCGCCATGAAGAAGATGACGACGAAGATGTTGATCATCCCTTTCTGGGCGTACTGGGTGCAGATCTTGACGACCTCTTTGCTGTCCGCGATGGAAGCCTCTTTCTTGTCCAGTTTGATATGGTCTTTGATAAAGACGACGGCCTTGTAAGATCCGGTGACAACGGCCTGGATCGAGGCGCCGCTGAACCAGTAGATGACGCAGCCGCCCATCAGAAGGCCCAGGATTGTTTCGGGCTGGACAAGGCTGAGTTTGGCGATGACGTTGCCGAAGAGCCTCTCCAGCAGGATGATGATTCCGAAGACCATCGTCGTGGCGCCGACGACCGCCGTTCCGATCAGTACTGGTTTGGCTGTTGCCTTGAACGTGTTTCCGGCTCCGTCGGCCGCCTCGAGGTTATGTTTGGCTTTTTCGAAGTCGGTATCCACGCCGAAATGTTTCTTGACGACCTCTTTCGTGTCTTCGCGGCTTTCGATCATCGAAAGCTCGTAGATGGACTGGGCGTTGTCGGAGACGGGGCCGAAGCTGTCGACGGCGATCGTCACCGGGCCCATGCCGAGAAAGCCGAACGCGACGAGACCGAAGGCGAAAACCGGCGCGGCGAATTTGAATTCTACCGGCATCAAATTCACCACCGAGGCGCTCTGGGAAACAAGGTAGGCTATCAACATCAAAGAGAGGATGACGAGACCCTCCCAGAACGCCGAGAAATTGCCGCCGACGAGACCGGAAAGGATGTTCAGCGAGGCGCCGCCCTGGCGCGAGGCATTGACGATCTCCTCGCAGTGGCGCGAGTTGGTGCTGGTGAATATCTTTGTAAATTCCGGGATAAGGGCTCCGGCTATCGTTCCGCAGCTGATGATGATCGAAAGCGCAAGCCATGCCGGGATCGAGCCTTCTATCGCAGGAAGATCGCCGAGCAGATAGTAGCTCGCGACAAAGGTGACGATAATCGAAATCGTGGAGGTTATCCAGACCAGATTCGACAACGGTTTTTCGAAGTCGAATTCCGGTTTCGAGGCGTAGAGGGATTTGCTGACTGCGTCGTTGATGAAATAGGATACGAGGGCCGTGATGATCATCAGAATCCGCATGCCGAAAATCCATACGATGAGCTTGCCGCCCATCGCCGGGTTCAGTGCCAAAGCCAGAGCCAGAAAGGCAATCAGCGCTACGCCCGTCACGCCGTACGTTTCGAAGCCGTCCGCGGTCGGCCCGATGCTGTCGCCGGCATTGTCGCCGGTGCAGTCAGCGATGACGCCGGGGTTCTTCGGGTCATCTTCCGGCAGATGGAAGATGATCTTCATCAGGTCGGAGCCGATATCGGCGATCTTCGTAAAGATGCCGCCGCAGATTCTCAGTGCGCTTGCGCCGAGCGACTCCCCGATCGCAAACCCGATGAAGCACGACCCGGCAAGTTCCTTCGGGACATAGGCCAGAATGATGATCATGAAGAAAAGCTCGACGCTGACCAATAAAAGCCCGATGCTCATGCCGGAGCGAAGGCAGATCTTGACGATGTTCAACGGGATTCCGCTTAAAGACGAAAACGCCGCCCGTGAATTGGCCATCGTGTTGATCCGGATGCCGAACCAGGCTACGCCGTACGAGCCGAGAATGCCAAGGATCGACGATAAAAGAATGGTGATGACCGCTCCGATAGTTAAGCTCTGAAGTCCGATGAAGTAGTAGATCATCGCCAGTGCGATCAACACCCACAAGACGGCAAGGAATTTGCCCTGCTGGAAGAGATAGGTTTTACAGGTTTCCCAGATCGTATGGGATACATCGAGCATCGCCTGATGCGCGGGCAGGTTTTTTGTCTGGATGAACTGGATCAAGCCGAATGCCGCGCCGAGCGCACAGATTAAAAGCCCGATATTGAGAATGGTCAACCCTCCGAGCTTGCCGCCCATGAACGCGACCGCGGTCAAATCCGGGATCTTAATATCAGCCTCGCTTGCAAAGGCCGTGGCTCTGCTCAAGAGCAGAAAAAGGAATGATGACAAAAACAATGGCCCGATGCTGTGTTTACCGATATGCATGATCTAATCCTCCTCGAATAAGTTGATTTCAAGTCGTCCACTTGAGTATGCGATTTCAAAACCGTCCCCGCTGACAGCAATCAACGATTGTCCTGGACTTTAGTATTTTTCGTTTTTGGCGATTTGTTTCCTTTCCCTGAGATTGTATTTTCTCATCGCAGCATGAATGTCGGAAGTAAGGATATCACCTACGGCTTCCGCAGCCTTTTGAATCAAGCCGGGAAGGGCATCCTCCTCTTCGGGTGAAAAGGGGGCAAGAACATATTCCTCAACCATCGATTTACGTTCCGGTCTTCCGATTCCGAACCTGACGCGGAGAAAATCTCTGTCGCCGAGGTTTTCGATCAATGAAAGCAGCCCCTTGTGTCCTCCGTGTCCTCCCCCTTTTTTCAGGCGGATCGTTTGAAACGGCAAATCCAGATCATCATGTATCACGATCAAATCTTCCATTCCTATTCTGAAATAGTTTCTGAGCCGGTTCACGGAGATGCCGCTCAAATTCATATAGGTTTGAGGTTCGGCAAGGGTAACGGCCTCCCTGTTTATTTTCCCTTTTCCGATGATCGAATCGAAAAGCCTCTGGTTCATCGAAATGCCGTGCAAATCCGAAAAGCGCTCAACAATCATGAAACCGGCGTTATGTTTGCTTTTTCGGTATTGTGTGCCCGGATTGCCCAGTCCCACGATCAGCTTCAAAGGATGCTTCTCCCTGGGATCCAGGTTTCGTCAGACCGCGCTTTGGGGTTTAGTCTCGGTTACTTCCGAAGGAGCTTCTTCACCTTCCGGTTGTTCCGTCTCCGGCGCCGCCGCCACTTTTACCTCGTACACGATCGCGATTCCTACATCCCCGTGATCAATGACAGAAATCCCCTGCGGGAGGGGAATATCCTTTACCTTTAGAGATCCGCCTATTTCCAGGCCGGAAATATCTATGTCAATGTGGTCGGGAAGATCCGTGGGGAGACACGAAATTTTGAGTTCCCGTTTTAAATGCTGGAGCTCACCGCCCTTCGTTACACCAACCGGGATGCCCATGAAATTGAGGGGGATATCGACCGTCAGCTTTTGATCCATGCTGATTTCGTAAAAATCGGCATGATAAAGCCGCCCGCCCACCGGCTTGTACTGTAATTCTTTCAGGATGGAAATCTTTTCGTTCTGTTTGTTTCCGTCAATGGTCAGCTTGATAAAATGTTTTTCCTTTTTCTCGCGAATGATTTTTTGCAGCTTCGATTCCTCAATGGTAATGGGGACGGCTGATTTTCCCCTGCCGTAAACAACCGCCGGAATAAGCCCTTCCATCCTGAAGCGTCTTGACGGCCCTTTGCCGGATTGTTTTCTTGTCGTGGCGTTTAATTCAATGGCCTCCATGTATTCCTCCTAAATAAATAATGAACTTACCGAGTCGTTGTAATAGATTCTCCGGATGGCCTCGCTGAGAAGCCCTGATACCGAAAGGACCTTGATTTTGTCGCAGGACTTTGCGTTTTCATTAAGCGGGATCGTGTCGGTCACGATGACCTCCTTGATGACCGACCTCCGGATCCTTTCGATTGCCGGTCCGGAGAGCACCGGGTGCGTGCAGCATACAGCGATCTCAAGCGCCCCTTCTTTGGCTAGCGCCTCTGATGCCTGAACGACGGTTCCGGCGGTATCTATCATATCGTCCAGCACGATAATCCTCATATTGCTTACGTGCCCTATAATGTTCATAACCTGGGCCTCGTTGGGGCCTTCTCTTCGTTTATCGATGATAGCGAGGCTTGCTCCCAGACGTTTGGCAAACGCGCGGGCGCGTTCGACCCCCCCGGAATCCGGGGAGACGACGACAGTCTCGTTTCCCTGATAGGTATAGCGAAAATATTCGATCAGTATCGGTGTTGCAAAGAGGTTGTCAACGGGGATATTGAAGAACCCCTGAATCTGCCCCGCGTGGAGGTCCATGGCCATAACGCGGTTTGCCCCGGCCTGCGTGATCAAATCTGCGACCAGCTTCGCGCTTATCGGAGCGCGGGGAACCACCTTGCGATCCTGTCTGGCATATCCGTAATATGGGATCACCGCGGTGATCCTATCGGCCGAGGCCCTGCGCAGCGCGTCGATCATGATCAAAAGCTCCATCAAGGCAACGTTTACCGGCGGACAGGTCGGCTGGATGATAAAGACATCCATTCCCCTGACATTCTCATTAATTTCCACACGGGTTTCACCGTCACTGAACGCCATGACATTGGCTTTGCCAAGGGATATGCCGAGGTTTTGGGCTATTTTTTTTGCGAGCTCGGTATTCGCATTTCCGGTAAAGATTCTCATTCTTTCAAGCATATAAGCACCCTAAGATCCCTGAATGGAACATGATTGGCTGGGGCGGGAGGATTCGAACCTCCGAATGCAGGATCCAAATTCCTGTGTCTTACCGCTTGACGACACCCCAGTTTTACCCCCGGCAGATTAAACGGGACGGGCGTCGAAAACGAGCCATCCCTTTTCCAAGACCGCGGTTCTTTTGACCCTTGCGGAGGCTTGATTGTTTTTGAAAATACCGAACACCGTCGGTCCGCTTCCCGTCATCAATGCCCCCAGCGCGCCGTTTTTAAGCAGAAAGGCCTTTATTTCGTTTACGACAGGATAAAGGGTGCTCACAACCCCCTCCAAATCGTTTGCGAGGCCCGCTGCCACTTCTTGTATGCTAGAAAAGCGTGGAATGCTATAATTTCTTCGTTTTTTTGTCAATCCCCAATTCAGCCCTTCGTATACCTCGTGCGTAGAAACCGGGAAGCCGGGATTGATCAGTACGAACGACATACGCGGCAGGGGCGGAGCCTCCTGGAGCTTTTCTCCTCTGCCGGACACCCATGCGGTTTTTCCAAAAACAAAAAAGGGGACATCAGCCCCCAACGTTTCGCCGAGTCGCATCAAATCATTTTTTGTCAGCGCGGTTTTGTGTATTTCGTTGAGCGTCATAAGGGTTGTCGCCGCATTGGAACTGCCCCCTCCCAGCCCGGCGCCCAGCGGTATACGTTTATGTATTCCTATCCTGATTCCGGGAGTGATACCTGTGCGGGCATAGAAGGCCGCCGCCGCGCGATAAACCAGGTTTTTTTCGTCAACCGGAAGATCGTCTCGCGAACAGCTCAGGACTATTCCGGTTTTTTGGGGTGAGAAACGCAGTTCATCGTAAAGGGTGATTAACTGCATCAATGAGGTGATGTCGTGGTAACCGTCCTTGCGCCTGCGGTTGACTCTCAGGTAAAGGTTGATCTTTGCGGGCGATTTTTTTTTGATCACTTCGCGCTTGTTTCCTTTACGTATCGCATTTGTAGCTCGTATAAAATGTCATCCAGCATCTGTTTTTCAGTCTGTTCTAGATTGCCGGCGGTTTTGTTTTTCAATATGTTCAGAATGTCTATCGTTTGTTTGGCGGCGGGGAGATTGCGGAGAGTCTTTTTCGTCACGGGATCGGGGAAATCGCCGAAATGGTAAAACGCGGTTGTCGCAAGGGAATAGACAAAGCTGACAAAATTTATCTCAGGAATCTGCTCGTTTTGCTGATCGTTTATGGCCTCTTCTGAAAAAGGTTGTTGTTTTTGTTCTCCGGCCGTTTGTTCCGTCCTTTTTTCATCCTTTTTGTCCGCTTCATCGCGTACGGTTCCGGATTCATCGAACCGTCGTTTATCCTTTATAACAAATCCCTTTTCGTCTTTTCCCTCTTCCATGGTTCCTCCTGCCTGTTTTTTTACATCGTTCGCATGCTTCGCAGCCTTGCAATTCTCTCCTCCACAGGCGGGTGGGTGCTGAAGAGGTTCATCAGCGACCGTCCCGACAGCGGGTTCACAATGAACATGTGCGCAGTTGACGGATTTGCCTGCATCGGAAGGGCCTGAGCCGCACCGGAGAGTTTTCCGAGGGCACTGGCCAGGCTGAGAGGCTTACCGGAGATTTTCGCCCCTCCCTCATCGGCCAGATACTCTCTGGAACGCGAGATTGCCATCTGTATCAGTGACGCGGCGATGGGTGCAAGGATCGCCATCGCAATCAGACCGAAAATATTACTCCCGCCTTCGTCGTCATCCCGGCCCCCGCCGAATATTGCGGCCCACTGCGCCATGTTCGCGAGCATCACGATCGCGCCGGCGATCGTCGCCGCGATCGAGCCTATCAAAATGTCATGGTTCTTGATGTGTGTAAGTTCGTGGCCGAGCACCCCCTCCAGTTCGTCTTTCTTTAGAATTCCAAGAATGCCCTCGGTGACGGCAACGGCGGCATGGTGCTCGTTTCTGCCGGTTGCGAATGCATTCGGCGTCTCACCGGGGACAATGTAAACCCGAGGCATTGGCAATTGCGCTGCTAGTGCAAGGTTTCTAACAATATTGTAAAGTTCCGGGGCTTCAGCCTCCGTGACCTCGCGGGCGCGGTACATGCTGAGGACTATTCTGTCCGAAAACCAGTAACTTGCAAAGTTCATTACCATCGCGACAACAAATGCGATAACAACCCCGTGTTGCCCGCCGAACCACCCACCGATCAACATCAGAAGCCCGGTCAACAGACCGAGAAGCAATGCGGTTTTTAAACTATTCATTGTATCCTCCTTATCCAAGCAAAAACATATCTCGTTCCCCGAAATCGCAGAAGGCGTTTTTTTGTGTTTTTTGCCTCCGATTCCCCGCAGAGCTCCATGCGTAGGGTAGATTCCCCACGGCGGTGCAGGTTTTAAACGAGTAATTTTGTTATGTTTTGTTAAACTCCATCCGATTGTCTTTGTAATCGATCGTTATGTTGTCTCCGTCGATGATGCGTCCCTCGAGAAGTTCCAGGGCCAGACGATCAAGGATCTCTTTCTGCAGCACCCTTTTCAGAGGTCTCGCGCCATAGACGGGACTATATCCTTTTTGTGCTATATAATCTTTTGCCTGTTGTGTCAATTCGACGGTTATTTTCTTGTCCTGAAGCCTCTTTCGTATCATTTCAAGCTGGATTTCGATGATCCGTTCAATATCGCCGATTGTCAACGCATTGAAGATAATGATATCGTCGATCCGGTTGAGAAACTCCGGCCGGAACGTCGCCCTTAATGCATCCATCGTCCTTTCCCTTTTCTCGTCTTCCGATAAAAGGGGATCCTGGATCCAGCTCCCGCCGATATTCGAGGTCATGATAACGATCGTGTTCTTGAAATCCACTGTGCGGCCGTGACCGTCGGTGAGCCTTCCGTCGTCGAGGATCTGCAGAAGGATGTTGAATACATCCGGGTGTGCCTTCTCGATTTCGTCGAACAGGATAACTGCATAGGGTCTTCGCCGGATCGCCTCGGTCAGGAAGCCGCCCTCCTCGTAACCGACATAGCCCGGAGGGGAGCCGATAAGCCGCGCGACGGAATGCTTCTCCATGAATTCAGACATGTCTATCCGAATCATCGCCTGCTCGCTGTCGAACATAAACTCCGCAAGCGCCCTGGCAAGTTCGGTCTTCCCGACGCCCGTCATGCCCATAAAGATAAACGACCCGATCGGCCTGTTGGGATCCTGGAGCCCCGACCGCGCCCTTCTGAGTGCGCTCGAAACAGCCGCTATTGCGTCCTGCTGGCCGATGACGCGTTTCTTCAGTCTGTCCTCCATCTGGATCAACTTCTGGACGTCGCTTTCCATCATCCGTGCCACGGGTATGCCTGTCCAGTTTGCGACGATTTGGGCGACATCCTCGGCGTCGACCTCCTCCTTCAGCATCTGCTTTTCACTCTGGGCCTCGGCAAGCTTGGAGTTTTCCGCCTCGAGTTGCCGGTTCAATTCGACAAGCTTCCCGTAGCGGATCTCCGCCGCCCTGGCGAGATCGCCGGCGCGCTGGGCGTTTTGCTCCTCGACCTTGAGATTTTCTATCTGGCTTTTGATATTCTGTATGTTTTTGATCGCCTCTTTTTCGCCCGACCAGTGGAGCTTCATTGTGTTCATCGTTTCCCGGAGCTCGGCCAGTTCCTGTTCGATTTTTTCTTTCCTCTCCATCGAAGTCTTGTCCGTTTCTTTTTTCAGCGATTGCCGTTCGATCTCAAGCTGAATAATCCGCCTGTCGAGCGCATCGATTTCCGCCGGCATGCTGTCGAGCTCGATACGGAGCCGGGATGCCGCCTCGTCGATCAGATCCACCGCCTTGTCGGGCAGAAAACGGTCGCTGATGTAACGGTTGGAGAGCGTCGCCGCGGCAATGATCGCCGCATCCTTGATCCTCACCCCGTGATGCACCTCGTAGCGTTCCTTGAGGCCGCGGAGAATTGCTATTGTGTCCTCGACCGACGGTTCCCTGACGATGATCGGCTGGAACCTCCTCTCCAGCGCCGGGTCCTTCTCTATATGTTTGCGGTATTCGTTCAGTGTCGTCGCACCGACGCAGCGGAGTTCCCCGCGCGCGAGCGCCGGTTTGAGCATGTTCGAGGCGTCCACAGCCCCTTCCGAGGCACCGGCGCCGACAACGGTATGGATCTCATCGATAAACAGGATAATCTCCCCCTGCGCGCTCGTGACCTCTTTCAGAACCGCCTTGAGTCTTTCCTCGAATTCGCCGCGGTACTTCGCGCCGGCGACCAGGGCCCCGATATCGAGACCGATGACCCTTTTGTCCTTCAGATTTTCAGGGACATCGCCGTTGATGATCCTCTGTGCGAGTCCCTCGACGATCGCGGTCTTGCCGACGCCCGGCTCCCCGATCAGAACAGGGTTGTTTTTCGTCCGGCGCGAGAGAACCTGCATGATCCTGCGAATTTCATCGTCGCGCCCGATAACGGGATCAAACGACCCGCTGCGGGCGAGTTCGTTGAAATCCCTTGCATAGCGTTTGAGCGCCTGATACTTCTCTTCCGGGTTCGGGTCGGTAATGCGCTGGTTCCCCCGGATGCCGACAAGAACCTTGAAAACTGCATCTTTAGTGATGTTGTTGGCCGCAAATATCCGCGGAAGAGCGCCCTCCTTTTCCTCCGTCATTGCGACAAGGATATGCTCGGCGCCGACGTACTCGTCTTTCATCCTTTCCGCTTCACCGAGGGCCTCGTTCAACATCCGGTTCAGCCTCGGCGAAAGATAGGTTTCCCGCGCACCGGTGCCTTCCACTTTCGGAATTCTATCAAGGGCCTCTCGAAGGTCTCGTTCGATCCTTTTAGTATCTGCTCCGAGGGTCCGCAGGATTTCCGGAACGATTCCATCCGGTTGTTCCAGGAAAGAGATCAGCAGATGTTCTGCATCAATGGCCTGGTGTCCGTGCTTTGAGGCCAGCGCCTGCGCTTCCTGAAGGGCCTCCTGTACCTTCAGCGTAAATTTATCAAATCTCATAGAGATATCGCCTCCTTATGTTTTACCTTTTATGTAGTCGCCAGCCGGCCTTACAGAATCTAGTCTGTAACAGCCTTTTTCGACTTTTGAAGTAAGTTAACCATGACAAAAAGACATGTCAAGAACGTCAACGACGAGCAGAAAAAGGTGATTCTTACCCTGTCGGCCTCTTTTTGGATACTGCAAGACCCGGTTTATTTTAGTTTCATGAAGCGCGATTTGAAGGTTTTTCGTTCATCGTGTTGTTTATTTGACGAATCTTTGCAAAATCATTGACGGCGGGTTGACAGACCTGTATAAGATTAAAAACTTTTTTTTGGTGTCCGGCGGAAATTGCACTTCCGCCGGGTCTGGGGGATGGTTTGACAAGCAAAGGAGACCCTGTTTTGGAAGTTCCGGCAGTTACAGGCACACTTGATGTTTACATCGCCGAAATCAACAAGTTTAAGATACTTACGGCGGAAGAAGAGTTCGAGCTCGCGGTCAGGTTCAAAAAATACAACGATATGGACGCCGCAGAAAAACTCGTGGTTTCAAACCTCCGTTTTGTTGTCAAGATAGCCCATGAATACCGGAATTACGGTATGAAACTGGCCGATCTCGTTCAGGAGGGCAATATCGGTCTGATGCATGCCGTCAAGAAATTTGACCCGTATAAAGGATATCGTCTGATTTCTTATGCGGTCTGGTGGATCAGGGCGTATATACAGAATTATTTGATCAAGTCATGGAGCCTGGTTAAAATCGGGACGACGCAGGCCCAGCGGAAGCTGTTTTTCAAGATGACGCAGGCGAGAAAAAGGCTCGAGGATCTATCTGAAAAACACGCGGAATTTGCCGAGATCGCCGAGTCGCTCGGCGTCAAGGCCGAAGAGATCATGGAGATGGAGACAAGACTCGGGAGCCGTGATCTCTCTCTGAACGCCGTCATCGATGAAGGCGGGGAATCCACGCACATGGATTTTTTGACCTACGACGGGGAAGACCAGGAGACGGCGATTATCCGCAAGGAGGAAATGGCGATAGTCCGGCGCAACATTGCCGGCGCTCTTGCGAAGCTGAACGAGAAGGAGAATTATATCATCCACCACAGGGTGATGGCGGACAACCCGATGACGTTGCAGGAGATAGGCGACCATTTTCGCATCACCAGGGAACGGGCAAGACAGATAGAAAAGCAGGCCCTGAAGAAAATGTCTCTGGCGATTCCCCATTTGCGGGAGGAACCTAAGCTGCTGGAGGCATGAAGATCCCCCTGTTTCAGGGGTTTACCGCGGCAAGATTTTCGAAGCGCGTGTATTTTTCCTGGAACGCGAGTTTGACCGTGCCTATCGGTCCGTTTCTCTGTTTGCCGATGATGATTTCGGCAATGCCCCTTTCGGGATTGTCATCGGATTTATTGTAAACCTCGTCGCGATAAATGAACGCGATCAAATCCGCGTCCTGCTCTATCGCGCCCGATTCCCTGAGGTCCGCCATCATCGGCCGGCGGTTGGTTCTGTCTTCGACCTTTCTGTTCAACTGGGAAAGGGCGATAACAGGGACGGCGAGTTCTTTCGCGAGGGCCTTCAGCGACCGGCTGATTTCTGATATTTCCTGTTCTCTTGAATCACGGTAGGCGCTGCCCCTCATCAGCTGGAGGTAGTCGAGTATAATAAGACCCAGGCCGGCCTCCGATTTCAGTCGTCTCGCCTTTGCCTTCATTTCAATGACGGTTATCGCCGGCGTATCGTCAATGTAAATGGGTGCATCGGAGAGACGTCCCGCAGCGTCGGTGAGCTTCGGCCAGTCCGTTTCTCCTAAAAAACCCTTGCGCAGCCTCTGGGAATCAACGCGGGACTCGGCGGACAGCATTCTCATTGCGAGTTGTTCTTTGGCCATTTCCAGCGAAAAGATTGCAACCGGCACGTTGTTGGTGAGAGCGGCGTTTAGCGCGATGTTCAGCGCAAATGCTGTTTTGCCCATGCTCGGTCTGCCGGCGATGATGATCAAATCGGATTTCTGCAGGCCGGTTGTAAGATCGTCGAGCTTGTCAAAACCGGTCGCCACTCCGGTAATAAGCTGCTTGTTTGCGAACAACTTCTCGATGTTCTTGAACCCTTCCTTGACGACTTCGCGTATCGGAAAGAAAGAAGGGCGTATCTTGTTTTCGGAAATGTCGAAGATCGCATGTTCCGCCTGATCCAGCACCTGGTCGACCTCGGCGGCCGTTTCGTAGCTATTGTTGATGATTTCCGTCGCCGTGCCGATCAACCGGCGTAGGATACTCTTTTCTTTTACGATTTTTGCGTAATAGGCGATATTGGCGGCCGATCCGACACTGTCAACCAGCGATGCAAGGTAGGAGACGCCGCCGACTTGATCGAGCCTCTTTTGATCCTTCATGATGTTGCTTAAGGTTATCAAATCGGCCGGCTCGTTTCGATTGTTCAATTCAAGAATCGCCGAGAATATTTTGCGGTGCGCGTCGCTGTAAAAATCGGATTGGTCGAGGATTTCCAGAACGGGATTCAGCGCCTGGTTATCCAGCAGAATCCCGCCCAGTATCGATTGCTCGGCTTCGAGGTTTTGCGGCGGAACCTTATGTATAGAAACGTCGATGTCTTTCATCGGGCCGGCCAACGGATTTCTCCTTAAAAAGCGTTTATCCCTCTGGAACCACTGTAACCTTGATCTCGGCAGTGGTTCCGCTGCCGAGTTTAATAAGGACGGGAAATTCACCAAGCGCCTTAATGGGTTCGGCTAAAATGATATGCCTTTTGTCGATTTCTATCCCCTGTCCGAGAAGCGCCTCATGGATGTCCTTTACGCCGACCGAACCGAAAATTTTTTCCTGGTCAGCGGTGCGCCTTGTGATGGTACAGGCCGCATCTTGAAGTCGGGCCGCGACTTCTTCGGCCTTTTTCCTGTCCTTTTCCGCCTGTACCAGGATGCGCTTCTTTTTGTGTTCAAAGGCCTTGATATTTCTTTCGTCGGCCTCTGAGGCCAGGCCCCTTGGAATCAGGTAATTGCGTGCATACCCGTCTGAAACCTTTATCAGATCGCCCGCATTTCCCAGCGTATCAAGGTTTTGATTCAAAATGACCTTCATTTCTTCCTCCTCGTTAACCGGCGGCCATTCGCCGCCATGATGATTGTCTTTTTATCCGGCCGGACTGTCAACATCCCTTATTCTTTTGCGAAAGTCTATCCACAAATCGAAAAGTCCGAGCGCAATGACGAAAACCAGCATGTACTGCTGGATAATGATCAGGCTGTAGAAGATAAGCCTGAAGATCCTCGAGACCTGTTTCTTCTGAAAGAAAAAGGCCGTAATGGACAACCCCTGAAACATATAAATCATACAGGTTAGAATCAGCAGGTTCATGCCCACAATGATGATTCCTTCAAAAGGGACAAACAACATCCCGCCTGCGGCAATCAACACCCACACCAGCTTTTCCGGTGCTTTCCATGTTGTCAGGTTCCCAAAATCGTGAAACGGAAGCCCCTTGATCCTGAAGAGCATCCGCCCTGCCAGCAGATTTGCCCATACCGTGAGGACACTTCCTGAAATTCCCATGGCCGGGAAGATGCCGACGAAGAAACGTGTAATCTGCGGGGTCTTTTCGGTTATGATCTGTATTTGCTCCTTTGGGATGTTCAGCTTTTTGTAAAGCTCGAGGTTTTCTCTGACAACGATTGCCGCATAATTTTCTATCAGCCGCCAGGGTGCGATATCGGCCCGGTAGGAGCTGTATAGAATAAAGGCCAGCGCACATAAAAACAGCACCAATGCGGCAGCCAGAATCGTTTTTTCAAACGAGAGGTTTCGTTTGAGGATTTCAGTAAGGAGCAGGCCGGTAAAGGCCACCATAAAAAGCATCGGAAGATTGATGTGTTGTCTCAAAAGAGAGAGCACACCATAAGCGGTGACAAAAGACGCCGCCACAACCGAAAACCCCTCGAGCCTTTTCAGCAGGGTTGTATAGTAGAGGACCGGCAGGGGTGCCAGAACCAGGACGAAAGGCCCGATAAAAGAGGCAAGGGCCGCGAAGAGAAACGTCAACGTAAGAACCGCCCACCCCCGCAGCATGCCGTTGTCAAGGGTTTTTTCCAACATCGGTATTGAGCCAATTTCTATAGCAATTCCGTGGGTTTGGATAAACTTTTGCTATCCTTCCGCCGATTCAAACGGAAGCAATGCGATGGTTCTTGCCCTTTTGATGGCCACCGTGATTTCCCTTTGATGTTTTGCGCAATTTCCGGTGATCCGCCGGGGCATGATTTTTCCCTTTTCCGTTATGAATTCGCGCAGCGTCTGCGGCTCTTTGTATTCAATCTTCAGTTCGCGGTCGGTGCAGAAACGGCAGAACTTCCTCTTGTGAAAGAACTTTTTCTGGGGCCGTGCCCCTCTTTCCGGCGTTCCGGACGGAGCTTTGTTTATCATCACGCATTCTCCTTCTCTTGATCGGATATTTCCGCACCAGCGGGCGGTTCTGAGGAACCGGTATGTTCTGAAGTCTGGGCAGTGGTTCCCTTTTTCTCCTGCATTTCTGCAAGCTCTTTTTCCAGAGCAACCGGATCAATGTTTTTTGCTATGAGAACCGTCATGAATTTCAATATTTTGTCGTCGATCTTCAGATTTCTTTCCAGTTCGTTAACAATCGCACTCTCGCCGGCATATTCGAATAGAACATAGAGCCCTTTGTTTTGTTTCTTGATCTCATAAGCCAGTTTTCGTTTGCCCCAGTTGTCTGCTTTTACCAGGATTCCCTTCCGAGAGCTGATGATCCCGCTGTAGCGGACGATGAGGTTGTTCTGTTCATCGTCGTGCAGGTTCGCATCGGCAATCAGAATCGTTTCGTATCTCTTCAATTGTTTCCTCCTTTCGGGTCTATAGCCTGCTTACCGGATGCAGGCAAGGAGACTCCTTTGATCTGTTAAATCATTTAAATATTTCCAGCCGCTTCCCGCCAGCCGTTCGCCTTTTGGTAGGCGATGTGGGATTCGGACCCACGGCCTCTGGTTCCGGAGACCAGCGCTCTATCCATCTGAGCTAATCGCCCCCTGCATTTTCCTAGGCGAACCTATTGAACCTTTGCCTGAGCCCCCTCAGGCCTCGTAATATTTACATACTATGGCTTGAGACGATATTCAACCATTTTCAGCAGGCTGTTCAAACCGCTTTAAAAAACGGCGGCATCCATCTCATTGTCGTGTCCTTTTGTCAATCAATTTTTCTATTCTTGGGATTGAAATTGCTCTGTCAAACTGATAAAAGGAAACATTAAGGAGTCAGGATGCCTCGGAAAGTTAACTGGTTATTTTTCCTTTTGGTTTTTGTTCTTTCTCCCAAAGTTTGGGCGCAGAACGAAATATTGAACATCCGTTACTGGGTTGCGCCCGATCACACCCGTTTGGTCATTGATACGAGCCGGGAAAGCCTTTTCCAGATCGAAAAGACCGCACGACACGTGGCGATCAAGATTGAAAACGCGTCGTTACCTCCGCATCTTTGGGGTTTACAGGTTTTCAACAAACCGGGATTGGATGCTGTTTTTCTTACCGCCTCCGAAACGTCCGAGGTGCTGGTCGAACTGACCATTCCACCGATGCTGGAGGCGCATATTTTCAAACTGAAGAGATTTCGCGATAAGCCTGACAGGATTGTGGTGGACATTGCCCTTGCGGATGCGGAGCTACAGCAGCGTAAGAGCCGCGAGGAGACCAGACTGAAGAAAACGGATCGTGTTATCGTCATCGATCCCGGTCACGGCGGAGATGATCCGGGGGCAGTCGGGAAGGAAGGTCTTTATGAAAAAAACGTTGTGCTTGATATCTCAAGGAAATTGCGGGATATTCTGAATCAAAAGCCGGGGTATCGAGCCTTCTTAACAAGGGACGGCGATTATTATGTGCCGTTTAAAAAGAGGCTAACGATAGCCAGAGAGTATGGAGCGGATTTGTTTTTGAGTGTTCATGCCGATGCGTCGACAAACAGATCCGCCCGCGGCAGTTCGGTTTACTGTCTGTCGTCGGGCGCTGCAAGCAGCGAGGCGGCCAGAATCCTTGCCCGGAATGAAAACCTCGCCGATATCATAGGCGGCGTACCGTCCGGCGACGAGGGCGAAGTCTCCGATCCGATTGTCCTCGATATGTTCCAAAACCATGTGATCAATCAATCCAGGAGCTTCGGCCGTTCTCTCCTTAAAGAACTTGCGGCTGTAAACAAACTCAAGTTTAAGGATGTTCAGGGGGCGCCGTTTTACGTCTTGCGACTTCCTGAAATTCCATCGGTTTTGCTGGAGACGGCGTTCATTTCCAATCCTCAAGAGGAAAGCCTGCTTAGAAAGGAGAGTTTTAAAAGAAGATTGGGGATTGCGATGGCGAAAGCGATTATGCAGTTTTTGCCCCCGCTTGAGCGAAGCGATGCAGAAGGGACGATTTTTCATACGATAAGGCGTGGCGAGACGTTGTATTCCATTGCCCGTAAATATCGCACGATGCCGGCGGTTATCAAAGAACTCAATCATCTCCAAAGGCCCGATCTGCTTTATGTTGGCAGCCGGTTGGTTGTTCCGTCAAAAAAGCCCCTGCGACATGATAATGCACGATCTGATTGATGAATATCTGAACTTTATGCTTGTCGAAAAAGGGGCTTCCCAGAACACAATGGATGCTTACAGCCGCGATCTCGTCCGGTTTGCAAGGTTCTTAGAAGGGCTAGGGAATCCCGGCTTTGACGAAATCAGGCCTCAAGACGTGACCTCATATCTGTCTTTTCTCCATAACTCAGGGCTGGCGGCCAATTCGATGAACCGTTCTCTGGCGGCTATTCGCGGCTTCTACAAGTACCTGCTGCGAGAGAAAAAGATTAACCGCAATCCGGCCTCCCAGATAGAACTCGCCAGGGTATGGATGCGTCTGCCGGACGTTCTGTCTCAAAAAGAGATGGCGGATCTTCTGGCTCAACCCGGGTCCAAAACGCCCGCAGGGTTGAGGGACTCCGCGATGCTCGAGCTTATGTATGCAACAGGGATCAGGGTCTCGGAGCTCATCGGACTTACCATCAACAGCATCAACTGGCATGTCGGGTATCTTGTTGCATCCGGAAAAGGTGAAAAGCAGCGTATTGTGCCGGTTGGAAGAATGGCTTACGAAAGCGTAAAAAGGTATCTTGAAACGGCCCGCCCTGTTTTTCTGAAGGGAAGTGATTCCAATCTGCTGTTTCTGAATCGTTTCGGCAGAGGCCTGACGAGGCAGGGATTCTGGAAGATCGTTAAAACGTATGCGGCAAAAGCGGGCTTGAGCCGGAAGGTCCATCCCCACACCTTTCGTCATTCCTTTGCGTCGCACCTTCTGGAAGGGGGAGCTGATTTACGTTCCGTACAGATCATGCTCGGTCATGCGGATATTTCCACGACCCAGATTTACACACATGTGACGAGGGAACATCTTAAAGAGGTTCATCGCCGTTTTCACCCGCGGGGTTGATAAAGAAGGGTTTTAATCTATGGAGTATGAATCCGGCAAAGCGAGAAGACACGAAACGAAAAACAGCCTGAAAGTCTGGGGCATCGTTCTAGGGTTTTTGTTTTTGGCCGGTGTCGGTGCGGCGACATGGATTTCTTCAGGACCGACCGGTTGGGGTTTTGCGGAAAGGCTTAGGGGCGCTGTTATGTTCTATGTTTTTTCCCGGGAGCCCAATTTTTATTTTCTCGATGGCGAAAAAAACGGGGAAGGGTTTGTCCTGAAAAAAGGAGATGTATTCGAGCTTTCCTATCGGGACGAGTTTGTCTTTAAAAAGGTTTCGACGGACGTGCTTTCCGCCAGAGGGATATCGGTTGACATTCACGGAATCGGAAGCAGCAATGATCTGCACAAATTGCTTAAAGGCGTTGATCTTGTGGATAGGGCCGTCTGGTCTGAAAAAGGAAAGCGATTGGAGAAAGGTTTCGGCGAGTCGAGCATCAGTATCTCTTACAAGGGACGCGTGATCGCGTCGATTCCCGTAAAGATCCTCATCACGCCGCAGGACTGGCTTCGCTACGCGGAGAGATCCTCCAAGAATACCATTAAAATAGATTATCTCAAGAGGGCTCTGGCGCTGAATGCCAAAGACGTCAATCTCCGTCGTACGCTTGCGTCGGCATATTTTAAGGCGGGAATGACGAAGGAGGCCCTTGAACAGTATAAAGTCATATTGCGTCTGAAGCCGAATGACGGACCTGCGTTGTCCGCGCTGGCCAAGTGCTATCTCAAAATAGGCAGATATGACGAGGCGCTTGAAGCTGCCGCCCGATCCGTCAAGATCAATGCGGGGGAGGGAAACGTGCTGGTGGATCTTGCGGCGGCCTGGGCCGGTTCGGGAAACTGGGAAAAGGCGATCAGCTCCTACCGTGAGTACCTGAAAGTCCGACCCGATGATCCCGCTGTTCTGTACAAACTGGGTGCAGCTTATCAGAAGGCGGGGGAACTCGACCTGGCTGTCCAGCAATACAAGAAGATTTTGCAAAAGGTGCCGAACGCCGATGATGTCAAGCTTGCCCTGGCCGACGTTTTCTTAAAGAAAGAGGATTTTGGCGGTGCCATCAAGCTTTATCGCGACGTGCTCAAGAGCCAGCCCCATAATGCCGCTGTCTATGCGAATCTGGGTTTCGCCTACGGCAAGAAAGGCATGCACAGCGAAGAAATTGCCTGTTATCGGGAGGCGATCCGGTTCAAGCCCGGGGATCCGGTCATTCATTTCAACCTGGCGGCTGCCCTCGAAACGGCGCAAAAGCCTACCGAAGCGGCAAAGGAATATGAAAAGGTTTTGAAACTCAAGGCCGACGATTACGAGGCGCTGACGAGACTGGCTGATATCCGTTTTATGGAGAAGAATTACCGGAGCGCTTCCCTGCTTTATGAAAAGGCTCTAAAAAAGAATCCCCGCGAGGCACAGATCCACACCCGTCTCGGCCTCTGTTATTTCGAGATGAAGCAGCCTGACAGAGCCGAAAAGAGCTGGGAAAAGGCCGTTCAACTCGGAGAAGACAATCCCGAGGTTATTGCCGGTCTTGCCGGGTCGTATCTGCGGACAGGAAACAAAAAGAAGGCGACTTTGCTCTACGCCAAGATCGCCGCCCGAAAACCGACGGCTGAGTTGCTGGATAAACTGGCAGCTCTTTATCTCGACGATAAGAATTACGATCAGGCGCTTGCAACATACAAAAGGCTCGTCAAGCTGAGCCCCAAAAGGGGCTATTCCGGCGCCGGGTATGTTTATGGATTAAAAGGTGACACACAACAACAAATAGCGTATTATAAGATGGCGCTGAAATACGACTCCGAGGATTATGATATTTATGCGAAATTGGGTGCCGCATACGAAAAACAAGGGCTTTTGAAAGAGGCCCTACAGGCCTATACGGTCGCGTACCAGCTTAACCCCGATGCGGAGCAGGTGGGAAGGAACATCCCCAGAATAAAGATCATGCTTCTGCGGCAAAAACACTGACCTAAAAGTTGCGGAGCATTCTTTATGGGCATTTTATCCGTCCATTGTGCCCGGTATAAGCATGAACGTTTTGAGGAGATGAAAAGGACATGGAAGCAAACCCAGATCGTCACAAAAAGGTCAAAGTGGGAAACTTTGAAATAGGAGGGGGGGCGCCGCTCGCGCTGATTGCAGGGCCGTGCGTGATCGAGAGTGAAAGTATCGTCATGCAGATCGCCGAGGTCCTAAAGGAGCTGTCCGTAAAGCTCGTGATTCCCTTGATTTTCAAGGCGTCTTATGACAAGGCCAATCGAACATCCCATCTTTCGTTCCGGGGTCCCGGCCTGAGCAGGGGGCTGGAGATATTGCGCAAGGTTCGCGACGAGCTTGAAATTCCCGTTCTTTCAGATGTCCATCGTTTCGAGGAAATTGCCCCGGCGGCGGAGGTTCTCGATGTGATGCAGGTCCCGGCTTTTTTGTGCCGCCAGACTGATTTTGTTATGGAAATCGCCCGCCGGGCGAAGGTGGTAAATATCAAGAAAGGGCAGTTCATTGCTCCATGGGATGTGATTCATATAGCCGAAAAGGCGGCGGCGGCCGGGAATGATAATCTGCTTCTGACCGAACGGGGGGCCTGTTTCGGGTACAATAACCTTGTTTTCGATGTTCGTTCGCTGCCGGTCCTTCGTCAAACCGGATACCCGGTTGTCTTTGACGCGACGCACAGCGTCCAGCTTCCCGGTGCAGCGGGGGGTGCATCCGGGGGAGACCGCCGCATGGTTCCGTATCTCGCCCGCGCGGCTGTTGCAGCCGGCGTTGATGCATTGTTCTTTGAGGTTCATCCGGACCCCGACAGGGCACTCAGCGATGGTCCGAACTCCCTTGCGCTCGAGAGTTTACCTGCTCTGCTGGCGACGCTAAAGAAGCTCGACAAGATTGTTCGTCCGGAGGTGTTTTGAAAATCGCGGTATGCCCGCAAATCTTTGGCGGGCCCCGATCAAACCGTTTGTTTTAACGAAGTCTGTTTAGCCGGGGCGGATATAATTTCCACAAAGGGGGAAAATGGCCGGAAGATTGACTGAGAAAGAAATCATTGACAGGGCGCGTCGCATCAAGCTTCTGGTTCTGGACGTCGATGGAGTCCTGACGGACGGTAGGATCATTATAGACGGCAGTGGGATCGAAACCAAGGAATTCGACGTCAGGGACGGACACGGTCTCAAGCTGCTTATACGATACGGTATCGAAGTTGTTTTCCTGACGGGGAGAAAATCTGCGACCGTCCAATGGCGTGCGGAAGATCTCGGAATTACCGAGGTTTATCAGGGAGCCAAAAATAAGGCCGAGGTGTTCGCCCAAATCGTAAACAGGCACAATCTTTCCTACGAAGAAACAGCCTGCATCGGAGATGATCTCGTGGATATCCTGATGCTCAAGAAAGCCGGATTGTCGATCGCCGTTGCGGACGCAGTGCTGCAGGTCCAAGCAAATGTCGATTATGTCACCACGCATCCAGGTGGCAGAGGGGCCGTCCGGGAGGTCTGCGAGATAATCCTGAAGGCGAAAAATCTCTGGGGGGATGTTGCCGCCAGATACGGATTCGATGTCTAGCTTAAAGGTGTCAGGTCCTTCAGGTTCGTCCTTTACATACACAATGGGGGATGGTAAAGTTATAATGAGGGAATGTTCCAAACGGTTTCATTCGCGCGGAGGAAGCTTTTCAAAAAACCTTCCAATCGCCCTTCATGAAACCGATTTACGGATTTTTTCCGAGCTCTCGTAATAAAGATGGTCTGTTGTTCTTGAGAATCCGGTGCTGAATATGACTTTTTGCCCATGAGAAAAAGAATCCTTGTCCTTGCAGGCGGACTTGTTTTGTTGGCGCTGGTGGCGGTCTTTTTTCATCGGGTCACAGTGGATGCCCCGAAGGCCCTCCTGCATAAAATGGCCGACCAGGTGGATTTGCAGGCCAAAAGCGTCCGCTATACCCAGGTCGGCAGCTCCGGCATGAAATGGGAAATGGTCGCGGATTCGGTACAATACCAGAAGAGGAATGATCTGGCTCTGTTCGAGAATCTGAAGGTAAAAGTCATCATGAAGGATGGCCGAATTTTTGTCATGACAGGTAACAGGGGTGTTTTGAATACCCGGACCAGGGATATCGATATCGACGGAGATGTTGTTTTCGTATCGCACAACGGGGATCGCCTCCGGACGGACAGTTTAAAGTATCGGGATCGTCTCAAAAGGATTGAAACGGATCGGCCGGTCGTCATCGAAAATGAAAATACCCATATCAAAGGTGTCGGGATGATTCTGACGCTGAAGGACCAGAAGCTGGCTATCTTATCCGGGGTGCATGCACAATCTTTTGCGAGGTGAAAGAGGAAGAATGAGATGATGAAAGATGTTTTGCGGGCAACACTTTTTATAACCGTTTTGTTTGTCTTTGCCGGTGATCCCCTGTGTCTATGGGGTGGAATGAAGGCCGGATCTGCCGCCGATAAGAATCAACCCATTCAGATTGATTCCGATCGGTTGGAGGCATACACCGCGAAGAAACTAGCCGTTTTTTCTGGAAATGTTGTTGCTGTTCAGGGAACAAGGACCCTTCGCGCCGAGAGTTTGACCGTTTATTATAAAGAGGGTAAAAAGGATTCAACCGGATCTCTTGCCCCGGAGGGGTTTGGGGCTATCGATAAAATGGAGGCGAAAGGTCATGTATCCATCACCGATGGCGAAAAGATTGCCGAGGGTAATTACGCTGTTTTTGAGCAGGCTACACAGAAAATCACGTTGAGAGGTGATGCCGTCCTTAAAGAGGGGAAAAATGTTATCAAGGGGGACACGGTCATCGTCTATTTGGAAGAGGACAGAGGCGTTGTTGAACGCGGTGAAAACCGGCGGGTTACGGCGACGATTTTTCCAGGCGAAAAGGATTGATTTTTTGCTTGCACGTAAAGAAGCATGGGGAAACTGAAGGCGAAGGGTCTTGTAAAGGTCTACAATAGACGGAGGGTGGTTGACGGAATCACCCTCGAGGTGAATCCCGGTGAGGTGGTGGGACTTCTCGGCCCCAACGGCGCCGGCAAGACGACCACCTTTTATATGATCGTGGGACTTATCAAGGCGGATACGGGGACAATTTCGCTCGACGGGACGGATATAAGCAATGCGCCGATGCATGTCAGAGCAAGAAAAGGCCTGAATTACCTTCCTCAGGAACCTTCTATCTTCCGCAGGCTTACGGTGAGGGAGAACATCCTTGCCATTATAGAAACATTGCCGTTATCCGATCAGGAGAAGACCAATCGTCTCGGTACACTCCTCGCCGAGCTGGATCTTACGCCGCTTCAGGACAGTATGGCCTACATGCTGTCGGGCGGGGAGAGACGCAGGGTGGAAATCACGCGGGCTCTGGTAACCTCTCCGAAATATATCCTTTTAGACGAGCCTTTTGCGGGGATTGATCCGCTGGCGGTATCCGATATAGGAAGGATTATAAGCCGGCTGAGGATGAAGCAGATAGGGGTCATGATTTCCGATCACAATGTGCGTGAAACCCTGTCTGTCTGTGACAGGGCTTATATCGTCAACGAGGGGAAAATCCTTGTTGAGGGTACCCCTGATTTTATCGCCGATTCCGAGATTGCCAGGAAGATATATCTCGGGGCGGATTTCAAATTTTGATGGAAGCTTAACAGAAAAAATGCCGTTTGAACTGAAGCAGAATTTAAAACTCACCCAGCAACTTATTATGACCCCTCAGTTGCAGCAGGCCATCAAGCTTCTGCAGATGTCGAGGTTGGAGCTCGTCGATGCGGTGAATCAGGAGCTTGAGGAAAATCCTCTTCTCGAAGAGGTTGTTTCCGACGAGGTTCCGGAGGCGGAGGAGAAAATTGAACGGGCCGATAGTGAGGAAGGACCCGTCGAAGAGGCGCCGGAGGAACCGGTTGTTCTCGATAAACACGAAGAGCTGACAGGGGAGGGCGACGGCAGAGACGAATTCGACTGGGACGGTTATCTCGAGGACTACGCAAGGGTGAGATCCCCCCAGGAAAAGGGTGATGGGAATGCCCCGGTTTGGGAAAATTTAGCAGTCCGCAGGACAACC
This sequence comes from Syntrophus aciditrophicus, assembly GCA_020722315.1. Lineage (GTDB taxonomy): Bacteria > Desulfobacterota > Syntrophia > Syntrophales > UBA5619 > DYLD01. The sequence goes on from DYLD01000012.1 coordinate 29,377, forward strand.
CTTGCAGATTACCTGTTGTGGCAGCTCATGCTCTCGCAGGTTACCGAGGAAGAACGTCATGTCGCCGAACAGATTATCGGCAATCTTGACGAGAATGGCTACTTGGTTGCGAAAATAGAAGAGATCGCCTCTCTGGAGAATACGACCCCGGATTTTGTCGAACAGGTGCTCTGCAAGGTTCAAGAGTTTGATCCACCCGGCATCGCGGCACGCGATCTCAAGGAATGTCTTTTGCTTCAGGCGAAAATGTCCGGCGGTTCGAATTGTATCGTCGAAGCAATTATCCGCAATCATCTTGATGATCTGAAAACGAAAAACTATGCCCAGATCGCAAGAAAATTGAGGGCTTCCCTGCAGAAGGTTTCGCTGGGGGAGGTTAAAGACGCCGTCAAGATCATCTTCAATATGGACCCCCATCCAGGAAGTGCTTACAATGAAGGACGCATAGAGGCGATCGTGCCGGACGTTTTTGTCGTCAAGAGCGGGGATGATTACAGGGTGCTGCTCAATGAGGACGGAATCCCGCGGCTGCGCATAAGCAATGATTACAGCCAAATGGCCGGCGGCAGAAGATCAGGCGGGAGACAGGACAGCGGCAGGCAGTATATAAAGGAAAGGATGCAATCGGCGGCCTGGCTGATCAAAAGCATCCAGCAGAGGCAAAGAACGATTCGTCGCGTGGCGGAGTGCATTGTCCGTTTTCAGAAAGATTTTTTTGAACGGGGGGTTGACGCACTGAAGCCTCTGGTTCTTAGGGACGTTGCAGAGGAATTGCAAATGCACGAATCGACGATAAGTCGTGTCGTTACGAACAAATACCTGCACTCCCCACAGGGTACGTTCGAAATGAAGTATTTTTTCAGCAGCGGGGTTCGTACACACAAAGGCGAGGATGTTTCCTCGAAGAGTGTCCAGGAGGAGATAAAAAGGATTGTCGCATCCGAAGATTCCCGCAAGCCCCTCAGCGACAAGAAGATCCAGGCGCTTCTAAAGGCTTCCGGGATCGAGATAGCGCGGAGGACGGTAGCCAAATACAGGGATATTTTGGGGATTCTTCCCTCGTCGATGAGGAAGAAATATGTTTGAAAAGGTTTTTTGTCATGGTGCGGATTCAGAAGAAGATGACAACGACAAGACAGGAGGACTGGAATGAAAATTTCTGTTACGTTCAGGAATATAAGCGGGGAGGAAGATTGGCAGCGGGAGTATATGGAGGAGAAACTCAAGAAACTCAAGAGGTATATCGATGAACCTGTCGAAGTCCGTGTCGTGCTTTCCGTTGAGAAATTCCGGAATACGGCGGAGATAAATCTATCATCCAATGGTCTAACTATAAACGGCAAGGAACAGGAAAAGGACATGCGCACAGCCATAGACAACGCTGTCGATAAGATAGAGAGGCAGTTGAAAAAACGAAAGGAGAAGAGCCGGACTTCGAAAACGGACACGATCCGGGAAATTGAGGCGGGGCATAACCTTCAGCCCGAGGAGAACGCCGAAGCCTCCGAACCTAAAGTTGTCGAAGTCCGCAAGATAGTGTTGAATCCGATGTCGATTGATGACGCCGTTCTTTGGATGGAAACATCGAAAAACCGTTTTCTGGTTTACCGCGATGCGTTGACGGAAAACGTCAGCGTGATCTATCGACGTGATGATGGGAAGTTTGTTCTTCTTGAGGCAATAAGTTCATAACTAGCTGCAGGGAAAAGCTTTGTATGCGAGAAACTTCGTAGCGGTTTTTCAAGGCTCTGAGACCCTGGAAAAATGCTGCCTGAAGCGCAAATTTATTGATTTTTCGAGGTACCCCGCCGTCAAAGCCAAGGCTTTAAAGGCGTTAAAAACGCGAACTATAGAGAGCGTTTAGCCTTTGAAGCCGCCGCGAGACGTCGCGGGGTCGAAAAAGATCCGATCAGCGCGAAGGCGGCGTTGTGCAAAGGTCTCTCTGTCATTATCGGAGGAAAAGGGGGAAATCTTTGCGTGTAGTCATCCTTACAGGACTGTCCGGTTCAGGCAAGAGCACCGCGCTCAGGGCGCTCGAGGATATCGGTTTTTTCTGCGTCGACAACCTGCCGGTGGTGCTCCTTCCGGAGTTTCTGTCCATCCAGTCCGCCCCGGATAAGGGGATATCACAGGTTGCGCTGGTGATGGATCTGAGGGAACGTGAGTTCCTTGAAAATTGCCCGGAAATATTCATCCGGCTCAGAGAAGAGGGCTACAGTATAGAGATCCTTTTTTTGGATGCCTCGGATGAGGTCATTGTTCATAGGTTCAGCGAGACGAGAAGAAAGCACCCTCTGGCCCTTGAAGGCTCGATTCTTGACGGCATCCGTCTTGAAAGGGAGAAGTTGATGCCGCTTAAAAGGATGGCGAATGAAATCATAGACACAACCGACTGCAATGTCCACCAGCTCAAGGATATCATCCAGCGGCGATTCCTTTCTCCTTCGCAGAAGAGCCTTATTGTTCAGGTGAGTTCCTTCGGCTACCGTTACGGCATTCCGATCGACGCGGACATGGTTCTCGATGTCCGCTTCCTTCCGAACCCCTTTTTTGTCGATGAACTTCGCCCTTTCGACGGCCGTGATGAGAGGGTCAGCGACTATGTCCTGAAATCGGAAACGGGACGGGACTTTGCCGTCAAGCTAGCTGACTTTATGGACTTTCTGATGCCGCTATATGAAAAGGAAGGAAAGGCGCGTTTCAAGATTGCCGTGGGCTGTACGGCTGGTTTTCACCGTTCCGTCGTTATCGCGAATCTTCTGGGGATCTACTTCTCCCAGAAGGGGTATTTTTTCAATGTCACCCATCGCGATATAAACAGGTAGTACAAAGCCCTATTCTATTTTACCGGTGATGTTGTCGGCGATCCAGTGTGCATCCCACCATTCGACGGGATTGACAAACTGGCCGTTTATCGCAACACCGAAATGGAGATGGTCGCCGCCGGCAAGTCCGGTCATGCCGGATGTTCCGATAACCTCCCCCTTTTTCACGGTCTGATCCGGTTTGACATCTATCGAACTTAGGTGAGAGTAAAGTGTCGAGATCCCCATTCCGTGGTCTATAATAATCGAATTGCCGTATATCCCTATCGGTCCGGCGAAACGGACGATCCCGTCGTTTGCCGCCTCTATCGGCGCCCGGGCCACCGACGCAAGATCGACCCCGTTGTGGATGCTGGTTCCCACGACGGTTCCATTGTAATAATAGGTCCGCCGGTCGCCGAAAAAGGCCCGCGGAGCTGAGTTTTTCATCCTGAGAAAGGCCCCGTTCCAGAGCCTGCGGCTCTCTGTTTTTCTGCAGGCATTCTGAATCGTCTTTAGATTCTCCGCCCTGATTCTGGTGTTGACCTCAACGAAGACGTCAAGCGGCGTCTTTCCACTCAGTTTTGGCTCCGCCCTCTGGAATTCCTGCATCTTCATGGTTAGGAACGCATCGGTCAAAACCATTTTGTCGCTGATAAACTTCTTTTTTCGTATGACAATCGGAAGCGAAGAAAGCGTTTGGTTTCCCGCCTCATCAACAGCGATTAACGAAACCTGTTCTTTTCCCGGCGGGATTTCGTCGGGGAGTGCGAAGAAGGCCGTGTAAATTTCCCGGCTGTCCTTTGCCGTTTTATATCCCGGGTAAAATACCCCCCACGCCTCGACGCCTGTTTTCGTAACACCCTCGGAAACGCCGTACGAAACGGCACAGGCGCCGCCGGTGTTGATATAGTTTTGTGCCGTCTGCAACGATATCTGCGGTGGAACGGTATCTATTTTGATCGGCAGCGCGGTTTCGGTCTTGTTTTTCCATAGCGAGCTGTCATAGGCCGAGGCGACCATCGTGGCTGCGCCGTCGTGGAGTTTTAATGCACCCGCATCAACGGAGATTTTTTCCTTTGCCTCTTTGTTCTTCTCGTAATCCCTCGTGGATATCACACGCCGGTTGTTATCCTGGACGATCGCAACCTCCGTACGGCGAAGCCCCTGACCTGTATCGGAAAAGACAATGCTGATTTCGCTTTGTCTTCCTACCGCTGCGGCTTCCCGGCCGATCTCAACCGAGGGCTTATTTGTTTCCCCGAGGGTTGCCAGAAAAACCCAGACGCCCAGTCCGAGCAAAATAACAGCAAAGGCAATTAGATATCCCGAAACTTTCTTCATCTGTCTTTCCCCTGATTCCAAATCCTTTTCGCCGAGGCGGCCTTGGAGAACTCAACAATTCAATCTCAAAAGCGCGGATGACGCCGCGATCCTTTCGGATTTTCTTACATTGATTCACGACCAATTGCAAGGTAAGAAACGGGCTTCAAAAAGTATCGGCGAATGCAGAAGCCGTTTTCGAATCGCTTGCTATTCTATGTTATCATTGCTATAA
>DYLD01000137.1 GCA_020722315.1 Syntrophus aciditrophicus
ACCGGTGATGAGTTGCTTGAGGTCGGCCCGCAGCCTGCTTTTCGTGTGAGCGATACAACACTCCCCGAAATCTAGACAGGGCAACATGGTGCAGGGTGGGCTGTCCTGAAGGGGAAAAAACGATGGCCGAACTTTCCAGTGAGTATAGGGTTCACCCGAATCAGATCCGTCATCGGCATCGGTGATCCTTACCAGAAGAAACATGGAATGTTTTTTGAAACCTCTTTCTTGTCGCTTACAGGAAGGAGCGTGGCGGCTCCGAGAAATAAAAATGGTTCGTCTGACACACGCGCGCTTTCGAACCGAATTCAGTGATTTTGGCGGATCAGCTCAGGTGTAGATAAGTATTTGTTTACATTTATTGAATATTATCGGAAGATTCGTCTGGAGGGAGTGTATGGCAGCAAGCTATCCTATGGCAGACTATGCCGCAACGAACTCAATTTTAACCCGCATTCCGGTTGCTTCAGCGATTTTTTCCAAAGTTTTGAGCGTGAACCCCTCATATTCGCCGCTCTCTATCCTGGAAATCGCCTGCTGGCTTGTTCCCATAAGCTTCGCCAATTCCTGTTGCGATAAACCTTTTCGTTCACGCAGTTCCGCAATTTGCATTGCCAGTTTTAGAGCTTGCCTCTCTTGCTGGTAATATTTTCTGAACTCGGGATCTTTCATATCTTCCCGCAACCTGCTCTGGAATGTCCTAACTTTGCCTTTTTTCATGTTTCACCTCCCGTAGGGAACCTCCGCATCCAGTCTTTCATGCGTTTTTCAGCCAAATCAATGTCCTGCTTGTTCAATTGCTGCGTTTTCTTGGAGAATCCATGCAGCAACACAATTTGATCAAGCCTCTGAAAGAAGTAGAGGATGCGAAACTGGTTGGAGCTGTAATGTATTCTCAATTCCCTTATTTTACCCCTGACAATATCAGCGTAGGGCCGTTTGAGACTCGGCCCTTGCTCTTCCAAGAGCGATAGATATGCAGCCACCTTCGCCCGTGACTTTTTGTCTATTCCATCAAGAAAATCATCAAGCGGCGAATCGCCCCGTTCAGCCGTGTAAAAGACCAGATTGTACAAGCACACCTCCACATTACAGCTATCATATACATCATGTTTGATGTATTGTCAAGGGGATATGTTCCTTTAGAGGTTATTGTTTGGTGATTTCATGATTCCAAAATCGATTCTGCCATTATGGATACTCTGTTCAACCTTGATAAAAACCCCAAAGACCACAATGTCCCAATCGATTAAACCGGGCAGCCTATTTCCCATGCAGAATGTCCATCCACCGGATTGCTTCGGAATCATCGATCTTGCCTAAATAGACCTGGGTAGTCTTCAAGTCCTGGTGCCTCAGGATCACTTTCGATACGATTTCCAGGGGCACCCCGTTTCTGCTTGCATAGGTAGCCGAATATCTCCGGAGATCATGGGGCGAAATACGGACATTTACTGTCTCGCCCAGCCGTCTTACAAGTGCCCTTGCGGTTGAATAGCATATCGGGAATGGACGGTCATCCGATTGGAGGGCTTTATCCTTGATATAATCCGCCAGCTTTTTTGACACGTTCTCCGGCATGTAGGCAAGCTCTGATTCTTTACCGGACTTTGGCTCTCGCAGGGTAATGGTTCTGTCCGAAATATCAGACACTTTTATCTTCAGAAGTTCTCCGATTCGCAATCCGCATCTTGCCTGAAGTTCCAAGATCAACCGCTCTCTTAACCTTTTCGCGTTGTAGAACATTTCATCGACTGTTTCTCGTTCGAGGATCTTTCGCAAAACCTGCTTGGGCGTTCGCTAGGATTTCCTGAGCAGCGACGTATTACAGGGATTCTTCATGTTCAGTGAGCAACGGCCGATGATAAAATTATAGAAGGCTTTTAGCTGGGCATACCGGAGTCTCCGGGTGGATTGGGCAAGATTGTGAGTTTGCAATTCCAGAAAACTCTAGATATCATCGGAACCAAGGGAATCTAAATCTCTTTCAGGGTAAACACTTTCAAACCTGCTGAGCGGATAATCGTAGCTGTCGATGGTTCGTTGTTTATGGTTAGAATGGAGATAATTATTGAACAACCTGATTGCCTCGTATATTGTCATGGTCCGCCTCCATATTTATTGTTTTGAGGTCTTTGGGGTTGTTGCTGATTATATCCCGGACGGACCAGATAATGAAGAATTATGAGACAAGAAAAATAGAACGTTCACATAGATTTGATACCAGATGGATATGGCCAACCTGCATCTTTCGAGCCGAATTCAGTGATTTTGGCCGATCAGCCAATGTGCGGATTAGTATTTGCTATCAATAAGGCTGTTTTCGATAAAATATCAATAAAGTCGGGCTCGTGTACACCTACTTATAATCAATTCCCATCATTGCGATTAGCTGACAACTATTATTAGAAATCTTGCAGTCTCACTTAATCAAGCCTGTCAACACATTCAGGAAGTTACGCGCCAGCCGGATGAACCATTTTAAAGGTTTTTCAGGCCTGTTATACCAGCCAGTGGCGTCGGATCAGCTTTTCGACTTCAACCGCAAAAAATACGACCATAGACAACGCGAACGTTAGAACCAGCTCGTCCATCGTAAGCGGGGCCGTGTGAAATATTTTGTTGAGCCACGGCAGATAGATGGTTGCCATCTGCAGAAGAATCGTCGCCAGCACCGAATACAGAAGAGGCATGTTCGAACGGATGCCCATCGTAAAAAGCGAGCGCTTCTCCGAACGTATCGCAAGTGCATGGCCGAGCTGGCTCAGGCAAAGCACGGTAAAGACCATCGTCTGCCAGTTCATGTCCGACCGTATGGCGAAAATCTGGGTGCCGAGGCTGAGAAGTCCCATCAACAGCCCGACCCATATGATATGTACACCGAGTCCGCCGGCGAAAAGGCTTTCCGTCGGGCTCCGCGGCGGCCTTCGCATAATATCCGGCTCGGCGGGCTCCGCGGCGACGGCCAGTCCGGGCAGGCCGTCGGTAACCAGATTGATCCAGAGTATCTGTACCGGGAGAAGGGGTATCGGCAATCCGAGAAACGGGGCAAGAAATATCGTCCATATCTCGCCCGAATTGCAGGTCAGAACATAGCGGACAAAACGCCTGATGTTGTCGAAGATTCTTCGCCCTTCGCGCACCGCCTTGACGATCGTGGCAAAATTATCATCAAGGAGAATCATGCTGGCGGCTTCCTTAGAAACTTCCGTGCCGGTTATCCCCATCGCGACACCGATATCCGCCCTCTTGAGCGCAGGCGCATCGTTCACTCCGTCTCCCGTCATCGCAACAAACTGGTCACGCTTCTGCAGTGCCTTTACAATGCGGAGCTTCTGTTCCGGCGCCACCCGCGCATACACTCTGATCTCTTCGACACGCCTTTCGAGATCCTCCACGGAAAGCTTCCCGAGTTCAACGCCGGTCATTGTCAACTCCCCGGCACCCGGCTCTAGAATGCCGATACGCGCCGCAATGTTTCCTGCGGTGACGGGGTGATCCCCGGTAATCATCACCGGTACAATACCCGCTTCACGGCATTCCGTTACAGCCTGTTTTGCTTCGTCCCGGGGAGGATCGGCGATACCCGCCAGGCCGATAAACATCATATCCGTTTCTACTGTGGACGCATCCGGGGCATCGGGAACGGCATCCCACTGTCTGGCGGCCAGCCCCAGTACACGCAGTCCCCGGGCCGCCATATCCTCGGCGACGTCCCGGATTTTCTGCTTGTCGTTCCGGCCCGTCTGGTCGGAACTCATGACAATACTCGAGTGTTCAAGAAGACCTTCGACAGCCCCTTTGGTAATGGAAAAAAACCTTCCCGCGTTCTCGCCGGCGAGATATCCTTCATGGATCGTCGTCATCCGCTTGCGCTCCGAATCGAAAGGCACCTCGGCCACCCGGCGGTGCTGCTCGTCCAGGCTACGCTTATCCAGACCATAAACCAATGCGAGAGCGCAGAAGGCCGTTTCGGTCGGATCACCCTGCCAGCCGTCATCGTGATACCGGGAATCATTGTTTAATACGAAACCCCTCAGCAGTGTTTCTCCGAGTGTCGTTTGGAGAGAACTGTCGCCGGCTTTCAGCAGTTTCCCGTCAAAATAGACCTCCTCGACGGTCATCCGGTTCTGCGTGAGCGTTCCGGTTTTGTCGGAGCAGATATACGTCACCGAGCCGAGCGTTTCCACCGCCGAGAGCTTCCGGATGAGGGCGTTTTGCCTGACCATCTTTCCCGCACCGAGCGCCAGCGACACACTGATCACGGCGGGCAGCGCCTCCGGTATTGCCGCGACGGCAAGAGAAACCGCGGTTAAAAACATCAGTGCCGGCGGCTCACCCCGGAGCAGCCCGAATACAAATACAATAACGCATACGGCCAGAACGGCCCAGGCCAGCTTCTTGCTGAACGCGGTCAGCCTCCTCTGCAGCGGGGTCTGTACTTCTTCTTCCTCCTGCAACATGCCGGCGATTTTCCCCATCTCGGCATCCATCCCCGTCGCTGTGACAACACCCTTTGCCCTGCCGTAAGAAACCGCCGTGCCGCTGTAGGCCATGTTCCGACGGTCTCCGAGCGGCAGATCATTTTCCTGTATCGGGCGGATATCCTTCTCGACGGGAAGGGACTCCCCCGTCAGCACGGCCTCCTCTGTCTTCAGCAATGCAACCTCGATAAGACGCATATCGGCCGGGATCACGCTGCCCGCCTCCAGAGAAACGACATCGCCGGGCACCAGAAATGCGGCTGGTATCGATTTCGGTTCCCCTTCCCTGATGACGATCGCATTCGGCGCGGCCATCTTTTTGAGGGCCTCCATCGCCTTCTGGGCACGGTACTCCTGGACAAAACCCATCACCGCGTTCAGAAAAACGATCGCGAGAATGATGACGGCATCGAGAATCTCGCCGATAGCGCCGGAGATGACAGCCGCCGCGAGCAGAATCAGAATCATGAAGTCCGTGAACTGTCCGAGAAACATCGAGAGCGCGCTGTGTTTTTTCTTTTCCTGCAGCGCGTTGGGACCGTATTGTTCCAGCCGCCGGGAGGCTTCTTCCTCGCTGAGGCCGGCAGAACTCGATCCGAGCTCTTCAAAAACCTGCTCAACGGTTTTCTTATGCCAGTCAGGTCGAGGCAGGTTGGAACGGGTCGTCATAAAAACTCCTTTTGCGATTCGATGTCCGGTAGTGCCGCAGGGCCTTCGCAAACACTGTTAACGATTCCCCCTCCGATGCAGACGAAATGATCAGAAGTTTTCGCAAACCCCTGGGTCTTCTTCGGTGCTTGCACCACTTTTCTCATACCGGATTCGCGCGCCGTTTTTCAATCATTATCTTTTAAAAAGGCCCCTGCTTCCGATTTTTGTTGAAATATTCAGCGGCAGCCATTAAGAAGAAACCAAAAAGGCGGGGAGAAAAGGATGCAAACGGCGGGAATTCTGGTCTACGGCTACAACAGCGAGGATGCCTCTGTTATCAAGTCATGTGCCGACAGAACGCTGGGTTTTCCGGGCTTCATGACGAGCGCCACTGAAAAAACCAACGAAAAGATAAGCGAACTATTGAAAACCACAGCCGATAACCGGTTTGCGGACGAAGCGACAAAGATCCTGATGCTGATCGGTTTTACCGACGAACAAATCAGAACGTTTCTCGCCGACTTTCCGAGCAGGGATGGACGCGTCCAACGCCCGATCTTCTGCCTGCTGACAGACGAAAATCAAAACTGGCCGTTTGCCGAACTCGTCGATCACCTCCAGGAGGAACACCGCTACTGGAGCACAAAAAAACCGTAGGCCTGGGGGTTAGGTCTTGCGAACCAACGCCTTTTTTCAGAGAGGTTTCTACAATTGCCCAAAACGGTTCATTCGCGCTCAGGAATTTTTTCGATCGCCAAAAGACCTTTAAAAGCGCGTTTTAGGAGACTTTTTTCCTTTGGTTGTACCTGATCCAGGCACCGGATTTTATCGGAAGGGAAACCTTTGAAAAATGGCGCCTGAAGCGCGCATTTATTGATTTTTCGGGGTACCCCG